>JAMCZP010000086.1:0-377 GCA_023485185.1 Gammaproteobacteria bacterium
TACGGTTAGCCATGAAAGCCATCGGTGTAGATGTCCCCGAGGTGCCCCAGCCGCTCAATTTATGGATGAACATTCCCGTGAATGCGCAGATGAAAGTCGACTGGTGCCCGCCGGTGTCCAAACCCGGTGACTACGTCGAGCTACGCGCTGAGATGGACTGTATTGTGGCAATGTCCGCCTGCCCGCAAGATATTATTCCCATCAACGGTGCAGACTGTGTGCCTGTCGAGGTACATTTTGAAGTCTACGAATAAAAGCATCTAGGGAGAGCCTGATGGAAAGCCACCTTCATTATCCAACCGACAAGACCGTTATTGATTTAGCGGCGATAGCGGCAGCGGTAAACCCGGAACGACTCGCCAACGACTTAGCCACGG
>JAMCZP010000086.1:387-7434 GCA_023485185.1 Gammaproteobacteria bacterium
CATCAGTGGCGTGGCGCGTTTAGCGCTTGATGACAACGACACCCGCACCCGGCTTTGGCTGATTGAGCAGGCCAGCGCCCTGGGTGCCAAGGCAAGCGTCGACGCTATCGGCAACGTGTTTCTTGATGTGCCCGGCAGCGACCCTGCGCTTGAGCCTGTCGTCACGGGCAGTCATTTGGATAGCCAACCGGCGGGTGGCAAGTACGATGGTGCGCTGGGCGTGTTGGCAGGGCTTGAGGCACTACGCGCACTTAAACAGGCTGGTTTTAACCCGCGCCGCCCTCTATCGCTGGTGAGTTGGACCAATGAAGAGGGGGCGCGCTTCTCCCCCGGCACCTCTGGCTCAGCGGTCTTTTGTGGTGTGCGCAGCCTTGATGAAACGCGCGAGGTTGAAGACAGCGACGGCGTCAGCCTGGGAAGTGCATTAGACACTTGCTTGGCTGCACTGAACACCGCCGGTGTGCCACGACGTTCATTGGCAACGCCCATGCACACTTTCCTGGAACTGCATATTGAGCAAGGCCCAATATTGGAGCGAGCCGGTGCTTCCGTAGGTATTGTTGAAGGAATTCAAGGCGTTAGCTGGCTTGAAGTAACGGTAACAGGGAGCGCCAACCACGCGGGCACTACGCCGCGTGCTATGCGCCGCGATGCATTAGAGGGCGCCTGTGCACTGGCAACTGCGTTACGGGAAGCCGCAAGAGACAATGAGGACCGGGTGCGCTTTACCATCGGCAAGTTTACCGTTAACCCTGGTTCGGTGAATACGATTCCTGACCACGTCACCTTCAGCATTGATTTACGCCACCCCGAAGCGACCACACTAAAAGCGCTGGAAGCCGAATTTAATAAGCTCGCTCAACAGAGCTGGGCAGGTTGCCAAGCAACCCTTACACCATTGTCTCGGATTGAGCCCGTCGCGTTTCCCGCCACACTTACCACCCTGCTTGATGATACTGCCCACGAGCTGGGAATAACCGCACCGCGATTGGTATCAGGCGCTTTTCATGACGCTATTCACCTCGCTAATCATTGCCCAACGGCGATGCTGTTTGTGCCCTGCCGCGATGGCCTTAGTCATCACCCCGATGAGCATACCGAACTCGATGATGCCGTCGCAGGCACGCAACTGTTAGCCGCCAGTTTGGCGAGCCTAACCCGATAAGGAGAGCCACATGACCAAGGGCACCGACGGCACTCGCCGCAATGCCGCCACCGGCGAAAGCTACCTACCACGCCAAGAGCCACGTTATCGGGAAATAGCCAGTTTCTTGCGTGCGCCGCTAGCCGAATCGTTAGACGAACTTGATATTGCCCTGGTCGGCATTCCTTTTGATGGCGGCGTCAGCAATCGCCCAGGCACCCGCCACGGGCCGCGGGAGATTCGCAACCAATCGAGCATGATGCGCAGCCTGCATCATGTTACCCGGCTGGACCCGTTTGCCCAGGCACGTATTGCCGACATTGGTGATGTGCGCTTTTCGTCGATCTACGACCTTGAGCAGGTCTCCAATGATATTGCCGCTTATTACTCGGCGATTCGCCGAGCAGGCGTTATCCCGCTAAGCGTTGGTGGCGACCATTCGATTACCTATCCCATCCTGCGTGGCTTAGCGGCCGATGGCCCGGTGGGGTTGATCCATATTGATGCTCATACCGACACCTGGGACGAGTTTCAGGGCTCAAAATTCCACCACGGCGGCCCCTTCCGGCTCGCCTGCGAACATGGCCTGATCGATCCTAAACGCACGGTGCAGATTGGTATTCGCGGCGCCCAAAACACTACACAAGGCTGGGACTATTCTGACGCTAGCGGCATGCGAGTGATGTTTATGGAGGAAGTAGATACGCTAGGAATCGAGGCAGTGATCGCCGAAGCTCGCCGCGTAGTGGGCGATGGCCCGGTCTACCTCTCGTTCGATATCGACAGCATCGACCCCGCCTTCGCCCCGGGCACCGGCACCCCAGAAGTAGGTGGCCTCACCAGCCTGCAAGCACTGCAGCTAGTGCGTGGCTTTCGCGGCCTACCGCTGATCGGTGCCGATGTGGTGGAAGTCTCACCTCCCTTTGACCCCAGCGGCAATACGGCGCTGCTTGGCGCTACCATTATGTATGAGCTGCTGTGCTTGATTGCTGAGCAGGTGGCTACTGACAAAGGCTAAGCACTGTGAAGTTTTAGCCATATACAATATATCGAACGGTCATCGCGTCAACCCTACGAACAGGGTGGATTACCGCCATTAATAGCCGGCACAATCTCCAGAACACCCAGCAGTTCGGTGCCTTCAGTCCCGCGCGGTTCCAGCACCAGAACGCCAGCTTCCGGCAGGCTTGTGCCAGAAACGATGCTTCCGAAAATCATTTGAGCAGGAGTACGGTGACCAACGAGAACGCGATTTTCTCCCTTTGCCATAGGCTCACTAAACAGACGCCGGTGTTCTGACAACACCCAGTCGAGACGCCCACGGGCATAATCATCAGCGAGCAGGCTATCCGTCACGCTGACTCTATCGACGCCGAAAGCCAGTTCAGCGGTATCACGCGCACGGTACACCGGGCCAGACAGAATAGGTTCCGCGATAGGGATACCCAGCTCTTCAATCCGTTTGCCTAGCTCAGCCGCTTGTTCGCGGCCCATTGATGAGATATTGCGCTGCCCCTCTCGCCCAGCGCTATCGTTATAGGTGTCGCATTGCTGCCCAGAGGTATCGGCATGGCGTATATACATCACTAGTCCGCCTTCACGCAGGCGTTCTAATAGTGCTGCACCCTCGTCGGATTCAATGTTTAAAGCTTGAACTGTTGGCTGGGCATAAGCACTTTGAGCACATACGCTGGCCACAACAAGAACCGTTAGAAAATCAAGCAGATTTCGTATCATAAGAACATGCCCTCTTTTGTTCAAAATAACTGAAAAGCAGGGATCTTCGTAAAAGGGGTTTTGAGCACTCCTTCAACGCCTCATCTGATAGCAGACTGTATGGCTGTTTCAAATGGTTGAGAAGGCAAATTGGTTTTCAAAGCTTAAATTCAGGAGGTCGTGTGTTTGGATCATGCCCGTCAAGTGCTGCGACAACCGAACTAAGCATCGCTGTGAGTTCTCGCGACAGAAAGCTAGCAAATCGCGGATTATCCAGCGTTCGCGCCAGCGTGTCAGTAGGTAGAAATCGAGTCATTTCTGAGTGAAAAGCAGAGCCTGAAATCATATTTGGAAGTCGCTCAATCATGCCACGAGCCATAGTTGAATAATCCTCAACGCTATAATCTCTTAGTTTGCGCTGAAGCAAATCAAGATTGGGTGTTGCGCCCTGCTGTTTTAACCACTGCAGATCCCAGATGTCCCGGTGGCGTACATACTTTTTCGTATTTACCAGCGAGACAAGTTTATCTGCCATGATTTCATCATCACTCTCAGTGACCACCAAAAGATCGCTGTACCCATCAGGTAGAAAGGGATAGTTAATCTGGATAGCATGCGCCTCACGGGTATAAGCAGGAATTTTGGCGATTTCCAACTTGATTCGCTGCTTTGGAATGTCTGGGCGTATCGGCGCTGTCACAACGGCAACCTGCCATTTGTCGACACGAACATCAGCGTAACGAGGATCGTCTCTGAGCTCTTTGGGGGCTTTGACCGTCACCTCTAGGCGATAGCGGCGACTGACATACTCTTCAATACACTCTTTTATTTGCAGAAAATCTTGGCGTTTAAAGTCTCGGTCTCCCGCAAAATCCAGGACTTCACTGAATCGCGGAGATCCCCGGCAAAGCCGCAAGCAAGTCCCACCCTGGAACGTCAGCGTATCTAACAACCCCTCCCGATCAAGAGCATGCAAAATATCAAAGTGCAGCAGCTCCTTTTCAATTACCGGACGCATCGCTTTACGCGCGGGATCCTCCATTGCCCTCGCCACTAGCTGTTCATAATCACCAGGCTCAATCCGGCTCATTTAGCACCTCGACATCGACTAAGTGGGTATTTCTGCCTACGCGTTTAAGGTCAGACCACGCGGCTTCTGGTGTCGCGATTTTGAGGGGGCGGCCAATATCCTTCATTCGCCCCATAAGTTCGGTGATTGGGCGCCGCGTGTGGGTAAACTCGATGGTGCCATAAGGTGTGCGGTAGGTTCCCTTTCGGCCAGTCGTCATAACCGTCAGTCGATCAACCGGAATCTGTGAGATAGCGCCGTATTCAGATAAGGCAGATTCTAAAGAAACATAGCTGTATTCACCGCGGCGCATGGCTCGAGCGATACGCTCCAGCCGATAGGCATCTGGAGTTCGAGAGAGCGCATAGAGATAGATACCCCGCGCAACGCCCTCAAGTACCCCATGACGACGCAGGCGGTTCACGCCCTCTTGCAGCGTTTTCGGGCTATCTTCATGGAACAGTTTGGCGAGATCTCGCAGCGTGAAGACAGTGCGCCCCTGACGATCCCAAGCATCCAAGCGTTGGCGAGCGATCATTTGATCCATAAGTAGACACCTAGACTATGCAGACATAGTCTAGGTGTCTACTTATTAGCTTTCAAGTCATCTTTACTCGACTACGCCGTCAGCCCAATACCCCTCAAGATCACCGAAGTCACCGACTGAACGGCTTTTTCAAACTGTAGATCGTCCAGTGCTTGGTTATCGTTGAGCAGATAGGTTTGGTAGTCGAAGTCAGTGTAGTGCTGTGGAGGCCCAGATAAACTAGGCTTTGTACGAAAAGTCGGCGAGCGAAGGTCAGGCAAGGCAAAAAAAGGCGAAAAAGCGGAGTTTACGGGATGTAAATGAGCATTTTGATCGGACTCGCGCACGAGCCGTTTTTTAACGCCGCATGGCCGAGCGCAGTCAGTTTTCGGGCAAAGCCTAGGAGCTACAGATGGGTTTATCGGAGTTTGCGCTTATTTAATCTAGCCGGGCGCTCTGGCCAACGGGCAATAACCGCAGTGACGATCATGGCAAACAGCAACCTTGCCCACAAGATGCCAGATATATCGCCCCCCAGCATTAAAATCAGCAGCGTATCCTCTATAACGCTATGGCAGAGGCCGAGAAAGCACAGTGCTAACATGCTATCGCGCTTGTTGAGTACTCCATTCTGCACGTCACGGATCAGTAGCCCGGCACCATAGCTTAGTCCTAATGTGAATCCAATCACCGTTACATTAGCGGCCGAACGGCCAATACCCAATAGCTTGAGCAGCGGTCGCAACACAAGATGAATCCCACGCTCAAGGCCAAGCTTTTGTAAAAGTTTGAGGAGTACAATCAGCGCAAAAATAATCACAAAAATAAGCGCTAAGGTTTCAAGCTGAGCAACGGCCCAACCGCTTAGCGTTGGCTCTGATGAAAAGCTTGGCTGCCACATCAGCTCAACCGGAGCCTGCAGTAAACCAAACGTTGAGTAAAAACAGTGTAACAACCAAGCAAACAGCAAAGCCCCACCAACACGCAGGACTAACGTCGCCCACCAGGGTACCCCCGCCCGCTTGGCAACAGCTCCCTCAACAGGAATCGAGTGTCCTACCAGCATTAACGCACCTAGCACCGTTACTTGCTCAGTACTCATGGGCGTATCACCAGCCACTTGGAAAAACACCGCAATGGCAGTGTACAAGTTGGTAAAGAGTGCTGCTGCCCACACAACCCCCATTTGTTCGGGCAAACCAAGCACGCCCATTAAGGGGGCTAATACCGTTCCAAACCAGCCGATTACACCCAAGAGCTCTAAGCCTTTGACGATGAGCAGTGCCGGAATCAAGATTTTAAATAGCGTCAGATAAACACGCAGCGCGTCTTTTAAAACGCTACCTAAACCGCCCAATAGGTAACGAATGCTCGTCTGCATCTAGCTCTCCATTGCCATCGTTTGAATAAGTGTTATGGTAATAGAGACAATGCAGAATCTTCTCTCCAATACAGATTCAACAATCATTTTTCGTTCTTTATAAGCACAGAAAGAGCATTTTATTTCATGGACGCCATTGATCGACGCATTCTTGACCAGCTTCAACGTGACTCAAGCCCGACCAATCAAGCATTAGCGGATGAAGTGGCCCTCTCTCCCTCAGCTTGTTTAAAACGGGTTAATCGATTGCGCGACGAAGGAATCATTGAAAGAGAGGTAGCACTGCTTAACCCTGATGCCCTCGGGCAGTGCCTACATATGGTGGTAGAAGTCACCATGGAGCGGGATAATAAGGCGCTCTACCAGCGCTTTTTGAAATCAGCTCTGAGCGCACCAGAAGTTAAGCAGTGTTACCAAGTGACCGGTGAGTGTGACTTTGTATTGATTGTGACGGTGGCCGATTTAGATGAATACGACCGCTTCTGCGACCGCGTGCTCTATGGCGATGACAACCTGCGCAAGTTCCGCACGCTACTATCGCGTAAGCGGCATAAGTTTGATACGTCAGTACCGCTCAATAGCTGAGTATTGCTTACGCAGTCAGCCCAATGCCCCTCAAGATCACCGAAGTCACCGACTGAACGGCTTTTTCAAACTGTAGGTCGTCCAGTGCTTGGTTATCGTTGAGTAGGTAAATTTGATAATCGAAGTCGGCGTAGTGCTGGGTGGAGGCCCAGATCATATAGAGCAGGTAGGAAGGCTCGACGGGATTAATCTGGCCTGATTCCACCCACTCGCGAATTTTCGACTCTTTGAGCTTAGCCCATTCGTAAAGGTTATCGCGCAGGCGCTCTTTAAGGATCGGCGCACCCTGCATCACTTCAGCCGCCCATACTTTTGAGCCGTGGGCGCGATTGCGAGAGTGGGTCATCTTGGCGCGAATATAAGTAGAGAGTACAACGCGGGGGTCATCATAGAGCTCAAAACATAGCGCATCCTGTTTCCAAACCTCCAAAAGCTCCAGCAACACATCCTGGTACAAGGCTTTTTTGGTCGAAAAATAGTAGTGCACGTTGGACTTAGGGATATCGGCTAACTGGGCGATTTCACCCATCGAGGCACCGGCGTAGCCTTTTTCGGCGAATAGCTGCTCCGCTGCCAAGAGAATCTTTTTAACGTTGGTTTGCCGAATTTCGTCTTGAGTTCGCGCC
>JAMCZP010000326.1 GCA_023485185.1 Gammaproteobacteria bacterium
CAGAAGTTCAAGAGGGTATTTGGACGAAGCAAGAACCGGCTTTCGATCACCCCATTAACCGTGGCGCTCACTGCGCAAAAGGCGCTTCTTTACGCCAGCACGGCCACTCAACGCGTCGCCTCAAATACCCGATGAAGCTGGTGGCGGGTGAGTGGGAGCGTATGAGCTGGGATGATGCCATTAACGAGATCGGCGACAAACTGCTTGAACTGCGCGATGAACACGGCCCGGATAGCGTCTACTGGCTGGGATCGGCGAAGTTCAGTAATGAGCAAGCGTATCTGATGCGCAAGCTCGCTTCGCTTTGGGGCACCAATAATACCGACCACCAAGCGCGTATTTGTCACTCGACGACAGTTGCCGGCGTAGCAAATACCTGGGGTTACGGGGCGATGACTAACTCGCTCAACGACATGCATAACAGCAAATCGATGCTGTTTATTGGGTCTAACCCCAGCGAAGCCCACCCGGTGGCGATGCAGCACATCTTGATTGCTAAAGAGCGCAATAACTGCGACATCATTGTTGCCGACCCGCGCTTTACCCGCACGGCTGCTAAAGCCAGTAAGTATGTACGTATTCGCCCCGGTTCAGATGTGGCCTATATTTGGGGCCTGCTGTGGCACATCTTTGAAAATGGCTGGGAAGATAGCGAGTACATTAATCAGCGCGTCTACGGTATGGATGAAGTGCGCGCTGAAGTGGCTCAGTTCACTCCTAGCGTTGTTGAGGATGTCACCGGGGTTTCCGAGGCGGACATGTTTGATGTGGCTAAACGCCTTTCCGACAACCGTCCTGGCTGTGTTGTGTGGTGTATGGGCGGTACCCAGCACACCACCGGTAACAACAATACCCGCGCTTACTGCATTCTTGAGCTGGCGCTGGGCAATATTGGTAAATCCGGTGGCGGCGCTAACATTCTGCGAGGTCACGATAACGTACAGGGTGCTACCGATTTAGGCCTGGGTTCTGATTCATTGCCGGGCTATTACGGCTTAGCGGAAGAGGCTTGGCAGCACTGGGCGCAGGTATGGGATGTCGATTACGAGTGGCTTAAAGGCCGTTTTGACGACACCGAGTACGCCGATGGCAAGCCGATGTACACCAGTGGTATTACAGTTTCCCGCTGGGTAGACGGTGTGCTGGAAGAGGATGAAAACATCTCTCAGCGTACTGCGCTGAAAGCGATGTTCTACTGGGGCCATGCGGTTAACTCCCAGACCCGTGGTGTCGAGATGCAGAAAGCCATGCAGAAGCTTGAGATGATGGTCATCGTTGACCCTTATCCAACGGTTGCCGCTGTCATGCATGACCGCAACGACGGCGTTTATCTGTTGCCTGCGGCCACCCAGTTTGAAACCACCGGTAGTGTCACTGCCACCAACCGCTCCATTCAGTGGCGTGACCGCGTGATTGAGCCGTTGTTTGAATCTAAGCCAGACCACGAAATCATGTATCTGTTTGCCCGCAAGCTGGGCTTCGGTAATGAGCTGGTGATGAATTATGAGATGAACGGTGACGAGCCGCTGATCGAAGATATCCTGCGTGAAATCAACAGCGGCATGTGGACAGTAGGCTACACCGGACAAAGCCCTGAGCGCCTAAAGGCACACCAGCAAAACTGGCATACCTTTAGCTTCGAGAATTTACGCGCTCAAGGTGGCCCGGCTGATGGTGATTACTATGGCCTACCCTGGCCTTGCTGGGGCACTCCAGAGTTTGGTCACCCAGGCTCGCCTAATCTGTACGATACCAGCATTCCGGTAATGGAAGGCGGCATGGGCTTCCGCGCTCGTTTTGGTATCGAGCGCGATGGCGTCAACCTGCTGGCGGAAGGTTCTGCTCCGGTCGGCGGTGATATCGACGACGGCTATCCTGAGTTTAGCGGCCAGTTGCTCAAAGATCTGGGCTGGTGGGATGACCTGACGGCTGAAGAGAAAGTGGCTGCTGAAGGTAAAAACTGGAAAACTGACTTCTCTGGCGGTATCCAGCGAGTGGCTATTGAGCATGGCTGCGCCCCTTACGGTAACGCCAAGGCGCGTGCAGTCGTCTGGACCTTCCCGGATGCCGTGCCCAAGCACCGCGAGCCGCTTTACACCACCCGCCGTGACTTAGTCGAACGCTTCCCGACCTGGGATGATTTTGACTCCATCATGCGTCTGCCGACCATGTACAAAAGCATCCAGGATCGCGATAACAGCGCTGATTACCCGATTATTCTTACCTCTGGGCGACTGGTTGAGTACGAAGGTGGGGGTGAAGAGACACGCTCCATGTCGTGGCTGGCCGAGCTGCAGCAAGAGATGTTCGTCGAGATCAATCCGGGCAATGCCAACGATCTTGGAGTCAGTGATGGCGACGAGGTGTGGGTAGAAGGTGCTGAGGGCGGCCGCGTCAAAGTGAAGGCGCTGGTAACACCGCGCGTTGATCGCAACGTGGCGTTTATGCCCTTCCACTTCGGCGGAATGTTCCAGGGGGAAAGTCTGCGCGACCGTTATCCGGATGGGTCTGATCCTTACATTATTGGGGAGTCAGCAAATACCGCGACGACCTACGGCTACGATCCGGTGACACTGATGCAAGAGACCAAGTGCACCATTTGCCGCATTGAGCGTGCTTAAGCCTAATAAAATAGTCGCGACTGACCTGACAGCATACCAGCGCGGTTAAAGACCGCGCTGGTAAGAGGAGAACACCATGGCTCAAATGAAATTTATGTGTGACGCCGAGCGTTGCATTGAATGCAACGGCTGCGTCACCGCTTGTAAAAACGCCAACGATGTCGAGTGGGGCATTCAGCGCCGCCGCGTGGTTACGCTTAATGACGGCGAAGCGAGTGAAATGTCTATTTCCGTCGCTTGTATGCACTGTGACGACGCCCCCTGCATGGCGGTTTGCCCAACCGACTGCTTCTACAAGACCGATGACGGCATCGTACTGCACGATAAAGACCTGTGTATCGGCTGTGGTTACTGCCTTTACGCCTGCCCGTTTGGCGCGCCGCAGTTCCCGCAGCAGAACGCCTTTGGCGAGCGCGGCAAGATGGATAAGTGTACCTTCTGCGCAGGCGGTCCTGCCGAGAGCAAAGAAGAAGAGTATGCCAAGTACGGTTCTAACCGTATTGCCGAAGGTAAACTGCCACTATGTGCGGAAATGTGTTCCACCAAAGCGCTGCTTGCCGGTGATGCACAAGACGTTGCCGATATCTTCCGTCAACGGGTTGTACATCGTGGCCATCCAGATGGTGCTTGGTCGAATAACCCACAGGCCAGTGCCGATAACCTAGCCTACGATGCTACCCGTAAAGGGTAAGGAGGCGTGTCATGAACCTGTTGACTGCACAGGCACCCGCCAGGGTGCCGCGCTCAGGTAAAGGGCTCGCCCTGGGCATTGGGCGTATGATAATGGTCGCGCTTGTCGTGATGCTTAGCCTTGGTTTTACGCAGGTAGCGGTGGCTCAGGCCGACCCTGACCGCGAGATGAGCACGGCTGCTCCTGGTATCACTGCCGAGCAGTGGCGCCAGGTACGTGGTGGCGAAACGGATGCAAATTTCCGTGATTCTCGCCACGAAAGCACCTATAACCTGATCAACGCGAGTGGCGAGACGTGGCGCACACTGCGTAATCGTTGGGTATCGCCGTTTGGGCTGATCGCGATAGTGGGCATGGCGGCGGTAATTACGCTGTTCTACTTTGTTGTGGGTCGTAAGCATTTAGACGAGCCCCGCACCGGGCGTAAGCTGTTTCGCTGGTCGCTACTGTTGCGTTCATTACACTGGACGGTTGCCACGCTGTTTATCACGCTGGCGCTGACTGGCTTAAATCTGCTGTATGGCAAGTTCGTGTTTCGCTCGCTGTTCGGCGATGCCTTTTGGGCGTGGATGATCTCCGCCTCTAAAGTACTGCATAACTACCTGGGGCCGATCTTTGGCATTCTGCTTATTGTGCTGCTGTTAAGTCTGTTAAAAGACAACATTCCTAAAAAGCACGACTGGGTGTGGTTTAAAAAAGCAGGCGGTTTAACCGGCAAGCACCATCCGGATGCTGGCTTTGCTAACGGCGGCGAGAAAGCGTGGTACTGGCTGCTGGCCACGGCGGGTGTCGTGGTGATTGCGAGTGGTTTCGTACTCGATTTCCCCAACTTTAATCAGAGCCGTGACACCATGCAGTGGGCGAATATCATCCATGCGGTGGGCGCGCTAGGATTAACTGCCGTGGCGCTGGGCCATATTTACATTGGTACCGTCGGCACTGAGGGCTCGCTTGAAGCGATGACTACCGGCTATGTGGATGAGACCTGGGCCAAAGAGCACCACAACCTGTGGTACGAAGAGGTCAAAGGCCAAGCAATTTCTGAGGAAGAACTGGCTGCCCGCAAGTCAGGTGACCACAGTGAACCGTCAGCCTCGCGGCCAAGCTGATGGGCTAAGTAAATCGAGTAGTAAAACCCATGACACCGCCGAATATGGCGGTGTCTTTTGTTATGCTGGGTCTTAATACGTCTGCTCATATTGTGAACGAAGATAGTAAAGGAACCGTGATGCAACAGTTTGATGAAGCGACTCGTACCGAACTCGAAGCTGCCGCGTTTCGCCGCCTGCTTCAACACTTAGACGATAACAAAGACGTACAGAATATCGATATGATGATCCTGGCCGACTTCTGTCGTAACTGTTTATCTAAATGGCTGGTGTCTGCCGCTGAAACACGTGGTGAAACCCTCAGCTATGAAGAGGCGAGGGAGTACGTATATGGTATGCCTTACAGCGAATGGAAAGCGCTTTATCAGCCGCCTGCGTCACCCGAACAGATGGCAGCTTGGGACGCACATCACGCTAAAAAGAAAGCAGCCAAACAGGGGTGAATGTCATGAGTGAAGCGATGGTTCCTCTCAATATCGCCGTGCTGACGGTCTCTGATACCCGCAACGAAGAGACGGATCGCAGTGGTCAGGCATTGGTCGAGCGTTTAACCAGCGCCGGGCATACCCTCGCTGAAAAGCGCATCGTACCTGACGATGTCTATCGTATTCGCGCGGTGGTGGCGAATTGGATTGCCGATGAGAGCGTTCAGGTGGTGATCACCACTGGCGGTACCGGTTTTACCGGCCGTGACTCCACGCCAGAAGCTATCTCGGTACTACTGGATAAACGCATCGAAGGTTTTGGCGAGCGCTTTCGCCAGCTAAGCAGTGAAGAGATCGGCAGCTCGACCATTCAGAGCCGTTGTCTCGGTGGATTATCCAATGCCACGGTGGTGTTCTGCCTGCCGGGTTCAACCGGCGCCTGCCGCACCGGCTGGGACGGCATTCTAGCTGAGCAGCTGGATAGCCGCCACAAGCCCTGTAATTTTGCCAACCTGGTCATCCCAGGCCGAGGTCAGCATGGCTGATCTGCAGCCCATTTCAGCCGCGCTTGAGGCTCTGTTAGCAGACGTAAGCCCCGTTATGTCGGAAGAGGTAGCACTGGAAGCCGCTGCTGGCCGCGTGCTGGCCGACGCTGTCATCGCGCAGCTGGACGTGCCGCCATTCGATAACAGCGCGATGGATGGCTATGCGCTGCGTGCTGCCGATGCCGGGCAGTGGCTGCCGGTGAGCCAGCGCATTGCAGCGGGCACTCAGGCACAAGCACTTGCTCCAGGCAACTGCGCGCGGATTTTTACCGGCGGTGAAATCCCGCTTGGTGCCGACTGCGTGGTGATGCAAGAGCGCGTAGAGATTGATGGTGAGCGCGCGTTGATGCCTGCTGACATTCCAGCGGGTGATAATGTCCGCCGTCAGGGGCGCGATGTGAAGAGCGGTTCTGTGCTGCTGAAGGCCGGTGAACGACTCGAAGCAGCAGCCCTTGGCCACTTGGCGGGTCAGGGCATTACCCAGGTTAGCGTTCGTCTTCGGCCCCGGGTGGCACTGCTTTCGACCGGTGATGAAATTATTGATCCCGGTACCCCGTTAAAGCCGGGCCAACTGTATAACTCTAATCGGCCGATGCTGAAGCGGCTGTTAGAGAACTTTGGTGCCGAGGTCATCAGCACCGTCAGTGTGCCGGACAGCTATGAGCGTACGGTAGCGCTGCTGACGGCCGCCGCTAGTGAGGCAGACCTAGTGGTCACCACCGGCGGGGTCAGCGTTGGCGAAGAAGATCACGTTAAAGCAGCGCTGGAAGCGATTGGCCAGCTTGATATGTGGAAGCTGGCGATCCGCCCAGGCAAACCATTAGCACTTGGCCGTTTGCCGAGGGGTGATGGCCGCCAGGCGCGCTTTGTGGGGTTGCCGGGTAATCCGGTATCAGGGTTCGTCGGTGCTTGGCTGTTTTTACGCCCGTTGGTCGGGGCTATGTTGGACTGCCCGGCACTAAACGCTCTGCCGACGATAACCGCTCGCGCTACTTTTGCCACCTCGACGGGGCCGCGCGAGCACTATATGCGCGTGACCCTGCAATTTACATCCAGCGGTGTGACGGCGACGGCCTTTGATGATCAGAACTCTGGCGTGCTTTCTTCCTGCATTAATGCTGATGCTTTTGCGGTTATTCCGCCCAATAGCGAGGTAGCCGAGGGCGATGCGATCAGCTGTTTATGGCTGGCGGGTTAACGCCAGGTCATTTTAAACAATCGCGTGAGGCACGAAGCAGGAGGAGTCTTTGGTGATACGGCCAACGTCTTCACGAATACCCATACCACAGGCGCGGTCACCGACCACCCAACTACCGATTAAGGCGTGATTGTTACCAAACCGCGGCATGGGGTGGTAGGCCTGACGAATCCACGGGCTGTCGGTATAGGGACCGTCAACGGCTTCGCGGTGGCCCGCTGGGGTAATCAATTCAATGTTGCTGCCTTCTCGAGAGAAGAACGGCTTACGCACCCAGCCGGCGGGCAGCGGCGGACTGTTAGCTGTTTCGAAAAACGCCGGTAAAAGATTGGGATGGCCCTCAAAGTGCTCCCACAGCAGAGGCAAAATACCCTTGTTAGAGAGAATCGCTTTCCAGGGCGGTTCAAACCAGTGGGTGTTTAAATGGGGTATGTTCTCGCCAAAGGCATCATCGGCCATCTCTTCCCAAGGGTAGAGCTTGAAAATCGCATGGATAGGCCGCTCTTCAAGGTCGACAAAGTGCTCAGTCCCGGTGCGCAGCCCAATATCCTCGGTGTAGATAAACGGTGCTTTGAGGCCCGCCTGCACAGCCACGTCCTGTAAATAGTGCACTGTGGCGCGCTCTTCCGCGTTATCTTTAATGCACGAAAAGTAGAGCGTACGATTTTCAATACGGTCACCAAGGTGCGCCATGGCGTTGATCAGCCGCTCTTGAATGGAGTTGTACTGATCGGCATGGCGCGGCAGGATATTTTGCGCAATGGCTTGTTCAAGCCACACCCACTGGAAAAAACCCGCTTCGTAAAGCGAGGTGGGGGTGTCGTAATTGAGTTCCAGCAGCTTTGCCGGGCCATCGCCGGAGTAGGCAAAATCCATCCGCCCATAAAGATGCGGCTGACCTGATTTCCAGGAGTTGTGAATGCTGTCCCACATGTGCTCGGGTAGCGCCAAACGCTGCATTAGTGCATTGGAGTGGCAGACTTTATCGACCAGCTCCATGCACATCTCATGCACCTCTTCGGTAGGCGCTTCAATGTCTCGCTCTACCTGCTCCATGGTGAACTGGTAGTAGGCGTCCTCTTTCCAGTAAGGCTCGCCTTCGATGGTATGAAAATTAAACCCCAGCTCGTGAGCCAGGGCTTTCCAGTTAGTGCGTTCAGGAATATCGATTCGCAGCATGTGAATGTTCGCTGGTTAGGAGCCCCAGCCACCCCGTGCCGAAGAGCGCGAGCCGAAACCGCTGCGCTGAGTAGCCGCTTGGCGGTTCTGTACGACCGAGCTGCGCATTGCATCGTTACGCTGGGTGACACGTTGAGTCGCCTGGGTCGAGGCGGTGTTCCAGTTGCCCTGATTCTGACGATTGCGGTATACCGGCTCCTGGTAAACCCGTTCAAAAGAGCGCCCGCGGTTAGTATTCGACATCATGCTACCGACCATGTAACCCATCATGGCGGGCATAAACCAACTGCCACCGGTGCTGCCCGTTGCCGCTTGGGACTGCTCTTCGGTTGGCGCGGTACAAGCACCTTCACCATTCTCAGCTTCACACTCTTCTAGGGTGCTATAGCGCGGCACTGCTTCCAGGGACGCTTGATAAGCATCTTCACAGGCGCTGCGGGTGTAAATATTCTCTGCAACGCAGTCTTCGACGCTCTGGAAACTACGCGGCTGGTCGAATTCAACCTCAGTGATTTGCTCTTCCTCGGGTGGCTGTCCGCAGGCGGTGAGGCCAAATGCGCCTGCGCCCATCATTGCCAGGGTTAAGCGGCCGCTACGCTTGCGGCGGGGCAAATGGGGGGTGTGATCGTGTTTAGACATACCGACTCTCTCCTTTACCACGTCGTCGTTACCAAGTCATCGAAGCGGCGTTGAGCAAGCCGACGGCCACGGCCACGCTGGCCATTAAAATGCCATAAGCGTTATGGCCTTCCGTAATGTGCTGGGAGAGGCTTTCACCCTGCTTGCGCAAAAACAGCTTAACGGCGAAGAAGGTGGCCAACTGAACACCAAACGCCACCACGCTCCATAGTACAAAATCGATAAAGCTGATGGAGTGCGCCATCGCGCTATAGAGTGGAATGGTAAAACCTAAAATAGAGCCGCCATAGGCGGTGGCAGCAGCGGCATTACCTTGGCGAATTAATGTCCATTCGTGATGCGGCGTAATACGGCTATAGCAGTACATAAAGGCAGCAAGCAATAAAATCGCGGTTAATAAATAAGCGATAAATGACGGCAAGCCGTACAGGTAGTTCACCATGGAGGATATTTCCTTATCTAAGTCAAAAAAAGCTTAAAAACGGTGCTTAAAAAACAGTCTACCGCTTACATAGCATCGATATCGACCGAAGCGACATCAACGCCTAGGTTGTGCACGACCATAAAGCTGCCTTCGCCATCATTTTCAGCGCTTAACAGTAAGTACTCCATGCGCTCAGTGCCTTGAATAGGGCGCTCATAGAGCATTGCGTGATGCGTTACATGGCGTGCAGAGACGCTCTCGGTGGTCATCAGCTGCTCATCAAATACTACCGGTGGTGACCAGAGGCTGTCGCCATTACCCCATACCCGTTGATAGGTACAAGTGCGCGCTTCATCGGAAGTCGCCGTAAGAGCAACCGTTTGGGCACCGATACTGTCCGGCTGCTTATCTTCACCGTTGATCAAATTATCAAACTCGGCATCCGAAAGATGAGACACCCGGTAAAAGTCGAACAGCTTATATTCAAGTACCTTGCCATTCTCAATATTAGCCTGCAGCCAGGTATCGTTATCCAGATAGAAACGCACGAGATGCGCTCCCTGACCTAAATCAACGTGACCTACCGCGGCAATATGGTGATAGGCGTCGTCATCCCAGCTAAAGAGCGTATCTGGGTGGGCGCGCAGGCCGATCAGTTTGATATTGACGCGCCCATCAAGTCGCAGCCCCTCAAGGTCTTCCTGGCTGACGCCCATCGGCAGGCCTGCTGCTACCGGACGGCCTGTAGCAGGCGGCTCGGGTGGCTTCTCCGTAGATGCACGGAAAAGTGCTTTGAGCGAATTAAACATGGCCTGCCTCGCTAATCAGTTTGTTGGGAGCGGAACTTACTCTTGAGTGGTGTTTTTCTTGGCTTTCAAACGCGCTAACACATCGTCGGCTTTGCGCTGGGTGCCGCCAATGCCGGCTGCTTTCAGGCGTGCTTCCAGTGAGCTGCCACTCTCTTCCGCCGCCATCTCATCGGCTGCGTGCATTTGCGCCGAGTTGAGCTGCTGGCGCTCTTTGATGCGCTCTAGCGATTCCATCGCGCTGCTCATGGCACTGTTCTGACCCGAGTGGCGAGCCGCCACGGCAGACTGCGCTTTTTGTGCCGATTCAGTGGCTTTTACCACGCTAACCTGCTGTTTAAGCTGGCGAAGCTGGTTGTCGGTGCTGCGAATCGCGCCACGCAGTTTTTCAATGCTGGCATCGTATTCGCTAACAATCGCGCGCTCTGCTTCCAGGTCATCCTGTAGCGCGACCATGCGCTCAGCGACTTCCACCGCCAAGGCTTCCTCGCCTTTGTCTAACGCTGCTTCCGCGCTTTTTTCCAGCTCGGCAATTTTGCTTTCCAGAGTGTCCGCTTTGTTGCTATTGAGCTGGCGCTGGCCCATCAGGCGAGTCAGTTCAGTTTTCGACTGGCTGAGGCTATTTTCTGAATCGCGAATTTCCTGGTCTAAAATACGCAGCGCCTGGGAATCAACCACTGCTTGGCCGGTTTCATTCGCTTTGCCGCGCAGGGCAGTCATAATTTTGCTTAACATAAATAATCTCACTTATAAGTCACCGCAGAGGTGACGCTGATATTAGACTAAGAAATGGTAACCGTTAGACGAAATGCGTTTGTATCAGTTCAGCAACTTCCATGGCAGCACCCGCTGTGGCGTGCAGCTCAGCGCAAATTGACTCCAGTTTAGAGTCACCAAACAGCTGACCGTAAGCCACATAAAAGTCGTGCCCGTCGATCTCGACAATACCCACGGAGGCCAGCGGTAGCGAAATGCCCTGGCGTAACAGCACTTCGTTGAGTTCGGCAGTATTCGTGACGCTTTCTATCGCAACGATAGGTGCCATGGCGATCCACTCATTTTCGCTGCGCGAGAGTGTGATCGGCAAGTTGCCATAATCATTGAGTTCCCAGATTAGGGTTTGATTCGATTCATCTAAGCTAATGGTGGCTTGCGGCCACTCAAGGGTTGCATTCCCGGCGCTGCTTGACGCTGGCTGTCTGACTAAATGATAGAGTTCGGTGGCGGTGATGCCGCTAGTAACGGTAGGCGTAGTCAAGGCAGTTTGCTCCATCGTTCGTTAAGTGGCTTTACCTTAACATTTAGTAGAGCAAATGGTTCAGATTACCGAAAACCCCGTATCTTTTACCCACTATCTATTGGAGGGGCAAATACGGGGGTTGGGTTTTACTGGTTAAATAGAAGGCTAGGCGCTGCGGTAGGTATCGTTGAACTGTTTGCGCAGTTCATTTTTCTGCACCTTGCCCATGGTATTACGGGGCAATTCATCGACAAAAAATACTCGCTTAGGTTGCTTGTACTTGGCAAGCCGTCCATCTAAATGGCGGATGATCTTCTCTTCTGCAAGCTGGTTTTCTTCATCAGCGCCTGGCTGGCGTACTACCACGGCGGTAACTCCCTCGCCCAAGTCAGGGTGGGGTAAACCGATCACCGCTGATTCAGCAACTTGCTCCAGCTCATCAATCACCTGTTCCACTTCTTTGGGGTAAACATTATAGCCACCGGAAATGACTAAGTCTTTGTCGCGCCCTACGATATGCACATAGCCCTGCTCATCGACCATAGCGAGATCACCGGTGATGAAAAAGCCATCGTCTAATAGTTCTTCACGAGTTTTTTCGGGCATCCGCCAGTAGCCGATAAATACATTGGGGCCGCGGATCTGCAGCATACCAATCTCACCATGGGGGACCTCATCGCCGGTTTCACGATTAGTAATACGCATCTCCACGCCAGGGAGTGGCATACCTACGGTGCCCGCCCGACGCGCTCCTTTATAAGGGTTAGAGATATTCATATTGGTTTCGGTCATGCCGTAGCGCTCAAGAATGGCATGACCCGTTTTAGCTTCAAACGCTTCATGGGTTTCGGCGGTGAGTGGCGCGGAGCCAGAAACAAATAGCCGCATGTTAGCGGTAGCCTCAGGCGTCAGGCGCTCATCCTGGACCAAGCGTGTGTAAAAGGTAGGAACCCCCATCATCACGCTGCCCTTGGGCAGCTCTGCAAAGATCACATCGGCATCGAATTTGGGTAGAAACAGCATGCTGGCGCCCGCCATCAAGGTGACGTTGCAGGCAACAAATAAGCCGTGAGTGTGGAAAATAGGCAGTGCGTGAATCAGCCGGTCATCGGCGCTGAAGTGCCAGGATTTTACCAATGTCTCAGCGTTAGAGGCGAGATTGTTGTGGGTCAGCATGGCACCTTTGGAGCGCCCCGTAGTGCCTGAGGTGTACAAAATAGCGGCCAGGTCGCGCTCGCCAAGTGCCACTATCTCTTCACAGGGCGCTGCTTGGCGGGCGCTCTCCATCAGGCTGCCGTCGGCGTTGCTGCCAAGGGTTGCGACCGCCGGGCAGCCGGTGTCGGCCGCGATAGTTCGCGCCTCATCATGAGTTTTAGGGCGGCAGACGAAGAGCGCAGGCTCGGCATCATTTAAAAAGTAGCGAATTTCATCGCCGGTATAGCCGGTATTTAATGGCAAATAGACGCCGCCGATACGCAGGCAAGCCAAGTAAAGCAGAATCGCTTCAGGGCTTTTATCCACCTGGACGGCGACGCGATCGCCTTTTTTAACGCCTAGCTCGGTCAATGCACCGGCAAGCTGTGCGCTTTGGCTGAGCGCATCGGTGTAGCTATAGCGGTGGCCTTCGCGGGTGGTAATAAAGTCTGCGTTAGCGCGCTCGCGCATTTTGGCGGCAAAGGTTTCAAATAGGTTGTGGCTCATTTGGTGGTCTCTCCCTTGGCCAGCTTACGGGCGCGACGAGCGAGGTCGCGCACCTCATTTGAGCAGGCAACGGTTGCCTTAGCAGTATAGTTTTCGTGATTGCGCTCAATATCATCAAGCACATAGAGATAGTTGACCATCAAGCCCGCCGCTTGTTTAAGGCCTTTATCGGAGATATCGCCCAGCCAGTTGATACGGTGTAGTTCAGCACCGTTGCCTAAGTGAAAGCGGGCCACCGGGTTTAACGGCAGGCCATGGCGGTTTTTCTCATCTACTAAATAACGCGCAGCCAGCGGGCGAATTGCCGCTTTAAGCAGCTCTTCACTGGCTTTGTCTTGGTGCCATCCCGGTGTTTCAAGGGCGTTAAGTGACTTGCGTAGCGGCTCGGGGAGCTGCTCATCGTCACGTTGTTCTTGAAGCCACTGGGCAAAGCCAGGTACCGGCGAAAGGGTCACAAAGTATTTAAGCTGCGGTAGCTCCTGAGACAGCTCCTGAACCACCTGCTTGATCAAAAAGTTACCAAAGGAGATACCGCGCAGCCCAGTTTGACAGTTGCTGATGCCGAAGAAAGCCGCTGTATCGGCATCTTCGGCGTCATCAAACCCTTTTTTCGACGGGCTACTTTCACCCGCTAAAATGGGTTGAATACGGCTCGGTAGGCCTTTATGCAGCGCCACTTCCACAAAGATTAACGGTTCGTCACCAATCGCTGGGTGGAAGAAGGCGAAACAGCGCCGGTCCCGTGCATCCAGCCGTCGGCGCAGGTCATCCCAGTCCTGAATTTCGTGCACCGCTTCGTAACGAATGATCTTCTCTAAAATGGAGGCGGGGGTGTTCCAGTCAATGCGCTTGAGCATCAAAAAGCCACGGTTAAACCAGGAACCAAACAGATGGGCAAAATCGTCATCAATGGCTGTTAATTCAGGCTGCTCTCGCAGCAAACCCAACAGGTCTTCGCGCATTTTGACCAGTTCATAAGTACCGTCTCTGGCAAGGTTTAAACGCCTGAACAGCTCCTGGCGACGCGGCTCGCAGGCTTCAAACAGTCGTTGTAGCGTGGGGTTGTCGCGCGCTTCCTGATACGCCGTATAAGCAGTGTCGATGGGCCCTGGTTCGGCCGCAAAGTCGGTCATTAGCCGAGCAAAGAAACTGCTCTTTTCAGCCGCAGATAGGCGTTGATAAATCGCCAAGGCGCGACTTGCCAAGGCAATGCTTGAGGCTTCTCCGTCGCTCTCCAGTAACGCTTGGCAGGCCTTCACCAACTGACGATGGTCAGGCGTTAGTGTTTCTGGTTGACGGCGTCGCAACAAGGCATCGCGCTGGGTGATGTTGTTGAACAGCTCCTGCAAAAACAGCATGTTCATGGTCGAACTCCTTAGCCCATGATCAAGTTGGGCAGCCAAAGTGCAATGCCAGGGAAGACGCATAGCAGCAAGATACCTAGCACCATGCACAGCGCGTAGGGCAAGCTGCCCATGAGAATGTCACGTAGTGAAATATCCGGCGCGATGCCTTTAATAATGAACAGATTGAGTCCTACCGGTGGCGTGATCAGACCGATCTCCAGGTTGATGGTCAAAATCACCGCAAACCAGTAGGGGTCGAAATTAGCCGCCAGGATAATCGGCAACAGGATCGGTGCGGTCATGACGATAACGGCCACTGGCGGCAGGAAGAAACCGGCGACCAACAGAAAGAGGTTGATGATGCCCATCAATACCCAGCGGTTAACGTCAAGATCGCTGATCGCAGCTGCGATGGTCTGGGTGATAAACATGGATGAGAGTGCGTAAGCAAACACTTCGGCGGTCGCAATCACCAGCATGATCATTACGCTCTCACGCAAGGAGTCGCGCATGATGAGCTTGATGGGCCCCACCTTCCACATGCGGTAGATAAGTACTGCAAGCGCTACACATAGGAAAGCCCCCACGCCGGCTGCCTCTGAAGGCGTAGCGACACCGCCGTAGAGAGCAAACAGAATGCCCGCAATTACCAGCAGGAAGGGGACGACACGCACCAGCGCCTTGAGGTTGGTATCAACGTTGGCCTTGATGTTTTCTTTCATTCGCTCGGCGGTTTGGGCCATGGGATTGTTGTAGCCCCCTTCCAGACGACAGGCGATCATCGTCCAGATCATAAACAGCCCTGCGAGCATAAAGCCGGGAATTATCCCCGCCATAAATAGACGGCCAATAGAGGTTTCGGTCGAGATGCCGTAGATAATCATGGTGACCGAGGGAGGGATCAAGATGCCTAAGGTGCCGCCTGCGGCAATACAGCCCGCGGCTACGCCATCTGGATAGCCCCGAGAGCGCATTTCTGGGATGCCCATTTTACCGATCGCCGCGCAGGTAGCAGGGGACGAACCAGAGAGAGCGGAGAAGATGGTACAGGCTCCGATATTTGAGACGGCGAGCCCACCCGGCAAGCGGCCCATCCATAGGTCCAGCGAACGATAAAGATCACGCCCGGTTGGCGATGAAGCGACTGCCGCACCCATTAAAATAAACATGGGGATTGCCACAAAACCAAACTCAGCAATGCGATCAAAAAAAGTTTCACCAAAATAAACCAGCTCTGACAAGCCTCGGTCATAAAGTAGTGCAAGTAAGGAAACGCCCCCCAGAGCAAATGCGATAGGAGTGCCAATAGCCATGAGGATGATCAACGCGACGGCAACAATAATGCCCAGTGTAATAGGATCCATGTTTAAGCCTCCCCGCGCAGAATTTCAGCAATGTACTGCAGCGTTAAAAGGGTGGAGCCTAGGGCCATGGGCAGCAGGCCCGGCCAAAGTAGCGGGTTCCATACCGTGCCGGTACGCCAGTTAAATTCGTAGGCTTCCACCACATACACCCAGGACGCGAAGGCGAGGGCGCCGCAGAAGGCGAGCCCGAACAGCGAGGCGATCAAAAGCATGGCCTTCTTGGCAACACCGCCAAGGGCGTCGGGCAGGATCGTAATAGCAACGTGCCCACCGGTCATAAGCACATAAGGGCTGCCCATCAGCATGGCACCGGTTACGGAAAATACCGTGAACTCGGTTTGCCAACTGGTACTCATGCCAAGCACATAACGGATGAAAACCATCTGACAGATCACCACCACGCCAGCAATGAACATCGCCGCTGCCAAGTAGGCGCTCGACCGGGAAAGCACATCCATCAGGCGTATGTAGCTGGCAATGAGACCGGAACGTTTAACAAGGGATTGGGAATTGGCCATGGCCGTTGACTCCTCCCGGTGGGTGAAGGGGTGGCCACCCTGTCAGGTGGCCCAGTTCACGAGGGAATGCGAGGAGTTATTCGACCGCCAGGGCGGCGTCGATGATGGCTTGGCCATTAGGGACGCTGTCGGCGAAGTTCTTGTAAGAGGTTTCACGGGCAATCTCAAGCCAGGCGTTGTAGTCATCCTCACTCATGCGTACAACCTCAATGCCATTCTGCTCATAGGTTTCCACCATTTTTTGGTCGATGGCGGCGGCTTCTTCTGCAAAATACGCCTCAGCGGCCTCACCAGCTTCCAGCAAAGTGGTTTGCTGCTCTTCTGTTAACCCTTGCCACACCTGCTCGGAGATCATTACCGGTTCATACATAAACCAGAGGGCGAAGTCGCCAGGCTCGGTCAGACACTCCACCTGTTCGTAGAGGCGAAAAGAAATGAATGACATGGATGAGGTGTTGGCGGCATCTAATACGCCTGTTTGCATTGCCGTGTAGACTTCAGAGGAGGGCATAGAGGCGATAGAGGCGCCAGCAGCCTGCAGCATCTGCTCAAAGGCAGGACCCGCGGCACGAATATTCTGACCGCTTACGGTGTCAGGCGAGGTAATGCACTGCTCGCTGGAGGCAAATCCCCCAGCCAACCAAGTGTCAGCCAGCACCCGTGCTCCGCTGTCCATGATAACTTCCTTGATCATGTCCATATACTCGGAGTCGTTAAGACGAGCGGCATGCTCATGATTGCGCACCAGGCCAGGCATCAGCGTGGCGGAAAACTCTGGGTGACGGCCACTGGCGTAATCCAAGGGGAGTAGCGTCATGTCTAGACGACCACGCACTAAGGCGCCCCACTGTTCACCAGCCTTGAAGAGAGATTGACCAGGGTAGACCTGCATTTCAAGGCCGACGTCGGCTTCTTCAACGTGACGTGCCATCATCTGAATCATTTCGTCACGGATATCGCCTTGGCCACCAGGGAACTGATGTGAGGCACGTAGTACGGTATTGGCAGATGCATGTGACGCCGCAATAGCTAGGCTAAGAGCGGCAGCAGTAATAATCATAGAGCGTTGCATGAGGCGTCTCCAACATTTGTTTTTGTGTGTTTGGAAGAGCTTTATATGTTTATCAGGCGTGCTGATATATATATCAATAGGCGCTGCGTATGCTAATGTCAACCATATGACAGCATTAAAATAGCTAAGATGAGGCGCGATCCAAGGAGGTAAAACATGACGGGCACTAAGCGATCCAACGCTCAGCGGTTAAGGGATTCCCTTGAAGATGACATTATCAATGGCCGCCGTTTGCCTGGGGAGCGCCTGGATCCAGAAGCCTTGGGGCAGGCTTTCCAGGTCTCGCGGACGCCGGTTCGTGAAGCCTTTCAGCAACTGGTCGCCAGTGGTTTGGTCACCGTCTCGCCGAAGAAAGGTACTTTCGTGGCGAAGGTGGGGATTGATCAACTGATCGAGATGTTTGAAGTGATGGCGGAGCTTGAAGGCATGTGTGGCCGCCTGGCAGCACGCAGGATTACCGAGCAGGAGTTAACCGCATTACGCGAAGCGCACCAGCGCTGCGAAGCGGCGGCCCTGGCCGGTGATAGTGATGAGTACTATTACGAAAATGAGGCATTTCACGACTGTATTTATGCCGCCAGTCACAACGCTTTTCTGGCTAGCGAAGCGCGTCAGTTAAAGCAGCGCTTAAAACCCTATCGGCGTCTGCAGTTGCAGGTACGCCAGCGCGTCAATAATTCACTAAGCGAGCACCAAACCATCGTAGAAGCGATTGAAAAAGGAGACCCTTTGGCTGCTCAGCAAGCACTGAGCGAGCATGTTTTAATTCAAGGGGAGCGATTCAGTGACTTCGTTTCCAGCGTCCGCCGAATGGAAGCGCCGTTAGAACAAACGGGCTAGCTAAGGTTATAGCTAGGTCCCTATCGGTGGGGTAATGGTCCTTGCCGACATTGAGCGCAGGGCAGACACTCTCTCTAATGCGTCAATATCCCATTAGCGGAGAGAAATCGTGACTCGCCACGTTGCCCTGCTTGCCTACCCCGATTGCCAACTGCTGGATGTCAGCGGGCCCTGGCAGGTGTTTGCCAGCGCCAATGCGCTAAGCCCCCAACCGCTCTATCAGTTGACGCTGGTGGCCGATGCCGTTGGCCCAGTGGATACCAACGGCGGCCTAGCGGTTCACGCCACTCATAGCTACCACCAACTTAATCGTTTACTGCCGCTGGATACGCTCTTGGTGGCGGGAGGAAGTGGTGTCATTCAGCAACGAGAAATCGTTGCTGTGAAAGAAGCGCTTTGTGAGGTTGTCCCCCAGGTTAGGCGCCTTGGGTCTATCTGCTCCGGGGCATTTTTGTTAGCCGCAGCAGGGCTTTTGGATGGGTGTCGCGTGACCACCCATTGGCGCCATGCTCAGCAATTGGCTGATGAGTACCCCGCGCTAAGCGTTGAGCCTGATGCGCTGTATATCGAAAGCAATGGCCGCTATACCAGCGCAGGAATAACCGCAGGGATTGATTTAGCGCTGTCGTTAGTAGAGGCGGATCACGGCTCGGCGTTAGCCGGGCGAGTGGCCCGTGAGCTAGTGGTGTTTCTACACCGCCCTGGTGGTCAGTCCCAGTTTAGCGAAGCACTGCGCCACCAACAGGATGCCGGTCCGCTTCGGCGGCTACTCGATCAATTACACGCCAATCCCGGAGGTAATCACTCCATTGAGCGGATGGCTGATGTAATGGCGGTGACGCCGCGGCATCTAACGCGCCTGTTTAAGCGTCATTTGCAGGTTACCCCAGGGGCGTACCTGACCCAACTGCGCCTGGAACAAGCGCGGTTAGCGCTGCTCAATGAACGCGAACAGCTATCCCTTGAGCGTCTGGCACAACGCTGGCGGTTGGGTGGGGCGGAGCAGTTGCGGCGTCAGTTTCAGCGCTATTATGGCGTGTCACCCTCAGTCTATCGTCAGCGCTTTGCTTCCTCCCATGCCGATTCCCTTCAGGAGAGCGTCTCATGCCGTTAACCGTCGCCCTGTTATCACTCTGCCAGGCGCTGCTGGTTACCGGTAATGTCCTGCTGATTGCCGTTTCACCGCTAATAGGCGCCTCTTTAGCACCCAGTGTGTCTTGGTCGACCGCACCTGTTGCCACGCAGTGGTTGGGGCTGATGTGCGCCACTATTCCCGCCTCGCTCATCATGGCCAAGCTAGGCCGTAAGCGCGGTTTTATGCTGGGCAATATCGTTGGATTGATAGGGGCATTGGTGGCGGTTCAGGCGTTGATGAGTGAGCGATTTGGGTTGTTCCTGTTAGCCACATGGCTGATCGGTATCGGCATTGGTTTTGGGCAACTGTATCGCTTTGCCGCAGTGGAGGCTGCCCCTGCGCCGATGCGTGACCGGGCGATTGGTTTGGTGATGGGCGGTGGTGTACTGGCTGCTTTTGCCGGGCCTTGGCTAGCAAGAGTGAGTCGTGAGCTGGGCGACGTGCCGTTTCTGGGCAGCTTTATCGGTTTAGCAGTGCTCTACGCACTGGCTCTGGTGGTATTAACCATGACGCGACTGCCCCCCGCCTCTCGCACCCATGGGGAGGGAGTGAGGCTTCCGCTAAGTCAAATACTCAGACAACCCGCGTTTATTGCGGCCGTTACCACCGCAATAGTGGGCTACGGCGTGATGAACCTAGCTATGACCGCCACGCCGTTGGCGATGTCAGGCGCTGGGCATCACTTTAATCATGTCTCCATGACCATCCAGTGGCACGTGGTGGCGATGTTCTTACCCTCTTTTTTTACCGGCCATTTAACCGCGCGGTTCGGCGCAAAAAGGATCATCGTCATTGGCTGCCTGCTACTGGTAGCGAGCGCCTTGGTAGCGCAGTTTGATGCTGGCTTAGCAGGGTTTAACATTGCGCTGATTCTGCTCGGTTTGGGTTGGAACTTTACCTTTCTGCCGGCCACCGGCCTGCTCACCGAATGCTACCGACCGGAGGATAAAGCGCGCACCCAGGCCGCCAATGAGTTCTTACTGTTTGGTACTGTCGCGATGTCGGCATTATTGGCAGGGCCATTGGTGAGTTCTTTAGGCTGGGCAACCCTAAACCTGCTGTTGATCCCTGTTTCGCTGATCCCCGTGGCGGTGCTGGTATGGCAACGCCGTGTTTGTTTGGCAAAGGCTTAGAAATCCCCTGGTGCGCACTGCAGGCAGGTAAGGCCGAGTGCGCGCCACTGAGCAACCACTGCATCTCTATCATCCAATACTAGCCAGGGTGCAAAACCATCATCGCGCATGCGCGATAACAGTGCCGCTTTTACCGTTTCATCATCCACATGGTCATCGCCTTCTGGGCGTAAATACATGGCATCAAAAGGGATGGTATGGCGCTCTAACCAGCGCTGGGTGTGATCGCGATGGCTATCTGGGCGACCGCTGCAAATGACGATCTGCTGGCCTTGGGCCTTAAGTATCGTGACCAGCTTGGCGACTGCTTCGATCACCGGCGCTTCGGCCATATGGGCAAAAAAGGGATCCCACTGTTTTTGACTGCCCAGCACCCACTCGCTGACATGGTGAGGGTGAAACTCGGCCAAGGTGCCGTCGACATCAACAATTACTGCGGACATGCAAAACTCCCTAAAGAGGAAAAAGTGGTAGAACGAACACCGGTGCTGAAATGAGGCGTGGTGCAGAGATGTTTACCTAATAGTTTACGCCACTCGTTCAGCGGTTGATCAGTGAGATGAGTAAATAGCGGCATCACGTGAGTGGCGCCCAACTGATCGGCAAGCGCCATCAGATGCGAGACGCGCAGGTGAACATTCCAGCGCTGCCACAGCACGTCGCCTGCGGCGAGCTGGGCACAGCGTTCGGGGGTTAAGTAGCCGGTGTGTAGCAACCGATGATCGGGCCACTGGGCGGGAACGTCATCGCGATCGCTGACCAGCATTAGTGCCGCGTTGGCATCATCCGAGCGTGCAAGCATGCTCGCAATCGCCGTCTCAGTGCCGGGGCGGCGCAGCGTGACAGGCAGGGCCAGCAGGGCGGCCAGGTTAGCGCGAATTACTGCATCTATCGCCAGCGTCAGCCCACGCGCTTTAGCCTCTTCTGCCAGCCATAAGGCCATCTCCAATGCACGTCCGGTGGCGGGCACGGGGAACACGAGGGGTTGCGTTAAGTGTTCACTAATCGCCTGGATACACCCTTGCTGTGATTGGTCGTAAGCACCGTACGAGGCATCCAGCAAAGCAATCCTGGCAGGTGGCGGTGTGTCGAAGGGAAAGAGTCTTGATTCGAAACAGGCATCGCCGCTGTAAAAAATGCCTTCTGCCACTGCTAAATGTAGCCAAACGCCCCCAAGGGAGTGACCCGCTTGACCAGTGGTGACGGTGATACCTTCGACCTCTAATGAACCCCGCTCTGGCAATGGCTGCCACTGCCTGTGCTTTGGCAGTGCCTTGGCCACCAGCGGCGTACAGTAAAGCGGTACGTCATCGGGCAACTGCGCTACGCCACCGATATGATCAATATGGTCGTGGCTAATCAGCACGGCATCCACGTCCAAGTTGTTTGCCCAAGTAATAGCGTCGCCGGGGTGCAGTGCGCCGCCAGCATCCAGCAGTAAACGCTTACCCTGTGTCTCCACCACTATCGCAGCAGGCCCTTTGTCGCCTAACCCACTGAGAACCTCAATGCGTACACTCATTGATCGGGCTCCATGCACCAACCCTGATGCAGGGTAACGGCGACCTGGCTGCCCACATCAGGCGCGCTATGGTGGTAGGCCAGTAGCGTTTCGCCACTGTGCAGCCGTAGACTAAGTTCATACCGCTCACCGCGGAAAATAACGCTGACTACCTGGGCGGTGAGTTGCTGTGCGGAGGGCGGTTGAGTGGCAATCTGGATATGCTCAGGCCGTACCAATACCGCTTGAGTGCGTTCAGACTCCATGGCGTTCAACCCATGCATCAGAGGGGCGCTTTCAAGAAGCTTCCCAGGACGACCGGCAGCAACCTTTAGCTGGCTGCCCTGGCCGATAAAGCCCGCCACCCATGCCGTACGTGGCTCGCGGTAAAGCGTTTCAGGGGTACCCCACTGCACCAGTTTGCCCGCTTTTATCACGGCGATTTTATCTGCTAGCGCCATGGCTTCGGTTTGGTCGTGAGTCACATAAACCAGTGTGGCGCCAGTGCGCTGGTGAAAATCACGAAAGCTATGCTCCATGGTGGCGCGCAGGTGGCGGTCAAGGTTGGCCAGTGGCTCATCCAGTAGTACGACGGAAGGGTCGCTAACCAAACAGCGCGCCAGAGCGACGCGCTGGCGCTGCCCACCGCTTAATGCCTGTGGCATACGTTCGGCGTAGGCTTCAAGCTCCACTAACGCTAACGCTTGCTGAACGCGCTGCTGATACTCGGCTCCACGCAGGCCGCGCAGTTTGATCGGGTAGCCGACGTTATCGGCAACGCTCATATGGGGCCACAGCGCGTAGGATTGAAACACCATCGCCATGTCGCGCTTCTCTGGCGGCACATGGGTCTCGGGGCTTGCCAGGGTGCGACTACCCAATTGAATCCTGCCCCCATTGACCGGCTCAAAACCTGCCAACATGCGCAGCATGGTGGTTTTGCCGCAGCCGCTAGGGCCAAGCAGGGCGACAAACTCGCCCGGTTGAATCTCAAGCGACAGCTCATCCACCGCGATGTGTTCGCCAAAGCGTTTGGTGACGCGGTCAATCGCTAGCCCTGATGTGCTTAGCTTTTCTGTGCTTAGCCCTGCCATGGGATGACTCCTTTAGGTAGCCGCGGTGCCAGAAAGCTGAGGGCCAGCATCAGCGAGGCGACCATAATCACCACCAGCACCGACACAGCAGCAGCCAGCACACTTTCGCCACCTTGATCTAAGTTGAAAATCAGCACGCCGATGGTTTCGTTACCGGCGCTCCATAGCAGGGCTGAAACGGTAAGTTCGTTAACGGCCAGTAAGAACACCAGCAGCCCGCCGGCAAACAGTGCGGGGGCCACCAGTGGCAGCACGATGCCGCTTAGTCGCCGCCAGGGTCCTGCCCCCGCGAGTTGGGCGGCTTCTTCAAGGGAGGGGTCTAACTGGGCCAGACTGGCCGCCACTGGTTTGACGCAGACCACTAAAAAGCGCGCCAGATAAGCGACAAAAATCAGCCCAAGGGTGCCGTAGAGCGCGACATTGATAATCGGCAAGGGGCGCACAAACAGCAGAATGCAGGCGATCGCCAGCACCACACCGGGCAGGGCGTAGGGGATTTCAATAGCGCTGAGTACCACGCCGCGCCAGCGTTCCGGCAAGCGCTGCAGCCGGTAAGTTAACGGTAGGCACAATAGCATCAGCACAACCGCCGCGCTGCCCGCCAGCCATAGGCTGTTGCGTACTGCACGCCATGTCGCTCCTTGGCGACCAACCACTTCGGCGTAAGCGTTAAGCGTGGCGGTATTGGCGTTAAGCGGTACGCCCACCGCGGGCACTAGCGAGCTAACAACGAGCGCCAGCAGCGGCGCGACCAGGATAATCAATAAGGTTCCGACTAGCGTGGCCATTACCAGCGTGCGCCAACGGCCCAGGGTGAAATCATGTGATCGACCGCTATGGCCACCCAATCCAAACCGGCTGCGTCCCATTAAGTGTTGCTGCAGAGCGACGCCCGCTAAGGCCAGCAAGCCAATCAATAACGACAGGGCGGCCATTTCCGCCAGAACGCCGGTGCCAAAACTAGCCATACGCTGATAGATCAGTGTTGGCAGTACGTAATAGCCCGCCGGAATGCCCAGCATGGCGGGAATGCCGAAGTTACCGAGACTTGAAATAAATGCCATTGCGCCCCCGGCGATTAAGCCGCTGCGGGTCACCGGTAGAATAATATGGCCCCATACCTGAGTTTGTTTGGCGCCGCTAATGCGAGCGGCTTCGATAAGCTCGCGGGGCAAAGAGAGTAGGCTGGTGCGCAGCGCTAGAAACACCAACGGCGCGCTTTGAATACCTAACAGCAGAGCGATACCTTCTGCGGAGTAGAGGGGTTGTGGGCTCCCCATGGGCGGCGCCATGCCAATGCTCTTGAGTAGCGGGCTGGCGGGGCCGAACAGCTGTAGCCAGCTTAGCGCGGTGACCTGAGGCGGAATCATCATTGGCAGCATAAAGCAGAATACTAGCCACGTTTTGCCACGCACATTGGTCAGCGTGATGGCAAAGGCAAATAGGCTACCCAGTACCAGGGCGATCAACATGCCGAGCCCCGAGGTATAAAGGCTATGCCACAGTGCTCGCCAAGTGCTTGCGCTGTTGAGCACTTGCCACAGCGGCGATTGACGCCCCTGGCTAAGATCGCTCAATGCTTCTATCAACAGGCGTAAGCTAGGCGCCAAACTCAGTAGCACAATGCCGATCAGCAGGCTTGATAGCAGCCAGCGGTGCTGGCTGCCGTACTTTTTGTCAAAGGTCAGGGCAGGCGTCATGTTTACCCGCCGAACAAGTCGCTAAAGCGTTGTTTAAGCTCGGCTTCTTGCGCTAATGTCTGCTCAATGTCGACCGGCATCAGGTTAATGCTATCGCGCGCGGGGAAACCTTCCGGTGGAGTAATATCGTCACGGGCGGGCAAGTAGCCTTGTTGGCTAACCAATTCCTGGCCTTGTTGAGAGAGCACGAAATCAACAAATTTCTGTGCCGCATCCAGGTTGTCAGCGCCCTGCATAATCGCGACCGGTTCGGTAACCGCACTGACACCCTCGTCAGGGAACACAAACGCTACCGGTGAGCCTTTGACCGCTTCACGGATAGGCAAAAAATCCACCACGATGCCGTAAGGTTTTGTGCCAGCGGCGACCGCGTTGAATACCCCGCCATTTCCGCCCTGCGCTTCGGTGCGATTAGCCTGTAACGCGTCGTAGTAATCTGCGCCTAGTTCAGGGTTGGCGCTAATCGCCGCCATGTGGATCAGCGCTGCACCGGAGTAAAGCGGGCTGGGCATGGTCACCATGCCTTCATATTCAGGCTCCAGCAGGTCTTGCCAACTTTGCGGCTGATGCTCGGCACCGGTGTTATAGACAATGCCGGTGGTGATTAGCTTAGTGCCGTAGTAGTAGCCTTCAGGGTCATATAGCTCAGCGTCATAGCCGCTGCGCTCGTCGCTTAAGTAGGGCTGCAAGTGCCCCTCCTGCTTGAGCGACTCCATGGTCATGCTGTCGGCAATCAGCAGCACATCCGGGTTACTCACCCCAGCAGCAAGCTCCGAGCGCAGGCGAGTCATCAGCTGCGTTGTGCCGTCGCGAACCCACTCCACTTCTATATCTGGGTAAGCCGCTTGAAAGGCATCAACTGTCTGCTGGGCATCGCTGTTAGGCTGACTGGTGTAGAGCGTCAACGATTCGTTAGCAACAGCCTGAACAGAAAGGGCAAAGCTGGCTACCGCGACGGCAGTCGTAAGAGCAGAAACCGGGATAGATAGCAGGGGACGCTTCAACATGGGAAAACCTCAAGTGAGTGAACCCCACCTAAGCTACTGTCATCTGCTTACAACAAAGTGACAGTACGCTTTCGTTTGGTACTTTTTTACTTTCGTTCTCTGCTTAATCTGCTTTCGTCCCGTTGTGAGGTAGCCATGCGCCAGTTCGAACGTCGTCAACTGTTGTTGCAGCGTATCCACTCTGAAGGCCGCCAATCGTTGGATGTATTGGCGCAGCTCTGTAACGTGTCGGTGCAGACCCTGCGAGGGGATATTCGCTACTTAGCTGATAAAGGCTTAGTGCTGCGTCGCCAGGGCGAAGTGCTGCCGTTTCCTGAGCAGGAGAACATTGGCTATGACCAGCGCCAGATAGTTAATGTGGCGGGTAAACGACAAATCGCAGCCCGCGCTGCAAGCCTAGTGCAAGATCATCAGGCGCTGTTTTTAGGCACGGGCACGACGGTTGAGCAATTGGCGGATGCGCTCAGTGACAAGCAAGGCCTGCATATCATGACCAATAACCTACATGCGTTGATTAAGCTGTGTCAGTTGAAGTGTGAGTTAGTGGTGGCTGGTGGGCGGGTGCGTCGTCGCGATCAGGATGTGATCGGCGGTGATGCCTGGCGCTTTTTTCAACGCTACCGTGCTGATGTAGGCATTGTGTCGGTGGGCGGAATGGATAGCTATGGGCAGCTTTATGATTACAACGATGATGAAGTCATGGCTCGTGAAGCACTATTAGCCCACTCCAGTTACCGCGTGCTGGTGCTGGATAAAACCAAGTTTGACCTGCCGCTGCGCTGTACAGCAGGTCAACTAGGTGATTACGACGCGGTCGTGACCGATGTGCCGCTCCCGGATAAGATAAGAAGCCCGCTGGCGGCTCAAGGCATTAGGTTTTTGGGTTGACGGTGCGCTGCCCTGGTTACTGCTATGCTTAATGTCTATTACGGACGCGAGGATCGCAGCGATGGCAGGTGGATGGGCAAAGGATGGTGCCGAACAAGAGCAGATAGAAAGCACGTTGGACGATGCAGTACAGCGTGCGCGTAGCCAACTGCCGCAGGGCGAAAGCCTTGAGGTTTGTGAAGAGTGCGGTGATCCCATCCCCGAAGCGCGCCGTAAGGCGATGCCTGGCGTTCGGCTCTGCGTAGCATGCCAGAGCGAGCTAGACAAAAAACAGTCGAATTTTAGTGGCTATAACCGCCGCGGCAGTAAAGATAGCCAACTTCGTTAATGCTCCCGTTAAACTGCGGGAAGACCTGGAATCCACAATTAATAGTGACGGCAACAGTGCCCTTACTAGCTTTTAAACGTTAACCTCTCAAAACTAACGTGTTTGAGTTTCGTCTTCGAGCGAGAATATACGCAAAAGTTTTGTGAGGATTGGCCTGTGGAGATTGAACAACATTACCGCGCGCTCAGCGTCGACACTCTATCCCAACGGCTTGGGGGTGTTGAAGCGGTGGCTAGTCGAGTGGGCGGAGAACCCGCTAGCTGGGACATTCGAGAGGTGGGTGACGGCAACCTCAACCTCGTGTTTATTGTCTCCGGTGACGCAGGCAGTGTCGTGGTAAAACAGGCGCTTCCCTATGTACGCATGGTGGGCGAAAGTTGGCCGCTACCGATTTATCGTGCCCACTTTGAATACTATGCGTTGGTTCGACAAGCTAAGCGCGCGCCCGGCATTGCACCAGAGGTGTACTACTTCGACAAACCCCAGGCGCTGTTTGTGATGGAGTACCTTCACCCCCACACGATTCTGCGCCGCAAGTTAATCAACGGTGAGCGAGTTGCCCAGCTTGGCGAAACCATTGGCCAGTTCTGCGCACGCACAGCGTTTCGCGGCTCTGAGCTTTCGTTGAGCAGCCCTGAGAAAAAGGCGGATGTAGGATTGTTCTCAGGCAATGTAGCAATACCCGCGATCACCGAGTCTCTAGTATTTACTGACCCCTATTACGGCGCCGAGATGAACCACCACACACCGGAGCTTTCACCGGTGGTGGATGAGCTGCGCCGCAATACCCGTTTAAAAGCAAAGGTGCAGCGGCTATTGATGAAGTTCACTGCCAATACCGAAACCATGCTGCACGGTGATCTGCACTCCGGCTCGATTATGGCCACCGATACGGAAGTACGGGTCATTGACCCAGAGTTCTCTCAGTACGGCCCAATGGCGTTTGATCTGGGTATGGCAGTCGCTAACTTCCTGATGGCTTATTTCAGCCAACCTGCCCATCGCTCGGTGGAGGAGCTTGAGTCGTATCAGGCATGGATTTTGGAGGTTATTGAGGCGTGCTTTAACAGCTTCGATGCCGAGTTCCGCCACCTGTGGCAAACCGAGCGGACGGGCATTCTGTTTCCGAAAACCTTGTTTGAAGACCAGGGTAATAGCGCCGACGACGCCTGCGATGCGCTGCTTGACGAGATACGTCTGGATGCCCTGGCCTACTGCGGTATTGAAATGCACCGCCGGGTGCTATCGCTGGCCCACAACGCCGACTTTGAAGAGATTAAGGACACGGCCCAGCGTGCCAAGCTTGAAGCACGTAATGTGCTGATGGGCCAAGCGCTAATTCTTGAACCGGAAGCCTACAGTGACCTTGCTGCTCTGACGGATCTTGCAAGAACGTATAACCAGCAAGAGGTGTTGTAATAAAAGATCAAGTAATAGCAGTATTAGCGTGAGAAGCTTACTCAGGCGCCGCTGTCATTGCGAGGAGCGCAGCGACGCGGCAATCTCTACCGGTGATGGCAAATCAACCTGAGATCGCCGCGCTTCGCTCGCGATGACATAAACAGCCCTGATGTTACTTGGCTATGTTTTATCTATGTTTTAGCGATGTCCTCAGTGCCATATGTAGCGTCCCCATTTTAAAGCTGATCCAAACGGTCAAACTTTCCGGCGATATCGCTCTCTGTCCAGTGGGGTACCCAGCCTTCCACGTTATCGAAGAAGCGTAGTGCGGTGAATTCCGGCGTGGGGCCCATATCGAACCAGTGGGGGGTGTTGGCCGGTACGCTGATCAGGTCATTGCGGGTACACAGTACCTGATACACCTTGTCTTCAATGTGCAGGCAGAACAGCCCCTGACCTTTAACGAAGAAGCGCACTTCATCTTCGTGATGACGGTGCTCGTTCAAGAACTTCTGCCGCATGGCGTCTTTTTCTGGGTGCGTGGGCACCATGTGCAGCACATCCACGGTCTGGTAGCCGCCCTTGGCCTTCACCCGGTCTATATCTTCCTGGTAAAGCGCCAGGATATCTTCCTGGGTAGCGTCGTCAGCAATCTCGCCCGGTGTCGCCCAGCGCTCAAACAGCACGCCTACCTTGTTTAGCTCAGCGGTAATTTGCTCGCCGTCAGTGGTGTCGATCAGCGCATCGCTCGGGTTCTGATCAGCAAATACTTTCAGTTGCGACATCGTAGGCTCTCCTTAAAAGTGACAGGCAGTAACGTTTATAGCGCAATCTCATCAAAGCGGGTGACGCAAGCGTGATGTTCACCGGCCTGAGTACCTTCGCGCACCAGCTGCAGCGTTTGCATTCCCGCCTGCTTGGCGGCGTCTAGCTCTTCGACCACATCAGACAAGAACAGCACTGCATCTGCAGGTAGGTCAAGTTCTGTGACAATACGCTGATAGGCAGTGGCTTCGCGCTTATGGCCAATATGGGTGTCAAAGTAGCCGCTAAACAGCGAGGTTAAATCGCCCTCATCGCTATAGCCAAACAGCAGTTTTTGGGCTTGAACAGAGCCGGATGAGTAAACGTAAAGCGCTTTGCCAGCCTCTTTCCATTGGCGTAGGGCGGGGGCTACGTCGCGATACAAATGGCCTGTAAAGTCGCCGCGCTGGTAGCCATCCGCCCACACCATGCCCTGCAGGGCTTTTAGTGGGGTGACTTTCTGATCAGTCTCGATCCAGTGCAGTAGTTGATTAATGACCGCTTCCAGCGAGGCATCTGGAGCGCCCATTTCGCTGCGCACCGCATCAATCTGCTCGGCGACGGCCGGAGTGTCTGCGTTAGCACTTAGAAAGTCAGGCAACTTATCGTGGGCGTAGGGGAACAGCACCTTATGCACGAAGTTAATATCCGTGGTGGTGCCTTCAATATCGGTCACAATCGCGCGGACTGTTGGGTTACTCATTTAAGGCTACTCATTTAAGACTGTTCATTTAAGACTACTTATTTAAGCCCAGCGACTCTCTTCAAGAACACAGGCGAGTAAAAACTCGATAGCTTCCAGGTGGCGGCGGCAGCTGGCGATACTATCGCCCACGGCGTAAATGCCGTGGCCCGCGACCAAAAAGCCCCAAGGCATCGGCCAGCCGAGTCGCACATGCTCGGCCAGCTCTTCCATATCCTGGGAGTTGGGCACTACCGGCAAGTGAATAGTAGCGTCATGAGTCACGTTAGCGGCTAGCGCTTTTTGCATCTCAAAGCCAGTCAGCTCAATGCCCTGCGGAAAGCGCCGCGAGAGTACCGTGCTGGCTACCGTATGGGTGTGCAACACGCAGTGAATGGTACTGTCTAAACGATAGAGAGCAGCATGCAGGTCGCTCTCTGCGCTAGGCTTGCCGCTACCTTCAAGCACCTTTCCATCAAGGTCGCACAGCAACAGGTCATCGGCTTGAATACGGGTTTTATCCCGCCCTGAAGCGGTGACAAGATAGCCCGTTTCAGTACGGGCGGAAAAGTTGCCGCCGGTGGCGGGTGTCCAGCCTTGCTGCGCCGCCCATGAAATGGCGTCCAGTAGTTCAGTTTGTCGCGTCATCATAGGATCTGCATCGCCTCTTCTAATGGCAGCCATTCTATATGATAAGCTTCGCGCCTGATAAGCTTCGCGCCTGATAAGCCGCGCTGTTGTTCAGTTAGTCAAGTTCAAGTGCTCAAGGAGTCCATCAATGCCTCTTCTTCAATCACGCAGTTTGCGGGTTTATGCCGACTACGTTGAGTATTTGGATCAGTCCCAACTGCCCCAGACGGAGCAGTGGGTACGCTGTGACTCTCCCGAGGCGTGGCAGGGTGCGGTTAAGAATCTAGCCATTCGTGGCGCACCGCTGATTGGTTTGAGCGCCGCTTTCGTGCTGGCGCAGTATGCCGCTCGCCACCCTAAAAGCGATTGGCAGGAGGTCAGCGATCGCCTGCGTGCCACGCGCCCGACGGCCGTGAATCTTATGTACTGCCTGGATGCCATGGAGGCCTGCTTTGAGCAAGGCCCCAACGCCCTGACCGAACGTGCAGCCGCGCTGTTTGCCGAAGACCGGGCGCTTTGCCAACAAATGGCCGAGCGGGGCGCTGACTTGTTGCAAACGGGCGACCGCGTGCTTACTCATTGCAACACCGGGGCGCTGGCGACTGCTGGCGTTGGTACAGCGATTGGCGCGCTGGCGGTGGCTAAGCAGCGTGGCATTGAACTACATGTGTATGTGGATGAAACCCGGCCGCTGCTGCAAGGTGGCCGCTTAACCGCCTGGGAAATGGCCGATTTAGGCATTTCCTACCAACTGATTGCCGATAGCATGGCCGCCAGCCTAATGGCAGCAGGGAAAGTCGACAAAGTGATGGTCGGCGCCGACCGTATCTGCGCCAACGGCGACTTCGCCAACAAAGTGGGTACTTACATGCTGGCGGTGGTAGCTCATTACCACCAAGTGCCATTTTACGTGGTAGCCCCTTACACAACGGTAGATCCCGCCTGTGCCACCGGCGCGGATATTCCCATTGAGCAGCGCGACCCTGCCGAGATCCGTGGTGCGGCTGGTGCCTTTGGCGAGGTCATGTGGGCACCCAGTGATGCCCCGGTGTGGAACC
>JAMCZP010000313.1 GCA_023485185.1 Gammaproteobacteria bacterium
GTTGCTCTGGGGGCAGGGCGGGCACTTCTACCTGTAGGTCGATGCGGTCGAGCAAAGGCCCTGAGAGCCGCGCTTGATAACGCTGGATTTGGCTGGCGGTACATTGGCAGCGCTGGCGTGGGTCGCCCAAGTGCCCGCAGGGGCAGGGGTTCATAGCAGCAACGAGTTGAAAGCGGGCTGGATAACAACGTTCATGGCTGGCGCGGGCTAAATGGATTTCTCCAGTTTCTAGTGGCTGCCGAAGCACCTCAAGCACATGGCGAGAGAACTCTGGTAATTCATCTAAAAACAGCACGCCGTGGTGCGCGAGTGAAATTTCGCCGGGTTTGGGTTTTGAGCCTCTGTCATTTTCAGCAATTAGTGCGACCCTCAGGGCGTAATATCGGGCTATTATGGTAGTCTGTACAGGATTGAGTGCGACAGAATTAATAGCAATTGATGCGACAGGTCTTGTTTTATTCAACATTTGGTGCGACTGCCCATGCCACTGCCTACATCCGTTCGTAAAATCGGCCCTACCCGACGAAGTGTGTCTGGCTACTATGCCTTTCGCGGGGAGGAGTCTATTGCGTTCGAGTCGACGCTCGAACGTGATTTCCTCATCAAGGCTGACTTTGATGTGAGCGTCCTTGGTGTGATATCCCAGCCGTGCGAGATCCCGTTTCATCATCCCGTGACCGGTAGGCGCTACACCTACACACCTGACTATTTGGTTTATTACCGTCTCGGTAACCGTCATTACAGGGATTACCCAAAACCTCTCCTGGTGGAGGTCAAACCACGGGAAAAGTGGCAAGCACATTGGCGTGAATGGTCGCCTAAATGGAAGGCGGCGATACGGCATGCCAACAATGAGGGCTGGGCGTTTCGCATTCATGATGAAAGCCGCATTCGTGATAAGACCTTGGACAACATTACCTTCCTAGCGCGCTACAAGCGGATGGTGTTTCCCTCTGTCGAAAGCCAGGCAGTCCTCAACACGGTGAGGGAAATGGGGGTGGCGACCTTGGATTACCTGCTTTCTCGGCACTTTATGGGCGATATTTACCGGGCAGAGGGGATTGCGCATTTATGGCATCTACTGGCGACTCGGCAGTTAGATTGCGATATGGCCCAATCCTTCAGTCCTCTATCGGAGGTATGGGTACCCGATTATGAATAACCATCGTGGCAGCGCAACTGAACCCAATAACGGCGTCGCCCAAACACGCCAACACTTGCAGATTATGGTGGGTGAGCAGGTTCAGAAAGATGGCACCGTTTACCGAATTTCCCAGGTGCTCGATTTTGAGACAGTCATTGGCATTGCCGTTGAGTCCGGGCGTAGTTGCCCGCTTCGCATCAAAGAACTAGCGCCTCTCAATAGCGGGTCCGTATCCCCTGAGCAGGATATGTCCGAGATTGGGGATGCCGATTGGCGGGAGGCCGAGCATCGCTTTTCCATCATTAAGCCCTTGGTGGATCGCCATACGGTGGGGCGGGATGCAGCGGAGGAGCGTGCGAAACAAACGGGGGTTGATACGGCTACGATCTACCGTTGGTTGAAGCGGTATAAAGCGACGGGCTCGGTGCTCGCATTGATTCCTCAAAAGCCAGGGTGGAAGAAGGGAAAGTCGCGTATTCCCGCGCATGCCGAGGCAGTGATTCAGGAAGTCATCAAAGAGGTGTATTTGACGCTGCAGCGTCCGTCCGCACAAAAAGCGGTACAGGAAGTCATGCGGCGCTGCCATGAACGGCGCATCGACCCGCCGAGCCCTGGTACCGTTCGTGCTCGTCTGCGTGATATCCCAGAGCGTGACCGGTTGCGTGGCCATGGTTTTAGAGACAAAGCCATTAACAAGTTCCAGCCGGCTGCCGGAAAATTTCCCAATGCGGACTATCCGTTAGCCGTTATGCAGATTGACCACACGCCTGCCGATATTATTTTGGTCGATGACGTGTATCGCAAGCCGATTGGTCGCCCATGGATTACGTTGGCCATGGACGTGTTTACTCGCATGGTCACGGGGTATTACTTGTCGTTTGACCCGCCCTCTGAAACATCTGTCGGCATGTGTGTGGCGCACTCCATGCTTCCTAAAGATGAGTGGTTGCTACTGCATAATGTGGAGGCTGAGTGGCCGGTATGGGGCACACCCGCCACGATTCATGTCGATAACGGCCCAGATTTTCGCTCTGAGACGTTTCGGCGCTCATGCCTAGCCTATGGGGTCAACCTTGAGTTTCGGCCTGTTAAGCAGCCTCGTTATGGTGGCCACATTGAGCGGGTACTGGGCTCTCTTCTAAAGGAAATCCATAACCTGCCTGGGACGACCTTCTCCTCCATTAAAGAGAAAGAGGGATACGATCCAGAGAAGCACGCGGCCATGACGAAAAGCGAGTTTGAAGAGTGGCTGGTGACGTTGATTTGCAAGGTTTACCACCAGCGCCTTCATTCTGGGATTGGTATGTCGCCGATGAAAAAGTGGGAAATTGGTGTGTTTGGCAATGCGGATGTGCAGGGAGTGGGATTAGCGCCGAGGCCTGCTGACAGGCTCTCTGTATTGCTCGATTTTTTGCCCAGCTTTCAGCGTACGATCCAGACCTTTGGTGTGACCATCGATGGCATAAACTATTACGATGAAGCGCTAAGACCTTGGATCAATGCCAAAGATCCAGACATGCCAGACAAGAAACGCACCTTTGTTTTCCGGCGCGACCCTCGCGACATTAGTGTCATTTGGTTCAAAGACCCGGAGCTCGGGCACTATTTTCGCGTGCCCTTTGCCAATCTTGCCCTCCCCTCGATGAGTGTTTGGGAGTATGCCCAAGCTAAAGCGCGCCTTCGGCAGGAAGGAAGAAACTCGGTCAATGAGACTGAAATTCTACGCGCTATTAGTGAGCTGCGAACCCATGTGGAGGAGTCGCAAGCACGTACTAAGCGAAGTCGCCGTCAGGCACAACGACGTAAAGAGCATGAGAAGAAGGTGACGCCTGCAGATCCCCTTTTACATGCGCCCTCAACTGCGGCCCCTAAAGAGACACCCGCTCAAGGGGACGGTCTTTTAACGGGTGATATCGATGTGAACTGGGACATAGCATGAGCACACACCTTCATCCTGATCTTCGTCACGTCTTGGGGCTGTCCGCTAAAGAGCGAATGGAGTTTATGGATCAACCGCGCTGGTTGGGCTATCCATTGGCCAATCGTGTCATTGAGGTCATGCGTGGGTTGATGGAGAAGCCCAGTCGTCCTCGTATGCCTAACCTCTTGCTCGTGGGTGACTCCAACAACGGAAAGACAACCATCGTTCAACGGTTTCGTAAGCAGTACGGTGAAGGCTACGTGAATGAAGACGTAGAGCCCGTGAAGCCTGTTGTTGTCACTCAGGCTCCCCCGAGTGCCGATGAGAAAAGTCTGTATATCGCAGTGCTAGAGAGTTTCTGGGCTCCCTACCGGCCTACAGATCCTGTTCCCAAGCTGCGCTACCAGGTGATTCATCAACTGCGTGCTTGCCATACGCGCTTACTGATCATCGATGAGTTTCACTCTCTGTTAACCGGTGGTGCTGTTAAGCAGCGCGAAACGATGAATGCCATTAAGCTTTTATGCAATGAGCTAATGATTCCCATCGTTGGTGTGGGGACGCAAGATGCTGTGCGTGTGCTGCATTCAGACCCACAGCATGCGAGTCGCTTTGATGTGGTCGCGTTACCAAAGTGGGAGCTCAATCAGGAGTTTCAGAAGCTGCTCGCTGGCTTTGAGAAGATATTACCTCTCAAACATCCTTCCCAACTGCATGAGCCCCAATTGGCGACCCAGCTCCACGCGATTTCTGGCGGTAATTTGGGTGACCTGCACCGGCTGCTGATTGAGTGTGCAAATGCCGCTATTTTGTCTGGAGCTGAGTGCATCGATGAGAAAATTATTCAGAGTAAATCATGGGTGCGGCCCACCCGTGGCATTAGGGAAGTGATGCTGTAATGACCTGGGCGCTGAGTGTGCCCCTGCTGCCTGAGGAGTCCCTTTCATCATGGCTCGTTCGGGCGGCGTTGCGACAGGGGTGTGATCCTTTGTCGCTCACCGGGGCTATTTGGCCAACATGGCGTATATGGACGAGGGACATTGATAGGGAAATACCCCTCGCAAGAATGCGCCCATTAGTGAATGCCTCGGGGATATCTTCCGCTAAGTTTCAGAAAGCGGGGATGCGGGACGATTGTGAGAAAGTGGTCGGTTACTCGTTACCGGAAACCCGGACTTGGCCCTGGTTGTTGGCACTCGGCAGCCGAAATCGAACCCGCCATGGAGGACAACAGGTATGCACGTTGTGCTTGGCAGAGGACTCAACCCCCTACTTGCGCCGGCACTGGCGATTCGCTTGGCACACTGGGTGCCGCTTTCATGGGGTGCAGCTGGTAGATGAGTGCCCAGCATGCAAGGCCCCTATAGAGCCCCATCGCCTGACAGCGGAAGATCAACATTTAGCTCAATGCAGCCGGTGTCATAACGATTTTAGAAAGGCGGTATGCACGTCGCCTTTACCTGAAGCGTTCAGTGTTCAAGTGATGGCTGATCGTGTGTTAGAACAGGATAAGGTGACGTTTAGGCAGGCCTCTATCGCACCCGCCGATTGGTTTTCTATGGTGGCCTTTTTTATTGGCGTTATACGGCGTGCAAGTCGGCGGCCTGTGTCACCCCTGGCCGATGCGCTTCTTTCATTGGGCATTTCGGTTACGGATTGCCGAATGCCTGTGTCTGGCCTGGCGTTTGAGCTGCTGGCTGTCAGCGAGCGTAGTGCCTTATTGGTAGCGTTGGAACGCTTGCTCAGTATGGGCCTTGAAGAAACGTTCAGCGTTCTGGTCGCGTGCAATGTCAAAACGAGCGCGCTTCATGATCCCCGAAGGTCGCCCCCCGTTGTGTTGTTGCCGCTGCTATCACGGTTATCTCACCACCCTCATGGGCCGCATCGCCGCCGTGTTCCCCCGGCTTGTCGCCCCATGTCGGAACGCGCTGTTAGAGCCTCATGGGCGCGTTTAAAACGCAGAATGAAAGCGGAGCCAACCTCTTGAATCAACACCAAACGGTCGACTGCGATGAGTGTGGCCGAGAAGTCTCCAAATTGTGGCGACGCCATAAAGGGCACGGCTACTGTTCAACTTGCTATGCTCGTGTGTTTAAGCGGCGGATGTGCCCACGATGTGGTGAGTTAGCCCGTCTGCCTAAGAATGACCCAGACGCCGTCTGTCGTCAGTGCAACGTTGACAAACCGTGTGCACGATGTGGAAAAGCCAGTTCAGACTACAACATCGGCAAGGTCACTCCCTACGGCCCTGTCTGTATCGCCTGCGCTCCCTATTTCAAAGAACCAGAGCCCTGCGAGGCGTGTGGGAAAGCATCTCAACGTCTTACCCGAGTGGCGCGTATGGGGCATGATCATCGCTTATGTCCACGCTGTTCGACAGCAGACCACGGTACCTGTTCTGCATGTCGTCGACATCGTTTATTGGTGGTGGCACCCAACGGGGATGCGTTGTGCAAAGCCTGTAATGAGCAAGGGGAAATTGCCTGCCCATCGTGTGGTAATCCCATGCCAGCGGGTCGAGGTGATGCCTGTGAGCCCTGCTATTGGACGCGAACATGCCGTAAACGCATCACCATTGGCCAAGCCGGTATCACTACCAAAGCGTTAAGTGAGGCCTTTGGGGAATTTGGTGAATGGCTGATTCGTATCACTGGGCCGCATAAGGCTGCCCTCAAGATCAATCATTTCTTCTCGTTCTTCCTTGAGCTCGACCAGGCATGGTCACGGATACCGAGCTATTCGGAGCTACTTCATCACTTCGGGGCGGAGGGCTTGCGGCGTGTGAGGCTTCCCATGCGATGGTTGCATGAAGAGCAAGGGGTAGAGCCGGATCACCAAGCAAAGCGGATCGACTCAGAGAAAAGACGTATTCAAGCGTGTCTCAGTTCTATGCCGTTCGCTTCGCTATCAGACCAAGTGCTGCAAGCCTATTGGCTGCAATTGGAAACCCGTATAGAGGCGGGCAAAACGTCCCACACCTCCGCACGACTTGCACTAAGAGCGGCAGCCGCATTGCTACTCGCTACTGACCGGGAGGGGCAGCGACTGCCTCAACAGGGCGATGTGGACAACTATTTGCATGCGGTGCCCGGACAAGCAGCCTCGGTCACGGGGTTTACTAATTTCTTAAATCGCCAACATGCCACCACGTTGGCTCCTCGGGTGGATGTAAAACGGGCAAGAAAGCGGCGAAAAGAAACACTAGCCCGCACCCTGATGACGATGGCCCGGTGTGCTGATCAAGGAGAGGCCTGGAGGGAGGCATGGATCGTTGCTGCCATGGAGTATTTCCATGACACAAAATTAACGCAGAAAATGCTTCGACAACAGACCGTAGAGCGGACGACAGACGGGATACAGGTGGTAGTGGGTGGCGTTACCTACTGGCTGCCTCTGGATATTGAGTGCTAAGACACTGATAGCGCGCAGTCACTTGGAGGGCCCCGCGACTCTGTAGGCGAATGTCGCCCCGCCGTTTGGACGGGGCTATGGCTCTCTACCTATATGCCAGGGCTCAACGGGGTGCCAAAAGGCGTGTCATGACCGTTGAGATGACGTCAAAACCAGGTCTTCATAAATGCCCTTGATAGCCTTCTCTTCTGGGCTGTGGCGCTGTGGCTCCTGTTCCTGCTTTGGATGTAGTGGGGTTATAAGCCCGTTAGAGAGTGACAGGACATCGCTGAGCTGCTCGTAATCGAGGTTTACGTTATCGACATTGTATTGGTTAAGGCGTGTCATGGTCTCTGTGAGTGCGGTCATACTGTGCTCTTCTTCTCCAAGCGGCGGAAAGGCTTGAATCAGCGGCTGACCGCCTTCCCAACCTATCTTGATCGGCTGATTGATGATGTTGACTTGGGTGCCGGGTGGAATGCGGTCAAATATAGATTCGATGTCTTTGGGTAACATGCGGATACAACCTCGGCTTGCGCGCATGCCAATGCCATCGGGCTGGTTGGTGCCGTGAATCAAATAGCCATCGAAGCCTAGGATGATGGCATGGTCTCCTAGCGGGTTATCGGGGCCGGGCGGTACAACGCTTGGTGCGGTTTCGCCGCGTGCTTCCGCTTCACGTTTTACCGACTCAGGCGGGTACCATGCGGGGTTTTTAATGTTCATGGTGGTCTCGGTCACACCAAGGGGTGTATCAAACCCTTCGCGACCGATGCCGATAGGATAGGTCTCAACGCGCGGTGTCTCACCGGTTTTGACATCTGGGTAGTAGTAAAGCCGCAGCTCGGCGATATTGATGACGACCCCAGTACGCTCGACATTCGGCAGGATGAAGCGTCCTGGAATGGTTACTTCAGTACCCACTCCGGGCACCCAAATACTGACCTCTGGGTTAGCACGTACAATCTCCTGGTAGCCAAGGTTGTGACGTCTGGCAATATCAATCAGAGTATCCTCGTAATTCTTCACGATGAAGGTGTCAGCCTCTCCGATAATATTGCCTTCCTCAGGTAGCGGGTAATGCCCCTTGGGCCATTCCGTCTCCTGGGCAGTGGAAGGTTGTGCCGCCATGGCGACAGGGAGCCATGCCAGAAACGAAACCATCACACTCACGATGAAGCCGATCTGCATTGGCCATGGGAGGAATCTCTTAAGTATTGCTGCGTTCTTTGCCAAGAGCATCGCTAGGTTCCTTTTTCATCTAATGCGTCGTTTTTTGATCGAGATAAGTTCAGTTGTAACCCGAGCAGTGTCAGCACCGCAGCGAGTATCCAAGCGGGGCCACTACCGGTGCGTGTGAAAGGAGTTAGGCCCTGCATCGGGGTCACCTCGCCCGTTAAACTGGCCTGTTCAAACTGTGGGGCACGGGCTGTGACGTGACCTTGTGAATCGATGATGGCCGTCACGCCATTACTGGTAGCTCGAAGTAGGTGACGACCATTTTCTAAGGCACGTAGACGCGCCATTTGAAGATGTTGGTGTGGGCCAATGGAGCGCCCAAACCACGTATCGTTGGAAACCGTTAATAGCAGCTCGGCATTACGCGCCTGTTGGGCGACATGGTCGGCAAAAATGATTTCGTAACAAATGGCATTGCCAATGGTGGCTCCAGCCACGTGTAACGGAGCCTGTTCGCCTGACCCTGGGGTCAGGCGAGGTACTGGCAAGTCGAAAAAAGCAAGGGTGCCAGCGAGGAGACTTTGGAATGGCAAATACTCGCCAAAGGGCACCAAGTGCGCCTTCTGGTATTCGCCCTGCACATCATTTAGCCCTATGACGCTGTTATAAGAGCGCCCTTCACTGTCGCGTTGCAAAATGCCGGTCAACAAGGCGGTGTCAGGCCCCAGGTCGGACGCTACTTGCTCAAGTATTTGCTGTGCTTCCTGCTCAAGCATGGGAAGGGCTGCCTCAGGCCAAACGATGAGATCGATATCCCTTGCTTGCTCCCGTGTCATCGTCGTGTAGATACTGATCGCTTCGCGCTGCCCTTGGGCAGTCCACTTAATGCGCTGGTCAAGATTCCCTTGCAGCAATGCCACCCGGATGGGCTTGCCAGCCGGGGTTGTCCATTGGGCGGGCAATAGGAATGGAACGATCCACAAGGCGGCCATTGGGACAAGGAAACTCCAGCGGCGACGCAGTACCTCTACCCCTAACGTACCTGTCAGCGCGGTCATGAGTGACAGCAAGTACACACCACCAACGGGCGCCCATGGGGCTAGTGGAGAATCAATCTGAGAGGTGCCCAGCAATAACCAGGGAAAGCCGGTGAGCATCCAAGTGCGTAGCCATTCGCTCACCACCCACATACCGGCAAAGCTAAGAAAGGCGAACCGTGGCCCCGTGATGCGTCGATAGAGCCCAAAGGGGACTGCAAAGAAGAGCGCCAGGACGCTGACAAAAAGAGTGGTGAGGAGCATCGCCACCAAGGCCCCGGTGCCACTGAAATCGTGAATAGCAACGAAGACCCACGACGTGCCTGAACCGAACAGGCCTACCCCATAGCACCACCCACGCAGGGTGGCCATGGCGGGCGTTAGCGACGCTATTCTCCAATAGACCAGTGCCACGCTCACTGGGCCAAGCCACCATAGGGAAAAGGGGGCGGCACTCAAGGTGGTCAGCACCCCAGCGGCGAGCGCTACAACGCAATCGACTATTGGTGAGGAGCGCCCAGCAAAAAGCGTATATTCTTTATCTTTATCGACCACATCCATAGCGTTACTCAGAGCGCTTAAAAGCAGGACTTTCACGCCATAACGCCACCGCGAACATCAATACACCGGCAAATAGCGCGATATCGGCCATGTTAAAGGCGGGCCAATGCCATTCGCCCCAGTAAATGTCCAGATAGTCGACGACGTACCCTCGCGCTAAGCGATCAACAGTATTACCGAGCGCGCCGCCAAGAATCAGGCTGTACGCACAGGCCTCCAAGCGCGACAGGGGTTTGCATAGCTGCACAACCAATACGACGACCACCACCAACGCTAAACCAAGAAAGAGGTAGCGCTGCCAACCCCCTGCTTCTGCGAGAAAGCTGAAAGCGGCTCCTGTGTTCCCGGTATAAACCCAGTTAAAAAACGGCGTTAGCGGAATGACTTGGCCAAACGACATCTGGGCATGCACAATTTCCTTGACCAGTTGATCGGCTAGAGCCATCACGCAAGCTAATGTGAACCATGGCCAGCGACGTGAAGGGCTATCGTTTGGCGCTGTTCTCATGACGTTGTTTTTCCTTGTGACAGGCCTGTCATTGCGGTACTGGGCGAAAAGCGGTAACCCAGCAGTCGCATGGCGTTCAACGTCACCAGGACGGTAGCACCGGTATCGGCCATCACCGCAATCCACATGCCGGTAATACCCAGCGCCGTTGTAACTAGGAAAATGGCTTTTAAGCCAAGGGCGAGAACAACGTTGGTTTTCACATTGCGCAGCGTGGCACGAGAGAGGTCTATCAGCTCAGCGATGCCGGTAACGCGGTTCTTGAGCAAGGCTGCATCGGCGGTTTCCAACGCCACATCCGTGCCACCCCCCATCGCGATACCCACATCTGCTGCCGCGAGTGCCGGTGCATCGTTGATGCCATCGCCTACTTTACCGATGGGGCCACGGCCTGCCGCTTGCCAGTCTCGAACATACGCTGCCTTGTCTTCAGGCATTAGTTCGCCGTACGCTTCAATGCCTAAGCGACCCCCCGTGGCAGCGACGGTGCGGGCATTATCACCGCTGAGCATGACCGCCTGTACGCCTAAACGGGATAGCGCCGCTAGGCCTTCCATGGCATCTTCGCGTGGCTCATCGCGAACCGCGATCAAGCCCAGTAAACGCTCGCCTTCGACGAGGAGAGCGAGGCTCTTACCGGCTTCTTCTAACGCGACAATCCGAGCACTGAGACTTTCCTCAAGGATGACTTTCTCGTGAAGGTGACGAGGCGTCATTAAGCTCAGCTCGCGACCCTCCACCTGGCCGGAAACACCGCGCCCCGCCAGAGCGCGGCCGCCGGTGACGGTGGGGAGGTTGATGCCCGACTGTCGGGCATGCTCAACGATAGCCGTGGCGATAGGGTGACTGGAATCCCGCTCTATTGCGGCGGCGAGCCGCAATACGCTGTTATCGTCTTCCTCAGCAATCCAAGACTCCACATCTGTGACTCTTGGGGTACCCGCAGTGAGGGTGCCCGTTTTATCTAATGCCACCAAGCGAAGCTTACCTAACTGTTCAAGAACGGCTCCCCCTTTGATCAGTAGTCCGCGCCGAGCTCCCGCCGAGAGACCGGCGGCGATGGCGGCAGGGGTGGAAATGACTAACGCGCAGGGGCATGCGATTAACAGCAATGCTAACGCACGGTAAATCGACTCCGACCATGCCATGGTCGATACCAGCGGTGGCACTATCGCCATCAGTAGGGCGAGTAAGACGACGGCGGGCATATAGTAATACGCAAAACGATCAATAAAGCGTGCTATCGGTGCCTTGGCGGCCTGTGCTTCTTCAACCAGACGAATAACGCGTGCGATCGTATTGTCATCAGCGCCTCGTGTTACCTCCACCTCCAGGGCGGCATCAAGATTCACTGTGCCAGCAAAAATGTCATCACCAGGCGCTCGCGAACGAGGTATGGACTCGCCGTTTACCGGCGACTCGTCAATGTCGGAGGTGCCCACCAGGATGCGTCCATCGCAGGGTACGCGATCACCGGGCCGCACCAGCACACGCTGACCGGGTTTAAGTGACTCCGCCGAGACATCACGCAGATGGCCGTTGTCCATCAGCCTCGCCGTTGAGGGTGTTAAGTTTGCCAAGGCTGAGATACTGCGGCGCGCCCGTGACGCAGCTACCCCTTCGAGTAGCTCACCTACGGCGAACAAGAACACGACCATCGCAGCTTCAGCAGCAGCATTGATGGCCAATGCGCCAACCGCAGCGATGCACATCAGCATCTCGATGGTAAAGGGGTTGCGCATTTTGAGGGCGCCCCAGGCACTCTGCGCAATGGGCATTAAGCCGACCAGCGTGGCCAGAATGAACGGCACATTACCCAGCGCAGGCCATGCTAAACGAAGCGCGAAGGCTACGATCAGCAGATTTCCCGTGATAATGACCAAGCGCCCTTTAGCGGTTTGCCACCAAGAGGATGAAGCACCAGATGCGCGTGTTTGGCCAGCAGGGGAAGTCACTTGATAGCCTAGTTCGTTCAGGATGCCCTCAATGGTCTGTTGCGAGGGGCCTCCATGATCGCGCTGGTGAATCTTCACCGATCCTGTGACGGAGCTTGCCGTGACTTCCTCAATGCCGTCCAGCCGCTCTAGCGCCGACACAACCTTGCGCTCACAACCGCCGCAGTCCATGCCTTCAACACGCAGTGTCAAGACGGTAGGCGCTGTCGCCTGCGTTGATGTTTTCATGGTGCCTCTTCTCCCAATGAGCTATGGTTTTGAAGTGTAAACCTTGTAGCAACTACAGCTTCAAGCCCTGCGTAAGGAGTTTTACCATGTCGATGATGGGGCAAAGTATCAGCATTGGTGAGTTAGCACGACGAGCCGATTGCAAACCTGAAACGGTTCGCTATTACGAGCGTATTGGGCTGTTGCGCGATGCGACACGAACCGGCGGAGGACAGCGCCGCTATGGAGACGACGCTGTGCGGCGCTTGACCTTTATTCGTCATGCCCGTGACTTTGGCTTTTCGGTGGAGTCAGTGCGAGAGCTTTTGGCCATGTCAGATCAACCTGATATGCCTTGCCAAGAAGTCGATGCCATCGCCACGCATCACCTAAAGAAAGTGGAGTCCCGCCTTCAACGACTGTCCATACTGCGTGAGGAGCTTCAACGGATGGTCACACAGTGTGCCGGTGGTAAAGTGGAAAGCTGCCGAATCATTGAGGTCATCAGTGATCATCAGCTCTGTATCACTGAAAAATCGCACGGAGGGGCTCACGACTTGGGTTAGCACTAACGCTACGCCCCACGCCCAATGGTTAGCCCAGCGAAACATCCAAAAACAGCATGAGTACCAATCCGATGGAGAGGCCCAGCGTGGCCTTTTTTTGGTGCCCGCTCCGATGAGTTTCGGGAATAATCTCATGACTGATCACATACAACATCGCCCCCGCTGCAAAGGCCAACCCCCAGGGCAGTAGCGCTTGTGACATGCTGATGACTCCAGCGCCTAATAAGCCACCCAACGGCTCAACAAGCCCCGTAAGGGCGGCAATCGTCCATGACCGCCAACGTGAATAGCCCACGCTTAGCAGTGATACTGCTACGGCCAGTCCTTCTGGGGCATTCTGAAGTCCAATGCCAATCGCTAGCGGCATGCCTCCTTCGCTTCCCCCTGCGCCAAAGGCCACGCCAACGGCCAGCCCTTCTGGCAGGTTGTGTATCGTAATGGCAATAATAAACAACCAGATACGGCGTAGTGAGGCAGCCTCTGGCCCTTCTCGCCCCTGTTCGAAGTGCTCATGAGGTAAGAGCTCGTTCAGTAGTGCGACCATTCCAATCCCTAGCAAAATGGCCGCACAAGCAATGGCAGCAGGTACCACGCTACCGCCATAACGCAGCTCCGAGGCTTCTAAGGAGGGTATGATCAGTGAGAAGAAAGAGGCCGCTAGCATGACACCAGCGGCGAACCCCAACGCTAAATCGCGAACACCACGATTCGGTGTTTTGGTAAACAAGACAGGAAGCGCCCCTACAGCCGTCATCAAGCCCGCCGCAAGGCTTGCCAATACCCCCATGGTGACGGGAGAAACCTCTTCCATACCGATTACCTGTGTTGTGATAGATGAGTGATTACACGGCTTGGGTTCCATAACGAGACAAGCGCACGTTCACGTTACTAACCCCCATGCAACGTTGTTAAGCACGAGTGGTTACGGCTCGTTAAACGAGATCAAGTCATAAAGTGACGCCGTACCGATAGCTTGTTCTAAGCGATCTCTTGCCTCGTAAAGTGACGCTTGATATTCACTTTGAGTCGGCTGTTCGCCTAGCATGATGCGTTGACCTTGACCAAGGGGGTCAACAGGCTGGTTATTGACTCTCACTTCGTAATGTAGGTTGGGCCCCGTGGCGACCCCAGAGGCACCTACCTCTCCGAGCGACTCTCCCGCATTGACTAAATCCCCAACCACTAGCTGTGGGGAAAATCGGCTAAGGTGTGTGTAGCGACTGATTGCCCCTGTGTCGTGCTCCACCTCGATCACCTGCCCATATCCCCCTTGGCGACCCATAAAGGATACGCGCCCAGGTGCGGTGGCAATGACCGGCGTTCCTGTCGGCGCAGCCAAGTCAATTCCATTATGAGGACGCATCCCTCCATACACAGGATGTCGCCGATTCCCAAAGCGAGACGTTAAGCGGGCACTAAGCACGGGCAACCGCAACGTGCCTAGCAGGGTGTCGCTTTTGAAAAGAGCTACGTCCCCCTTTTGGGTGACCGGCCATATGACCTCCAAGGGCTCTGCCTGATCAGGCAGAGCGGCATAACTGAGGCGTGGTGGCCCAACACGGGCGCCGTCCTGGCGTCGATCTTCCTCCCACACTAATTGAATACGTTCACTGCCAGAAAACTCCAGCGGCGCTGCGATAAACTCGCTGAGCAGTGTTTCCAGTTTAGTGGCGAAACGCGTTGGGACACCTTCTGCTGCCAAGGCCTCGTAGAGGGTGGTATCAATGACGACATCACGCCCAAAGGTTAGGGTATCAACGCTATCGAGCGGTAATGTGCCTTCTTGCTCGCTAGCCGCCTGTAACTTGACAGGGCTAAGTTCAGACGGAGGCAATGACAGATGCGTTTGCCAATTGGCTTCGGCTAGCAAGGGGTAAAAGCCCACCAAGCCTAGTAACCACCAGCGCTGCATCACTGGCCATCCTCTTCCCCAGAGATCTCCGCTACTTCACTCTCGACGGCATCAATCAGCTCTTGCATACCAAAGGGGTCTAAAGGCTCGCCATTGACAAAAAAGGTAGGTGTTTGGCGAATCTGATTGGCTCTGACATCCGCCATGTCTTGGTCAATCACCGCCTGCACCTCAGCAGAAGTCAGTTGCTCTTCGGCAGCCGCTAAATCAAGGCCTCCTTGGCTCGCGATATCGAGGATAGCGGATTCATCAAAACTGCCATGTGAAGCCCATTGATCCTGGCGAGCCAGCAGCCTCTCCAGTACCGGTTCAAAGACGCCCTGACGACGAGCAACTTCTAATACCCGAATGGCCTTGTCCGATACGTCGCCGTGGAAAGGAGTGTAGCGCACGATGAGCCGCACTTTTTCTGGGTAGGTTTCCAGAATACTTTTTGTCAGGGGATAGAAAGCACGGCAGGCTTCGCAAGCCGGATCGAAGAATTCCACAATCGTCACCGGCGCGTCTTCTCGTCCCAAGATGGGGGAGTGTGAACGCACCAAGGAGTCCTCGGCCTGGACACCGCTCTCTTTTGCTGCCTGAGCTTGCATGTCTAAGAGGGCAGGCTTCGATACGGCGACGATCGCAGCGGTCAGCATTAACGTACCGGCCAATATAAAAGACGCTTTTTTGAACATGTTTCTCTCTCTGTCTCAACGATGGGGTGGAAAAGTAGGGTTGAAAAATAAGCCAATCGCTATGGGAGTAAGCTGCTCGCTATCTACCTGAGCTGGGAGCCGGCCTCGGTCTGTCACTCATGCCCATATAGATTGGCATTTTGATGCGCGTGGTCACTATGCTCAAACTCTAGGCTGGAATGAGCAATACTGAAGCGCATTTTAAGCTGCTCCTTGATCTCTGCTTTGACGGATTCAAGCTGCTGCCAGCCGGTTTCTGTCAGAACCACGTGGCAGTCAAGGGCTGCCATGTTTTCCTGCATCTGCCATAGATGCACATGGTGAATATCCTGGACTCCCTCGATATCTCGTACGGTCTCAACGACTGCCTGCCCGTCAATGTCCGGGGGAGATCCCAGCATTAGCGTACGGATAGGGCCGCCAATTTCAGAGAAGGCTAGGTAAAGAATATATAGCGCAATCCCTATCGTGATCGCGGGGTCTACCCAGCGCATGTCGTACAGTAAAATAAGCGAACCACCGATAATCACGGCGATGGAGGCAAACGCATCCGATAAGTTATGCAGAAAAAGGGCGCGGATATTGACACTCTCTTTTTGCATTGACCACGTGAGCATGGCGGTAAGGGCATCGACGACGAGCGCGACGCCACCAATAATCACGATCGTCCATCCCTCTATCTCAGGGGGATCGACCATCCGCATAGCGCCTTCGTAAATCAGGTAGACACCGACAATAATGAGGGTGGTGTAATTGATGAGTGCTGCCACTATCTCGATGCGGCCATAGCCAAAGGTCATATGCACATCGGCAGGCCGTCTGGCGATTTTACGAGCAGCAAAGGCAATGACTAATGCTGCCATGTCAGAAAAGTTATGTAACGCATCAGCGATCAGCGATAGGCTCCCCGCCATAATGCCACCGACGATTTGAGCGATGGTTAAGAGCCCATTGGCCCAAATGGAGATGCTGACGCGCCGGTCGCCAGAGGCAGGATCAATGTGGGGATGATCATGATGATGTCCCATCTGTTACCTTCTCTCGAATTATCTGTTCTTGGTACTATAAAACCTCTAGCAACTAAAGCTTCAACCCTTGAGCATTATCTATTTGCATCGCTGGATTGGGAAGCACGTCCCTAGCTACCAAGCGAGCCATGGCGCGCTGGGCCGAAGGTGATCATGTTTTAGGTGCGGGGCTCAATCCACTTCAACCGGTAACGTCTAATCCACCATGGGTAGATTCATTTATTTTGTCGAGGCGCACCTTGTCTGGTTTGTAATCGTCGTCGCGGGGGGAGGCTTACTCTTTCCGGCCACCGGAATAATGCTTAAGTTCGCGATTGGGCCATTACTGGCATTACTGATGTTGATTATCAGCCTCACATTCGATGCGCATGCAGTGCGCATCGTGTTCCGAAAGCCGTCACGGCAGTTGTTGGCATTGGGGCTGGTCTATGGGCCTATGTCGATTGCCGGGTGGCTAACGGGCCGTCTATTTTTTGGAAGCGGCCCGCTGGCTGCTGGCCAAACCTTGCTCGGCACGCTGCCGACAGATGTGTCCTCTCCTCTTTTGGTACTGATGGCAAAAGGCAATGTGGCGCTTGCCGCTGTTTTCAACGCAGTCAACACCGCGTTATGTCCGTTTATTGTTCCCTTCCTGTTTTTATGGCTCACCGGCCTTCAGTTAGACGTGCCGCTTGGATCAATTATTCTTGAATTAACACTAATCGTGCTTCTTCCTACCGTGATTGGGGTCAGCTTGCGTACAAAGTTCTCGGCTTTCTTTGCACGGCATGATTCAGCGTATGCAGGGATAGGGTCGATTCTGTATCTGCTGATCCTACTCGCCGTGGTCGGGCCGAATGCCACCACGATCATTGGCTATGGCTGGTATGCGTTTGTGATTGCGGGCGCGGCCCTGTGCCTCAATTTGATTGGGTACCTGGTAGGTATGTCCTCACGGTTACTCACCTCTGATCGCAAAGAGGTGATTACCTATCTTTTCACGGTCAGTAAAAAGGAATTCAGCATCGCTGCAGCGTTTGTCGCTGTTTCCGGCTTGCCATCAGAGATCGCGATTCCAGCCGCTTTTTTTGCCGTGATTCAAATGATCACTTCGCCCATCGCAGCGAAGATCCTCGCCCGCCACTGAAGGGATGGCCGTATCGGCTCTTCGTCAGAAGAGCAACCTGCACACGGGGTGTACAGGTTGCTCTTAGCGACAAAACAGACACCGCTACTCATAAAGGTGGCAAATAGTACCTATGCTAAGTCACTGCGACCAATACTGACCTTGCTAAAAGCATTTAACACAGAGGCTTCGCAGGGTATCTGTTCCTTTTTGGATTTAGGGTGCTTGAACGTATCGGCGAATCCTGGGCAGTGACCAACTAGTTTTTGGACAACACCTTCTACGTGCCGCACGTTAGACAGCACTTGGCGTAACCACTGCTCGAAGCTGCCTTGGTGGCTCAGCGTGAAGACTAAACCTTTATAGGAAGGAGGCTTGGATGCCTCCTCGCTACCGCCAGCTCTGGGTTTTGGAGGGCGTCGTTGGATCTCCATGAGATAGAGCGTTTGATCTAACACATGCACCCGAACGACGAGCACCCCGCGAGGTACCTTGGTCTGAGTATCAATGTAAACCCAATTAGCGACTGACGTTTCCACCTCCTCGTCTATTTCGAAAGGTTCGAGGCTGATCAACCGAGGGTCGGGGGAAGTGCTAAAGCCGACTTCAAAGGTAAACCAGCTAACGCCACGAATCGTTTCGGGATAGGCCGATTGCAAATAGAGAAGCGCATTCCACATATCACGTAGAAAGCCCTGTGATTCCAGTGTAATAGGAGCATGAATAGAGGCCTGTCCGACCCCTTTTCCTGATCCATGCGGCTCCCCAGTGGAGAAAATAGTTTCGTCACCCGGAACGGGGACGCCTCGTGTATCGGGCACATTTTTTCGAGTATATCGTTTATCCAAGACGGCGCGAGGCTTACCTAAAATAACGAATTCGTCCTCAGGAAGGTCTAGCCAAGAAGAGCCATGGTCGGGCTCTTCATCATCCGTCAGGTCAATGACATCGGGGATGTCTTGAAGCTGATGATAGGGAAATTGAGTGGGAGCATCATCGCCATCGGTGGCTGGTACTGTCGTTGACTTCTCTCTTTCGCGGTGGATCGTGGCACCATCGGGCTGCGTACAGCCTAATATCTGCAAGCCTAGGAATGTGTTGCCACCATCAATTGGAACGCCAGAAACAGAGATTTCCCCGCTGCCTTGAAACCATGGGGTGGCTTTTAAAAGCATCTCATCTGGCGTGGAGCTGGTTTCAAATTGTGAATATATATATTTTGCAGCGCGCTTGGCATACGGATCGTACAACATATGCGCGAGCAAAATGGCATCGTGTTTATGAACATGATAGGTAAATTTGACAGGCCACGTACCTGGGGATGCAGGCGCATCAAGCGGTCGATAAAGACGTTTTTTGACTTCTTCCCAAGGGTAAGTGGCGAGCACTCGCTTGATTTCAGAAGATCGGCCGTAAACGCGAATAAAAAATTCTGTGCAAGGGATGAGCAAGTGTTTGCCATCTGGAAGGTCAAATTCAATCAGGTATGTTTTGTGCTGATTTTTCTGGGGTAAGTAGTTCGAGTCATGAAAAGCGGTATAGAGGCTTCGTCCTGATTGTCGTAAATCATCTAAGGTGACAATTCGCCAGCCGCCTGGAGAAAAAGAAACGGAGAATTTTCTTTCCTCGTAGGCAATACGCGAGCTACTCACGCCCTTTTCCCATACTGACCCTATTCTCAATAGCCCAAGATGCGTTAAGACAGTCTCACGTCTCATCACGCCTCCTAAGTTATTTTCATGGTCGATGGTTCTTAAGAAGATATGGATTTTAGGGACGCTTCGTAAGCGATTGTTCTTAAATATAGGCCCGTACCACCAAACGACCAAGCGCTCTGCCTCGTTTTTTAGGGTGCCATCATGGAAGCTAAAGGTTCTGGATTGTTTAAGAGAAACGGTCACAAAGGCGCACTCTATGTAAACTCAACATAGAGATTGTCGCAGCAATTATTGTTTAGTCGCAACAATTGTTGGAAATGACAACCTCCACCCACCAACGCTGCGGCACTCGCACTGTGATGGGGTTGCCTAAACGGCCGCTTACCCCAATCGGCTTCAAGCGGTAACCCGCAGACCGAGCGCACCGCAGCGACTTCCAGGGCATCTTCTTCGGAAAGCGCGGGCAGAATACCGGGTAAGCGACTGGCTAACATGGTCTTGCCGGTACCGGGTGGGCCTGCAAAGAGTAGGTTATGGCCCCCTGCCGCAGCCACTTCAAGCGCGCGGCGTGCCTGCTGCTGGCCGCGTACATCGGCCAGATCATCAACCGGTGAGGTGGTTTTGACCGAGGCGCTGAGTTTATGTGGGGTAATCTTATCTTGATCGAGTAAATGCGCGACTACTTGCCAGAGAGTGTCGGCAGGTAGCACCGGTAAATCGCCTGCTAAGGCTGCTTCATCGGCGCAGGCACGGGGGATGATCAGCGCTTTTTTCGCCCGCCGCGTGGCAAGCGCAAACGGTAGTATCCCTGGTACGGCACGTAATTTGCCATCCAGTGCTAACTCACCCGCGCACTCCATGCCTTCTAACGCTTCCACTGGGATTTGCCCAGAGGCGGCGAGAATGCCTAACGCGATAGGAAGATCAAAGCGACCACCCTCTTTGGGTAGGTCAGCAGGGGCAAGGTTGAGCGTAATACGCCGGGTATTAGGAAAATCAAAACCCGCATTGACTAGCGCACTGCGCACCCGTTCGCGGCTCTCTTTTACGGCGGTTTCTGGCAAGCCCACCAGCGTTAGGCCCGGCAAGCCGTTAGCCAAATGCACTTCAACATGCACTGCTGGTGCATCTAAGCCTACGCCTGCGCGCGTGGCGACAATGGCTAGTGTCATCGCTTTCCCTCGCTAAATTAACTACTTCGTAGCTAACTCTACTTTACCTTTGCAATGTAAATCTAGCGCTTGGCGTATTTGCTGCTTGTCAATTTAGTTCGATAGAACGGTATCGTATGCCTCTAACGCTGCTGTAAGTTCGCGGGCAAAGCGCTGGGCGGAGGGTAGCGCGCCAAAGCTCCATACTGGTGGTAGGCGAAGTAGATGGTTGTGTTTCACGCTGGGTAGCTGCTGCCATAGACCACTCTTGGCCAGTTGCTCTTCGACCCCGGCGGGCAACGGGTCGATAATGACAAGCGTTGCCTCAGAATAGCGGGCCAGCGCTTCAATTCCCACTAACGCAAACCCCCAGTCGTTGGTGGGTTGATCCCAGGCATTGGGAAGGTCGAGCTGCTCCAGCACGGCGTTGTATAAGCTATTTTCTCCAAACACGCGTACGTGGCGAGCATCCATAAACTGCACCATCAGCAGTGGCGCGTTTTCTGCCTGTGAGGGGGGCCGGGTTTCGCGCAGGCTAGTCATTAACTCTTGGGTTTGGGCAATCAGCGCTTCTGCCTGAGGTTGGCGCTCGGTTAATTCGCCCAACTGGCGGGTAAGGGTCTGCATCTCTTGCCAGGTATCGGTGCCGGGGGAGTAGAGCGCGAACGAAGAGACTGGCGCTATTCGCTCCAGGCGCGGTGTTAAACCGGCGAACATTGAAGAAATGAGCGTCTGTTCAGGCGGCACTTGGGCCAGCAGTTCGAAATTGGGCTGGGTGCGTAGCCCCATGTCGGTGGCACTGCTGGGGATCCGCGGCTCGCCCACCCATTGGTGGTAATCACTCTGCTGGGCGACGCTTCCTACAGGCGCATCAATTGCCAGCAACGTTTCAGCAATGGTCCAGTCGACCGCTGCCCACTGAGCCTGGGCGCTGGTAAACGGCAGCAGGCATACCGCGTATAGACCACATCGGGCGAGGAAAGCAAGCAGGGTGGTGCGGCGCATGGTTAGGAAAGGCCATCCAAAAAATAAGAGATGTATTTAAACGATAATGTTTATTGTTTGCAAATCTGAATTTAGCTGAAAAAGCAGGTAAATGGCCATGGCTTGGATAAAGATCACATTTTTGATAGTAAACGACGCTGGGAATAGTAGGGAGTTAGCTATCCGGTGAGGGGTGCATCAATTTGGAGCATTTGTATTTACTAATAAGACATCTGTTCTAACAGCTGCACGTAAATTGTTTATTTATCTTCGCTTGCTCTTTCTTGGTGCCTTTAATGATTTAACCAGCGGCAATTATAGAGCCTCTATTGCCGCTGACTGATCACCCATATTTAAACGGGCTTGGTGTCTTCATCGCTGTTTGGTGTTTGAGAGGCTTCTTGAGAAGCTTCTGAAGAGGGTTCTGGAGTAGGTACCGGCGGTACTTCGGCCTCCATTGGCGTGGCTGTGGTGGCTACCGACGCTTCTACCGTGGCTTCAAGATTCGCGACCTGGCGCTCCAGTGCCTCTACTCGTGAGCGCGTACGCTGCAGTACGTCCATCAAAATATCAAAATCCTCCCGTGAGACCAGCTCAAGGCGGTCAAAGGCGCCACGGACGACTTGCTGTACGCCCTTCTGAATATCTTCCGGCGCTTGGGAGGCATTCTGTAAACGGTCGCCGATCTGTTGAGCCAGGCGGCTAATGCGGTCTTGAGGCGCCATGTTTCTCTCCTAAATGGTCATATATAAAAATGAACTGCTTGCCTGTAAGGATACGCAACAGTTGGCAAGTTCGCATGTATCGTCTGCGATTACTGTCAAAGTGCTTTCTGCATCGAAATGAAGCAGGCTACTTTTTCTTACGCTCTTTTTTGGTGCATAAGCCGTGTTGCGAACGTAGGTTTGATCTGGGGAAAGGCTGTAAAACCCTCAATGTTGCGGCTAATTGGCTGACTTATAAGTAAAAAAAAACGGCTGGCACAGTATGCGCATTAACGGTTCAGGTGCTTATTCTGGCGGCTGTGCCGCTACTAATCTAGCAGGACTTATCCAGCAGGGAGATCCGGGATGAAACTCATCACCGCTATCATCAAGCCATTCAAGCTCGACGACGTTCGTGAGGCGCTAGCCGACAACGGCGTACAGGGCATTACGGTAACCGAAGTAAAAGGCTTTGGCCGCCAGAAAGGGCATACCGAGTTGTATCGCGGTGCCGAGTATGTGGTCGACTTTCTACCCAAGGTAAAAGTTGAAGTCGCTGTTGACGATGCCCGGTTGGAAAGTGTGCTAGATGCGATCTGTAGCGCGGCTAACAGCGGCAAGATCGGTGACGGCAAAGTGTTTGTAACACCGCTGGAAGATGTGATTCGTATCCGTACCGGCGAGCGCGGCGCTGACGCTGTTTAAACACAGTTAACCGGACTCTGTTGTTAGTCCAACTCTTCTCAGTAGAACTTTTCTTAGTACAGCTTGCATAGTGCAACGGGGAACAGACAATGAACGAGTTTACAGAGTTGAGCTACGCGCTCGACACCTTTTACTTCTTAATTTGCGGCGTGCTGGTCATGTGGATGGCCGCTGGCTTCTCAATGCTCGAAGCGGGCATGGTGCGCTCTAAGAACACCGCTGAAATTCTAACTAAAAACATCTCGCTGTTTGCGATTGCCTGCACCATGTATTTGCTGGTGGGCTACTTCATCATGTACTCAAGCGGTGAGGGCGGTATCTTGCCTAATTTGGGTTTCTTGATTGGCACCGAGAACAGCGTTGATGCAGTTACTGCGGGCGGTGATGACGCTCCTTACTACTCCATGCGTGCCGACTTCTTCTTCCAGGTTGTGTTCGTTGCGACGGCCATGTCGATCGTCTCTGGTGCCGTTGCTGAGCGTATGAAGCTGTGGTCGTTCCTGGTCTTTGCTGTTGTGATGACCGCGGTGATTTATCCAGTCTCTGGCTACTGGACTTGGGGTGGCGGCTGGATAGATGCCGTTGGTTACTCTGATTACGCTGGTTCGGGCATTGTTCATATGGCGGGTGCTTCCGCGGCACTAGCAGGTGTCCTGGTTCTTGGTCCGCGTAAAGGCAAATATGGTAAAGATGGCTCTATCCACGCGATTCCTGGTGCCAACATGCCTCTGGCTGCGCTGGGTACCCTGATTCTATGGATGGGCTGGTTCGGCTTTAATGGTGGCTCTGAGCTAAAAATGTCCGATATCGGATCCGCTAACAACGTTGCGCAAGTATTTGTAAACACTAACGCCGCTGCGGCAGGTGGTGTCATTGCTGCTCTGATTTTGGCCAAGCTGTGGTTCCGTAAAGCCGACCTCACTATGGCACTGAACGGCGCGCTGGCAGGCCTTGTTGCGATTACCGCCGATCCACTATCTCCTTCTGCGCTAAGTGCTGCGATTATCGGTGCGATTGGTGGTTTGATTGTTGTTGCTGCTATCGTAACGCTTGATAAGTTGAAACTAGATGATCCGGTGGGTGCTATCTCAGTACACGGTGTTGTAGGTATCTGGGGTGTGCTGGCAGTGCCATTGAATAATGCCGACGCTACTTTTGGTGCTCAAATTATCGGTATCGCTGGTATCTTCGCCTGGGTCTTCCTGGCAAGCCTCGTGGTGTGGATGATCATCAAAGCGGTAATGGGTGTGCGGGTTAGCGAAGAAGATGAGTATGAAGGTGTCGATATCGCTGAGTGTGGTCTTGAAGCCTACCCAGAGTTTGGTGTTAAAAAGTAAGTTGATACTAAAGCAAGAGCTGGATGCTCTTCCTGGCCTCCCCTTCGGGGGAGGCTTTTTTATTCTCTGCCGATAGCGGTGTATGCTGTTGGTTAGCGGTGATCGGTTGCAGTACAGCAATCGTAGAACCCGACCCCATCACGGCCACCCAGTTAGAGGATATCGCAATGAAATTAATCACAGCTATTATCAAGCCGTTTAAACTCGACGATGTGCGCGAGTCGCTCTCCGATATCGGTGTGCAAGGTATAACGGTAACGGAAGTGAAAGGTTTTGGACGCCAAAAAGGGCACACCGAACTGTATCGTGGCGCGGAATATGTGGTGGACTTCCTGCCCAAGGTGAAGCTTGAAGTAGCGGTAGACGATGATATGGCTGACCAAGTGATTGATGCGATCACTCAGGTCGCTAATACCGGTAAAATTGGTGACGGAAAAATCTTCGTTATGCCACTTGAGCAGGTAATTCGTATCCGTACTGGCGAAACGGGTAAAGACGCGGTTTAAATAGGTGAAGGGTGAATGGTAAGTAGTGAGTAGTAAGTTGTGAGTGGTAAGTGGCACAAAGCCCCTGTGGATCATCTCCAGCAGGGGCTTTGTATTAGTGATGTGATGATGACAGTAACGAGAGTTTCCTATTCACCATTCACCATTCACCATTCACCATTCACCATTCACCATTCACAGAAACATTACTTCTCCACAAACGCACGCTCGATGACGTAGTCGCCCGGTTCGCCCATACGCGGTGAGATATTCAAACCCAGCTCGTCAAGCAGAGCGCTTGTATCGTCCAACATTGCCGGGCTACCACAAATCATTGCGCGGTCTTGGCGTGGATCGATAGGCGGCAAGCCGGTATCTTCGAACAGTTTGCCCGAACGGATATGGTCTGTCAGGCGCCCCATGGTATGAAACTCTTCACGAGTAACGGTGGGGTAGTACACCAGCTTTTCAGTCACCTCTTCACCCAGGTACTCATGGGCGGGCAGCTCTTTGGTAATGAAATCGGCGTAAGCCAGTTCAGAGACTTCGCGCACCCCATGAATCAGTACGATTTTCTCATAGCGCTCGTAAACTTCAGGGTCTTGAATCAAACTCATAAAGGGCGCTAAGCCTGTACCGGTCGAAAGCATATACAGGTTGCGACCAGGTAACAGGTCGTCAGTAACCAGGGTGCCGGTAGGCTTGCGGCTAACCATAATTTGATCGCCTACTTTTAAGTGCTGAAGGCGTGAGGTGAGCGGGCCATCAGGAACCTTGATGCTGAAAAACTCAAGGTGGTCTTCGTAGTTGGGGCTAGCAATCGAGTAAGCACGCATTAACGGCTTGCCATTCACTTCCAGACCAATCATGACAAATTGGCCGGTTTTGAAGCGCAGGCTGCGTTCGCGAGTGGTGCGGAAGCTGAACAAGGTATCGTTCCAGTGGTGAACGCTAAGTACTTCTTCCAGAGCAAACTTACTCATGCCGTTTTCTCCATTAGACGACGCTTGCGTTACGCTGCGTCGATCATATTCCTAAAAAGAATAAAAAATATTAATTCTGTTGCCAGTAAGTCTAAGTAATGAGTGGTATATCTGTTAAGTGAATTATAGTGATAACACTTATCTGTAGAATAGATATAGCTTTCAAACAAAGGTCATATTTATGCACTACACGCTGCGGCAATTAGAAGTGTTCGTGGCAGTCGCTCAACATGAGAGTGTCTCCCATGCGGCTCGGGCGCTTTCCATGTCTCAGTCGGCGACCAGCACAGCGCTTGCAGAGCTTGAGCGTCAGTTTGATTGCCAATTACTGGATCGCATTGGCAAGCGCCTCAAATTAAATGCGCTCGGCTTTCAACTGCTGCCCAAAGCGGTGGCTTTGCTTGACCGGGGTGAAGAAATAGAAGAGCTATTGCGCGGGCAACAAGGGGTGGGCACGCTTGATGTAGGTGCTACCCTGACCATTGGTAACTATTTGGCCACTCTGCTGATTAGCGACTTTATGCAGCGCCATCCCGGTAGCCGGGTGCGCTTAGCGGTGCGCAATACCCGCCATATTATCGAAGGTGTCCGTCAGCACTCGCTGGATTTGGGATTAATTGAAGGGCAGTGCGACGACGAGATGATCATCAGTCAGCCGTGGGTTGAGGATGAGCTGTGCGTATTTTGCTCGCCACGCCACCCGCTCGCGGGCCGTGAACACCTGGAGCTTGAGCAACTGCTGCGCGAGGATTGGATAATGCGCGAAGAGGGCTCTGGTACGCGCATGACGCTAGAGCAAGCCGCACGCCATCGCCGCAGCCGCTTTAACACCTTGCTGGAGCTTGAGCATACCGAAGGTATTAAACGCGCGGTGGAGTCAGGCTTGGGGATTGGCTGTGTCTCACGCTTAGCCCTGCGTGATGCGTTCCGGCGTGGCAGCTTAGTACCGCTGCCCACGCCGGAATTAGATCTAAAGCGTCAATTCACGTTTATCTGGCATCGCCATAAGTATCTGACCACCGGCGTGCGTGAGTTCTTAAGGCTTTGCCGAGAGATGACCGCCGGAGCCAAGCGTAGCGACGATATCGTGCTACCACCGATTCCTTAACTTACTGTTGGTAAAGCCTTATTTTTAAGGGCTTTTTAGGAAAGATGAGGAGGCGCGGCGGTAGCTTGGTGGTTTTTCTAACGCAAATCACTAACCGCGTGCTGAATATCTGTCAGCGACGCTTTACTTAGATCTTTCGAGAGGGAGTGGATCACGAGCTTCTGCGTAGGGCCATCAAGCTTTTCACGCAGCAGGCCCAAAAACTTGGGAGGTGCGACCATAATCAGCTTCTCCATGCTGTTACCTACTCGAGCGCTATAAAGACGCTGAGCGACCTCTTTGGCAAACAGCTCATTTTCATGTTTTGAGGCTGAGTTTTCCTGTCCTGCCGAGCGCGAGGTAGTGGACATCGACTCATGCACATCGCCGCGACTGTCGGTGACCAAGTCACCTTCGTGCAGACGTCCTTCAGCGTGAACCATGCTCTCTTGCTCCGCTAGCGTTAAGGCATCACGGGTAAAAATACGTGCACGAGCGGCGTCGGCTACCACGATATAGGTTGTCATCGTTGTGCATACTCCATGTCGTTGATGGTCATCTAACCATGGCAAGCGTTTGGCCATAGGTCAAACGCTTGCCCCTGCTTAAGTGAAGCGGGCTACAGTACTTTGCTGCGCAGAACACTGGTGATCGCTTCGCCAATTAGTACCAGTACGATGATGGCAATCAGGATGGTGGCCACGGTAGGCCAGGCGAAGGTATCAATCGCACCCTGCAAAATAACCCCGATACCGCCTGCGCCCACTAGGCCCAATACGGTTGATTCGCGGATATTGATATCCCAGCGCAGTATTACAATGGCAAAGAACGCGGGCATGACTTGGGGCACAATCGCGTAGGCAATCACCTTAGCCTTGGAGGCACCGGTGGCTTCCATCGCTTCTACCGGCTTGCGGTCAATCTCCTCTATCGCTTCGCCCATCAGCTTGCCGATAAAGCCAATGGAGCGAAACACGATAGCGAGAATGCCTGCGAGCACGCCAGGGCCGAAAATCGCCACGAACAGCAGCGCCCAGATGATGGTGTTTACCGAGCGGCTAGAGACTAGGATAAAGCGCCCCAGCCACAAGCAGGCCCTGTTGGGCGTGGTGTTTTGGGCGGCTATAAAGGCGACCGGCAGGGCTAAAAAAATCGTTAAGAAAGTAGCCAGGGTGGCGATATGCACGGTCTCAATTAAGGCCGCAATAATGCTGTTTAACCCAGCCGCGCTGGGTGGCCACATGCGCCCACCAAGCCCAGAGATTTGATTGGGTGCGTCCCATACCCAGGGCCAGAAGATATCAATATCGCGTACTGCCCATACCACCACCATCAAGGTGGCTAACAGAACGGCATAGCGAATAAGGCGCTGTTTGCGGTCGTAGCGTTGCCAAACTCGGTCGGCAAGCTGCTGTGCGTGATCTACCATATTTTTTTCCTTACCCAGCCGCTAATACCTTCGCTGAGCAAAATGACCGCGATGATAATGAGCAAAATCGCAAAGGCGAAATCGTAGTCGTAGCGCCCAAAGGCATTCATTAAGGTGCCACCAATACCGCCTGCACCGACAATGCCGACTACCGCTGAGGCACGCAGGTTGCTGTCCAGCTGGTACATGGAAAGGCCCACTTGGCGTGGCAGTATTTGTGGAAATACCGCGTAGTAAAGTATGGCGATATAGCCTGCTCCGGCGGCCTTCATAGCTTCTACTTGGCCCCAATCAATCTCTTCGATCTCTTCGGCAAGCAGTTTGCCGACAAAGCCAATCGAATAGAGCGTCAGCGTGAGAATGCCTGCTAGCGGGCCAAACCCGACAGCGGCCACAAATAGGATAGCCACGATCACTGGGTGGAAGCTGCGCGAGATAATAATCACCGCTCGACCAATGATATAAATCGGCATCGGGGCGATATTGCGTGCTGCCATCACCGCAAAGGGAATCGATAGGAACACCCCCAGTAGCGTGGCCAAAATGGCGATTTGAAAGCTCTCTTTAAAGCCGGTAATCAACAGCCCGTAGCGTTCAAAACTGGGTGGAAATCCGCCGCTGAAAATACGTGCCGCACGAGGTAAGCCTTCAGAAATACGTGTCCAGTTAAACGGTAGCGAGCCAAATGCCCACACCAGATAAACTACCGCGATCACGATCAAGCCATAACGCAGCAAAGGGTTAGCAATAAACGGGGGTTTCTTCCAGGTGCGAGGCACGGACGTGTGAGCGTCAGGCGGAGTCATGGGAGCGCTCCTCCGCTGGCGTATCGGCAACTGACTCATCCGGCGCTTCAATGCCGCCGTAGATGGCGTCTAGTGCCTCTTTGTTGAAGTCAGCAGGCGCGCCATCGAAAATCATCTTGCCGTGGCGTAAGCCGACAATCCGCTCGGTATAGGTTTTAGCCTGAGCAACGTTATGAATATTAATCAGCACCGGCAGTGAAAGCTCGCTGGCCAGGCTTTGCAGCAGAATCATAATTTGTTCAGAAGTACGCGGGTCAAGCGAGGCAGTGGGCTCATCGGCAAGTAGTACTTCCGGCTCTTGCATCAGTGCGCGCACAACGCCGACTCGCTGGCGCTCGCCGCCGGAAAGCTCATCGGCTCGCTTGTTGGCGTAGTGGGCAATGCCAACCCGCTCCATCAACACAAAGGCGCGTTCGATGTCGGCCTGGGGGTAGCGGCGGGAAATTGCTTGATAGAGATTGACGTAGCCTAATCGCCCAGCCAGCACGTTCTCCATTACCGTTAACCGATCCAGCAGGTTAAAGCCTTGGAACACCATGCCAATTTTGCGCCGCGCGCGGCGTAAGTCGCCCCCTTTCAAGTTCACCAGCTCAGTGCCGTTAAGCTTGATAGAGCCCGACGTCGGTTCAACCAGCCGATTGATACACCTCAGCATGGTGCTCTTACCGGCACCCGAGGCACCAACGATAGAAACAACGCTGTTGCCCTCTACCTTGAGGTCTAGCCCTTTAAGCACGGCTTCATCATGGCCATAACGTTTGACCAGATTCGTAATTTCCAGCATGTGTTCGCTTCCATCGTCGAATAAATAACCGCACCGCCGGTGGCGGTGCTGCACTTATTGCTTGAACTCAGGTTTTACTCTTCCAGGTTTTCGGGCGTGTAGCGCACGTTATTAGCCGCTTGGATGGTACGAATCACCTGCCAGTTATCCTGGTAGTTGATTGGGATGAATTTCTCGACGCCTTCAAACTCTTCACCAAGCTCAGTACCGACAAAATCAAAGCTGAAAAAGGCTTCTTCGATTTTTTCGACCAAATCCGGGTGTAAGTTATGGGCGTAGTTGTAAGAGGTGGTGGGGAAGCGGTCAGATTCGTAGATCAAACGCACATCTTCTTCATCATAAAGACCACGTGCTGCCATGCGATCCACTACTTCTGAGGCCACCGGTGCAGCATCGTAGTCTTGGGCCACTACCCCGAGCATGGATTGGTCATGGCTGCCGGAGTAGACCACTTCGTAGTCTTCGTCAGGGGTAATGCCGAGTTCTGGCAGCAGCGCGCGGGGCGCTAGGTTGCCAGAGTTAGAGGTAGGCGAGGTGTGAGCAACGCGTTTACCCTTAAGGTCTTCCAGCTCATGAATATCGGAGTCGGCGTGGGTAAACAGCTGTAGGGTATAACCAAATTGGCCGTCGTCAGAGCCCATTAAGGCAAAGGGCACCGCACCCGCTAGGTTAACCGCAAAAGGCGTAGGCCCTGTTGAGAAACCGGCGATATGCAGTCGCCCGCTGCGCATGGCTTCTACCTGCGCGGCATTTGATTGCACCGCAAAGAAGCGCACGTCGCGCTCGGTCACTTCAGCAAGGTGATCGATAAACGGCTGCCAGATATCAGTATAGATGGCAGGGTCTTCAACGGGAGTATAAGCGAAAATCAGCGTGTCGGGGTTAACCCACTCGGATTCATCGGTAGGGCGGTCAGCGACCATATCGCCATCTTCATCACAATAGATCGCATCCAGATCACCGCGCTCGCATTCAGCAAAGGCAGGGGACGATAGCAGTGCTAGTGGCAAGAGGGATGCAGCGGTGAGCATCGCAAGCGGACGCTTGTGGAAAAATGCAGTTGCCATGTTGAGCCTCATTTGTACGTTATTTTTGTGTTCTTACTCGTTTTTGTATTCTTAGTGCTTATTTGCCGTGTTCCCTTCGCGGCGTTTTCCGTGTGAACGAAGCATAAAATGTTTCGTAAGTGGACATTTTGCGCGAAGGATGGTTATTTTCGAAAACAGACACCTCCAATCTAGGGTTTATGACAAACTTATGTCAAATACTTTCCAGGTACCTTCCGACCATTGGCGTAACCGCTATTTACTAATGCGCCATGGTCATAGCCAAGCCAATCAACAGGGAGTGATTGTTAGTGCGCCAGAGCGTGGTGTTAATGCCTTTGGCCTTTCTGAGATCGGTGAGCAACAACTTGCCCAGCTAGTGGCAGATTGGCCGTGGCCCGTGCCAACACGCGTAGTGCATTCGGATTTTTTGCGCACCAGCCAAACCGCCACGCGGGTGGCCGCTAAGTTTGCATTAGTGCCGAGTGTGGATACACGCTTACGCGAACGCCATTTTGGCGAGTTAGAGGGGCAAGGGGATGATCGCTATCCTGGGGTGTGGGCGATGGATGCCGAAGATGCCGAGCACACTAACCGCCAAGTAGAAGCGTTAAGCGCAGTGGCAGGGCGCATGCGTGCGGTCATTGAGGAGTGGGAGCAGAAAGTGAGTGGTGAAACTATTGTGCTGGTCAGCCATGG
>JAMCZP010000129.1 GCA_023485185.1 Gammaproteobacteria bacterium
GTTTAGTTTTGGGTTTACGCATCGCTTGGTGTCGAATGACGAGGACATCAATGCGCAAAATGACCCTGCTACACAGCATGAAGCACTAGACGAAAGGCTTGAAACGGTGCAGGATGCGCCTCCCCAGACAGATGAGATAAGCTCGGCTGAGATAGCCGGCACACACGCCGAGACGGCGTTAACCCAGCCGCTGAGCTTTGCCGATTTAGAAGCACGGCTTGCGGCACGTGCGCGGCGCGCTAACGAAGATGATGGCGCCCGCACGCAGACTAACGATGTGAGGTCAGACGACCATGAGTGAAAGTAAAAACGCCACGCCCCCCATTAGCGAAAAGCTGCAAAAAGTCTTGGCCCGTGCAGGCCTTGGCTCGCGTCGTGAAATGGAAACTGCGATTTCCGATGGCCGCGTAAAAGTGAATAGCAAGGTGGCCAAGCTAGGCGACCGTGTTGAAGCGCGTGATAAAGTCAGCTTTGATGATCGCCCGGTGGCACTTCGTCCGGAAGAAGAAGTGCCGCGGCGAGTCATTATGTACAACAAGCCGGAAGGCGAGCTGTGCACCCGTAAAGACCCGGAAGGTCGGCGCACCGTATTTGAACGATTGCCGCGCCTCAAAGGCGAGCGTTGGATTGCCATTGGCCGCTTGGATATCAACACCAGCGGTTTACTGTTGTTCACCACCGATGGTGAGTTGGCCAACCGATTGATGCACCCCTCAACTCAGGTAGAGCGTGAATACGCGGTTCGGGTGATGGGCGAGGTTAAGCGCGAACACATCGTGGCGATGGTGGATGGCGTGATGCTGGAAGACGGTCCGGCACGCTTCACCGACGTTCAGGAGTTTGGTGGCGAAGGCATTAATACCTGGTTCCACGTGGTGATTCTGGAAGGGCGTAACCGTGAAGTGCGCCGCCTGTGGGAATCCCAAGCCTTGACGGTGAGTCGTCTTAAGCGTGTGCGCTATGGCAACATCTTCCTCGATAAGCGAGCCAAAGCCGGTGAATGGGTCGAACTTACCCAGGATGAGGTAGATGATCTCGCTACCCTGGCGAGTTTGGAGACCCGTAAAGTACCTGCTTTGACGCCGGATGAAAAGAATCGTTGGAGCCGCGACAAGCATAAACGCAAGCCAGTGCAAGCGATGCGTAAACCCAAAACTAAACCGCGTTAAGTAAAGCGCTTCAACGTGCCTAGCCTTCCAATATGATGCGCTAGGCACAAAATGGAGCATTTATACCCTTTGAAGCTAAAAAGCACTTGCTATCAAAGGTGTGTAAGCGTAGGATATGCATCCGTTCAGGCGGGTCGTTAGCTCAGTTGGTAGAGCAGTTGACTTTTAATCAATTGGTCGTAGGTTCGAATCCTACACGACCCACCATTTAAACAGGCATTTTCATTTTTAAAAGTCTAGTTTGAATTCCATTGAACGGTTTAAGTATTTATTGCAGTGCTAGAGTACGTAAGGTAAGGCAAATTTGGGTCGTTAGCTCAGTTGGTAGAGCAGTTGACTTTTAATCAATTGGTCGTAGGTTCGAATCCTACACGACCCACCAAATTTAACGCCCTTGACAGTTTACTGTCAGGGGCGTTTTGCTATGCGCTTAGAAAACAGCCTAGGGCGACATTCTGTTTGCAGCAGGCCGCCATTACCCACCACAATAGACTAGAATAAATCTGAGCGGTTGGCCACCGCGAAAGACGCAGCGGCCAATCGCGCACGCGAGCGGTATATGTGCATTAACATGCGTACATAGCCGTGACCCAGTGTTTAACAGGGGGATTCCCTGTTCGTCACAGTGGTAGACACGATGACTATTATGACTACTCAAGCAGAGCTCGATGCTCCGCTGCCCATTGCGTATTGTCCTACTCGTATTCCAGAGCAAGACCATGCGCGGGTTGAAGAAATCAAGCGGCTGTTGAAGGCCCATAACGCCGTATTGGTAGCCCACTACTACACCGATGATGCGATCCAGCAGCTAGCAGAAGAGTCCGGTGGTTGTGTTGCCGATTCTCTTGAGATGGCGCGCTTTGGTGCCCGCCACGCAGCCACCACGCTGGTGGTTGCCGGTGTTCGCTTTATGGGTGAGACCGCCAAAATACTTTCGCCTGAGAAGCGCGTACTGATGCCCACGCTAGAGGCGACCTGTTCACTTGATATTGGCTGCCCGGCAGATGCATTCAGTGCGTTCTGCGATGCGCATCCTGATCGCACGGTGGTGGTATATGCGAACACTTCCGCTGCTGTTAAAGCGCGTGCCGACTGGGTCGTGACATCATCGATTGCGGTGGAGGTTATTGAACACCTGCAGGCAAAAGGCGAAAAAATCCTCTGGGCACCCGATAAGCACCTGGGTGGCTACATTCAAAATAAGACCGGTGCTGATATGTTGATGTGGGACGGCGCTTGTATTGTCCACGAAGAGTTTAAAGCCAAGGGCGTGGAAGACCTCAAACGCCTCTACCCCGACGCTGCAGTATTAGTGCATCCAGAGTCACCTGAGCCGGTAGTGACGCTTGCGGATGTGGCGGGTTCAACCTCGCAGTTGATTAAAGCGGCGAAAGACCTTCCGAACGACAAGCTGATTGTGGCGACGGATCGAGGCATCTTTTTCAAGATGCAGCAGGCAGTACCCCATAAAACGCTGTTTGAAGCACCAACGGCTGGCAATGGCGCTACTTGCCGCAGCTGTGCACACTGCCCTTGGATGGCGATGAACGCTTTAGATAACCTGGCAGGCGCATTGCGTGAAGGCAGTGGTGAAATTTACGTGGATGAAACACTGCGTCTAAAAGCTTTGAAGCCTTTAGAGCGAATGCTGAATTTCAACGCATAGCGAGAAGAGCAACGAGCGCTGCGTATGTCATTGGGAACGTTGAAGTGTCATGGCAAACGTAAAATGTCATTGCGAACGAAGTGAAGCAATCCCGGGGTTTACTGCCGCCACTGGTTAAGGTTGCCGCGTCGCTGCGCTTCTCGCAATGGCATGGATTTGGTTAGAATTTTTCTAGCGCTTCGCGATACTCAAGAAACGCCTCGCGGCGCTGTTCAATGCGCGCTAATGCCAGCGTATCATCTTCCCGTTGGGCAGCATCCCGCGCGATGGTGAGCTGGCGAATGCCGCTATCTACCCGTCCAGTTAGTTGCAGGTATTCTGCACGCGCTAAATGGCCCCAGCCATTAAATCCACTGCGTCCCGCAGCCTCGGCAAGCAGATTGAAGCCCTGTGGGTTTTCGGGGTTACGTGACGTGATGTCGCGCAGCAGGGTGTAAGCCGCCTGAGGGTCACGCTGGAGCTGTGCTTCAGCCAAGGACAATTGCGCAGGTAAGTAATTCGGCATTAAGCGCAGTAGTCGTTGGCTGCGCTGGATAGCATCATCATAGCGGCCTGCTTCGAACGCGACCATCGCCGCTGAAGCGGGCAGCATCGCATAGTCGGGCTGTTCATTCGCCAATTGATCAAGCTGCTGTAGGGCGCTATCGACCTGGCCGTTCCGTGCCCCAATCAATGCCTCCAAATAGCGCTGGGCGACGTCTTCAGCGCCTTCCTGGGCAAGGCGAGTGGCTGCCTGCTGGGGAGTATTGGAGTGAATGCTTAGTAGGGCACGTGCGCGCATCATGTCGTAAAGGATGTCGCTGGTATAACTGTCAGCGACATTGAGCTGTGCCGCGCGGGATTGAGCTGCACTTAGACGATTATCAGTGACTGGGTGGGTAAGTAAAAACTCAGGCGGTGCGTTGCCCTGCAGGCGCGCCATGCGCTGCATGGCGGCAAACATACGTACCATCGCCTGGGGGTCATAGCCTGCTTCAGCCATTGCTTGCAGGCCTATATTGTCAGCCTCTTGCTCAAACAGTCGCGAGTAGGTGAGCTGGTCTTGAATTAATGCCGCCTGTGAGCCCATGGCCGCTGCCATGCCAGCATCGCCACCGCCGCTTGCGGCAATCAGCATGCCAGCTAGCATTGCTGCCATGGCAGGTAGTTGGGTTTGCGCTGCACGGGCACTGCCGCGGGCGTAATGCCGCTGAGAAAGATGCCCAAGCTCGTGAGCGAGTACTGAAACGAAGGCACCTTCATCCTCTGCAAAAGCAAAAAGCCCTGAGTTTACGCCCACCACGCCACCAGGAACCGCAAAGGCGTTGAGTGACCGACTATCCACCATCACGGTAATCGTTCTCATGTCACTGATTTGGCTATAGGGCGCCAGCCTTGCGATCAGGCTTTCCAAATAGTCGTTAACAATAGGGTCTTGCCACTGGGGAGCTTGAGCGCGAAATTGGCGCAGCCATGCACGACCTAAACGATACTCCTCATTACTTGCCGATGTAGAAGCAGCGCCCAGGCTGGGGAGACTATAATCGTTGATGGCTGCGCTTTGGGGGCTAAATAGTAAGCTGCTAAATGCACAAGCGAACGCACATATCCAACCTGGGCAAGCGGTACGAAGTGTCGGCATAGCATCCTCATTGGCGGTGTTAAGGCGCATCGGTCATGGTGCAGGCTTGATAGCGAGTGTGGCATTGATATCAGAGTGTGACATTGATTAAGACGGTGAAGTGCCGTTAAATCGAGTGTTTCGTAAAATCATTCATAAAGAAATAGTTTATGTGACAATGCCGTGATGATGCAGGGCATTTTGAGGGAGTATGTATGTCTGAGCAAACTGGGGGCTTTCAACCCGACACGGTTCTTGACGCCTGTGGGTTGCATTGCCCGCTGCCATTGCTAAAAGCGAAGCAGGCGTTGGCGAGCTTATCAGCAGGTCAATTGTTGGAAGTACACTCTACGGATGCTGGTTCGTGGCGTGATATGGCATCGTTTGCCGACCAGAGTCACCATACGTTAGAGGGTCGTGAACAGCGTGGTGATCGATATGTTTACTGGATTCGCAAAGCCAAGGACGCACACTGATGACCCTTCGCACCATTTTTAAAAGCTGGGTTGAACGTTACTTCTCAGATGAAGAGGCGGTCATTCTATTAGTTTTGTTAGTGGCTGGTTTTGCGGCCATTATCTTGTTTGGCCGCATGCTGGCACCATTTTTTACTGCCCTGGTAATTGCCTTTTTGCTGCAAGGTGTTGTGGGGGCGCTGACGCGTCGCGGTGTGCCGCACTTACTTTCCGTGATCCTGATATTTTTAGCTTTTATCAGCGTCTTACTGACCTTGGCCTTTATTTTAATGCCGCTGATTTGGAATCAGTTGGTGGGGTTGGTGCAGGAAACGCCGCGTATGTTCGCTAGTGGTCAGGGCTGGTTAGATGAGCTACAAGCACGCTATCCAAACATAATTACCCCCGATCAAATGCAGAGCTGGATCGGCGTGGCGAGCCGTGAAATCAGTCAGCTAGGTCAGCGTGCATTGACGCTATCATTGGCCTCGCTGGGTAACATCATGGCACTGATTATCTATCTGGTGCTGGTGCCTATTCTGGTCTTTTTCATGCTAAAGGATCGCGAAGTGCTGGTGGGCTTTATGCTCTCGCTGCTGCCGCAAAAGCGCACGCTGCTGTCGCGTATCTGGTACGAGATGGATACCCAGATTGCCAATTATATTCGTGGCAAGTTCATCGAAATTATTATTGTCGCAACGGTGACCTTCATTACCTTCTCGTTCTTTGGCTTGCCTTACACAGCGCTATTAGCTGTTCTAGTGGGGTTCTCGGTATTAGTGCCTTATATCGGTGCTGCCGTGGCTACGCTTCCGGTCGCCGCCGTGGCTGGATTCCATTTTGGCATCAGCGAGGAGTTTGCCTACGTGCTGGTCGCCTATGGCGTGATACAGGCACTGGATGGCAACGTGCTAGCGCCGATTTTGTTCTCTGAAACTAATAATATTCATCCCGTTTCGATTATCGTCGCGGTGCTGTTCTTCGGCGGTATTTGGGGGTTTTGGGGGATCTTCTTTGCGATCCCGCTGGCAACCCTGCTTAAAGCGCTGGTCTACGCCTGGCCCCGCAGTCTTCAAGGGCGTAACGACGGGTTGATCTTGCAAGCAACAGAAAAAGAGTACGAGTAGTGTATGCCTCCGCCCACTCTGGCCTGTTTCAGAGTGGGCGGTAGGGCCGGCTAAGGCCTTGACCGGCCTGTTAACAAAAAAATTAGTGAGATGCGTTAAGCTCTTCAGATGCTGCGAGTACCTCATCGACGTGACCAGGAACCTTAACGCCGCGCCACTCTTTAGCTAACTTGCCGTCTGTGTCGATCAAAAATGTGCTGCGTTCGATGCCCAAGTGCTCTTTGCCGTACATTTTTTTCAGTTTAATAACGTCGAAGAGCGTACACAGGCTTTCGTCTTTGTCGGAAATCAGGTCAAAATTGAATGCCTGTTTGGTTTTGAAGTTTTCCTGAGCGCGCAATCCATCTCGGGAAACGCCGAGGATAACCGTGTTGGCCGCTTCAAAAGCCGCCATGCGATCTCTAAAGTCCCCACCTTGCGTAGTACATCCAGGGGTGCTGGCTTTTGGGTAGAAGTAAACGACTACCTGCTGGCCACGCAGCTCTGACAGTGTAATGGTGGTGTCGCCGGTGGCCGTGGCGGAGAAATCTGGAACGGTTTGGCCGATTTCAACAGGCATAATAAGTCCTTATTAATGATAGGTATTAAGGGTGTATGTTAAGTGCGATTACACCTATGCCGGTCGCCTATGTCAAAGTTCTAAAACCGCATGGCTGCAAACTCACACCGCTTTACGCTGTACAGGTTCGAATCGCCTGAGTACCATTTGCTCTCTGTGTAACGCTAACGCTTGATACAAAGTATCGCGATGGTGGCTGGTTTTGTTAAACACATAGCACGTAAAATACACAGCACTTAAAAGACATAGCACTTAAAACACAGATACTTGATATCACAATTTGGCTGGTGAGGAATATACGGATGATCACAGGCAGCATAGTCGCCCTGGCGACGCCTATGAAAGTCAATGGCGACATCGACTGGGAGGCGCTTCGCCGTCTGGTGAACTTCCATCTCGAAAATGGCACCGATGCTATCGTTGCGGCGGGCACAACGGGCGAGCCGACGACCATGTCCTTTGCAGAGCACTTTGATGTGATCCGCAGCGTGGTCGAAGAAGTCAACGGCCGCATCCCCGTGATTGCCGGTACGGGGGCTAACGCAACCTCTGAAGCGGTTGAACTGGCACGTTATGCGGGTGAAGTCGGGGCGGATTACTGCTTGTCAGTATGCCCTTACTACAACAAGCCGACCCAAGAAGGGCTATACCAGCACTTTAAAGCAGTCGCCGAGGGCAGCAAGCTACCGGTTATTCTGTATAACGTGCCGAGCCGCACCTGTTCTGATCTCTACAATGAGACCGTCCTTCGGTTGGCTGAAGTGGATAATATTATCATCCAATTAAA
>JAMCZP010000039.1 GCA_023485185.1 Gammaproteobacteria bacterium
GTTGAAGGTAACGAGTAATCGATAACGGCTAGACGCTCGGCGTTAGGTTCAGCGCAGTTGAGTGCTTGAGCGGCTAGACGTAGCGCCTCTGGCGTTGCCTGGGGGGCGAGCTGCTGTAGCTGATGGTGGAGAGGAAGAACGCCTTGAGGAGGCGTTGAAGCCACGTTGGCAAAAAAGCTGGCGGCATGAAGTGGTAATGTAAATAGTGCTAAAGGTAAGGAAAATAATAATGTAGCAGTGTTTAGACGAAGGGACATATTAAACGATCCTGCAAACAATATGCGTCATGATGAAGAACGAGTCGACTAAGATAAAAAGAGACTGTCGGCTGATGTGGAAGGCTGATGTTGGGGACCATAGTAACGCAAGGAGAGGGCGATGAACGAGAGACAGCCAATAAAACGATGGACGATAGGGATCGCTCTGTGTGTAACACTTACCCATGGCCCTTTCGGATTCAACAATGCCTATGCAGACTCAGCGCCATTGCAGCTTGCACTAGCCCAGCAATTAACCGCTGCTGCAACGCCTAACCTACCGGTTGCCGAATTTTACCAACTGCGTGATGGTAAGCCTGTATGGCAGTCAGAACTAACCGTAGCGTCCTTAGTAGATGCCTTAAACAGTCTGAAAGGCGATGGTTTAGTACCAGCAGATTATTACGCCGACACACTCCTCAATGAGTTTCAACGCAGCCAAACAGGGGACGCCACAACCCAGGCAGCATTTGATGTGAAGGCAACCCAAGCACTGCTGCTGGCGCTGGACCATCTAGAGCGCGGCAAAGTGAATCCGCGCGATGTTGAGCCTCAGTGGGATGCTCCACGTCCTGAAAGACGCTACTCACTCCTGCGCGTTATACACGCCGTAGAGGATCGTCAGCTAGACAATGCCATCGCCCTTGCCCGTCCCTCGTCAGATGAGTATCAACAGCTACGTGAAGCGCTGGAGACTCACTACCAGTTAGCAACCCTTGGTAGTGCGCCCATGTTAGCGGCGCGGGAAGAATCGCTTCGTCCTGGGGTTCAGGCAGACGATGTAATTGTGCTGCGCCAGCGTCTGACCCTGTGGGGAGAGGCTAATTTAATGGTGGCGGATAGCAGTGCTTATCCGATGATCCAGGTGGAAACAGCTGAAAACCGGCGTAACTATGACGCTGGATTAGAAGCGGCGGTTAGGCGTTTCCAGCGCCGCCACTTGCTTCAAGAGGATGGTGTTGTTGGCGAGCAAACGCGTCTAGCACTCAACACGCCAGTGACGTCAAGAATTGACCAATTGAGAATTAATTTAGAACGTGCTCGTTGGATTACTCCCAGCCAAGCAGCCGAACCCCGAGTATGGGTCGATATTGCCGGCTACCGGATGCACTATGTGCGTCCTAATGGTCAGCATTGGGATGCGAGGGTTGTTGTGGGCACCCCGCGCCGCGAAACGCCGATTATTCACTCTACAATTAGTCACCTGACGATTAATCCTTCCTGGACGATTCCGCCTACGATCATGCGCGAAGATGTATTGCCGCAGGTACGCGCTGATATTGGCTATTTAGCCCGACAAAATATTCAGGTGATAAGTCCCTCTGGTGAGCCGCTTATCGCCGAAGAGATCGATTGGCAACGCCCTGGAGGCATTATGCTGCGTCAAACAGCAGGGGCCGGAAACCCATTAGGACGTGTTGTGGTGCGCTTTCCCAATAATGACATGATTTATTTGCACGACACGCCAGCGCGAGGGCTGTTTCAGCGTGATCAACGCGCGCTGAGTTCAGGCTGTGTTCGCGTTGAAGGAGTGGCAGAGCTTGCGCAAATGCTATTGCAAGATACCGGCAGTCGCTACCAGATGAGTCGCCTGCTGAATGGAGAAAGTGACCGCAACGTCAATCTTGCCCAGCGGATTCCTGTCGCGCTGCACTATTTGACCGCTTGGCCAAATGCGCAAGGCGAGGTGGAGTTTAGGCCTGATATTTACCATCGCGATGCTGCGCTGTTATCTGCATTACAGCGTCCGGTATAGCGTACTAACGTAAAACGCCGCCTTTAAAGTGAAAGGCGGCGTTTTTACAGTTAGCTTAACTAGCAGTTACTAGTTACCGCTTTGCTGTTGATAGTTAGCCATGTTAACCGGTCCTGTATCACCGCTTTCAAGCGCTGCTAGCATAGGCTCAGCTTGGTTCTTGAACGCAATCAAGGTATCACCGCTTAAGCTTGTGTTTTCAGGTAAGTCGACTGTCATCGCATTAACGGGAGTGTTGTTAACGATGACTTCGTAGTGCAAATGAGGACCAGTACTACGGCCAGTATTACCTGAAAGCGCAATGCGCTCACCCATGGTTACGCGGTCTCCTTGGCTTACCAATGGGCGCGAAAGGTGCAAGTAGCGCGTTCGGTAACCATTGTCATGACGAATAACGACATAGCGACCCGCTGCGTAGTGGCTACTGACACGCTCAACCCGTCCATTGGCAGGCGCCGTAATCGGCGTGCCTATCGGCATGGCAAAGTCAGTACCGTTATGTGGGCTGACGCGTCCAGTCACCGGATGCAGGCGCCGTGGATTAAAGTTTGAGCTTAAGCGATAACTGCCTTCAAAGGGGTGGCGGGCAAACGCGGGGTCTAAGCTGCCGCCTTCAGGGGTGTAGAAGTTATCATCGTTGGCATTGCGCACAACGGTTAAGCCCATTCGCTCGCCGTCGTATTTAACCGCTAGCACACGGGAGTCGAGCGTTTCACCATCAATCATGTCCGACTCGACTAAGACCTGAAAACGGTCACCACGACGACTGTCTCGGCGGAAATCGAGTTTCTTTTCGAGCAGTCGGGTTAGTTCCGTGACTGAGTTGCTATTTAAGCCGGTGGCCTGGGCTGAGCGTGCGAAGCTACCGCTAACACTACCCGCATAAAGACGCTGAACAGGTTCGCCTTGTCGCTCAATGGTAGTGACCGCGAAGTGATCCTCCTCCCGTTCCAGCATGATGCCGTCACGGGTATTTTGCATCATGCGAAGTGACAGCAAACGCCCATCTTCATCCAACTGATAATCGAAGCTGTTTCCTGCGCGCCAATTGGTCAGTAAGCGCTGATCAGGTAAGTCTTCTAGAAGAGCAAGCACTTCACTATAGCCAAGTCCAAGATGATTTTGTGCTAATACGGCGAAGGTTTCGCCGGATTCAACAATATGAGTTTCCCATTCAGGTACAAACGGCTCTTCTGCGGCCAGTTCTAGTTCCAAAAATGAGATATCGTCGAATAGCTCAACACCGTAGTCTTCATAAGAAGTGGCATCGGCAATTTCGACCGGGGATGTGTGGTCTACATCCAGCATGCCGCTAGTCAGCGTGCCAATGACCACGGCCATATGCAGCGCGCCGCTGTCCAGTCCTGCCGTATCTAGCATGGCTAGATCAAGCGCAGGTGCATTAAGTGCTAGCGCCGGCATTGACGCCATGTTGGCTTCTGCAGATTCAATCACATCGAGATCAACGATCTCAGTGACGGTTAGCTCGCTTAGAGGGATGTTCTCACGGGTAGCATCAATAGCGCGTGAGGCGCGATCAATCGCTTCAGCTACCGGGGTACGCTCTTGACGTAATGAAGGTACGCCGGGTGCTGAATCACTAGGAAGCGGCACTAATACGCTTTCTAAGGGTGTATGGGGGTGATTTAAATCTTGATAAGTCGTCAATAACTTTTGTGTGCCCAGCACGGTGACCATAGTGGCCACAGGTAACAGCAATAATTTGTGCGTGCGAGGCAGCGAATGAAGGATTCGCAACATGGGTAAATGGACCGCCGAGTTCGTGATTAAAAGTAACAATCAAGCGTATAAACCCGGAAACCATACCCCATGAAAGAGGGGGTGCATAGACTGTATATCTATACATAAAAATATTTAAATCAAAATAGGTAAACAATAACCAAAGAATACTATTTATAAACACCGTTTGCTAACAAATGTAACTGGTTAAGCCTGCTAATTAAATAAACTGAGATGATCATAGACGAAAATTGTTAATTTGAAAGCGTTAATATAACAAGTGTCTAGTATTGTCCGGCCATTGGGCTTTAAAAGGCATACGTTATGATGAATAATTTTGCATGACTAATAAAATTTAGTGGCGATAAGCAGAACTATAGGGCATTTCCTGGCATTCTATTGATGTTTTTTCGAATAATAAGCGCATTGTTTCGCTGTTTTGCGTCGAGGAAATCGAAATGTCCCGGGTAACACTTGCACAATGGCAAATGCTGGCCGCCGTGGTTGACCATGGAGGGTTTGCGCGTGCGGCAGAGGCCGTACACAAAAGTCCTTCCACGCTTAACCATGCTGTCCATAAATTAGAAGAGCAGCTAGGGGTTCAGGTGCTGGAGCCCATCGGGCGTCAGGTTCGCTTAACCGAAGCGGGGGAGCTGCTGCTTAGGCGTGCACGTCAATTAATTGAAAGTGCTGCGTCCCTTGAGGATGTAGCCTCGCGACTGGCGGCTGGTTTAGAAGCGGAAGTGGTGGTGGCGATTGATCAGGTATTTCCCGCTGCCGCTCAAGCTAAGGCGTTAGAACGCTTCTCAGAAACCTATCCCCAGGTGCGCGTTCAATTGCACGAAAGCGTGCTCAATGGCGGCATCGAAATGCTCTACGATAGCCGTGCAGACCTCGTGGTCTCTGGTATTGAAGCGCAGGGCTTCTTAGGCGAGCCGCTTGTAACGGTGCGCTTCATAGCCGTGGCTCATCCCCGCCATGCGTTGCATCAGCTAGGGCGTTCTTTAGACCTGCGCGACTTGGCCCAGCACCGTCAGCTCGTCGTGCGCGACTCGGCATTGCGTCAATCAACTAACGCTGGCTGGTTGAAAGCCGAACAGCGTTGGACCGTCGGCCACCTCAATACCTCACTAGATATGCTGCGCCGTGGGCTTGGGTTTGCGTGGATGCCAGAAACGCGCATCACCGAAGAGTTAAAAAGCGGCCAATTAAAGCCGCTGCCATTAACGGCGGGTGGTATTCGTGAGGTGCCCATTCAACTGATCTTCCGTGATCGCGACCGCGCAGGCCCGGCAGCACACGCTATGGCTTCAGCTCTTAAGCAGGCTGTCGTGAGCGAGTGTTCAGCGCATGATTCGACTCACTCGAATGAAAGGGCGTAAAACATACGCTTGAGCATCCCCTGTGTGGGCGTATGCTACTTCTATACCCCTTTTAAGGAGACGCCCCATGGGATTATTGGTCAACGGTAAATGGCAAGACCAGTGGTATGACACTAAAAAGCACGGCGGTGAATTTGTGCGTGAGTCAGCACAGCTACGCGATTGGGTTGGCGATCAGCCTGAAACTGATGGCGCTTGCTACCCGGCAGAGCAAGATCGCTACCATTTATATGTATCGCTCGCCTGTCCTTGGGCTCATCGCACTCTGATTATGCGCCAGCTAAAAGGGCTAGCGCCGCTGATTGGCACCTCCCATGTGAGCCCTTTGATGCTTGATCAGGGGTGGACTTACCGACAAGACGAGGGCGCCAGCGGCGACCCCATTAACGGTGCCGACTTTCACTATCAGCTCTACACCAAAACGGATCCGCACTACACGGGCAGGGTAACCGTGCCGGTGCTGTGGGATAAACAGCGTAGCGCGATTGTTAATAACGAATCCGCTGATCTGTTGCGGATGTTTAATCATGCATTTGACGGGCTGACGGGTAATGACCTGGATTTCTACCCAAAAGATCTGCGTAGCGTCATTGATGAAGTGAATGACGATGTGTACAACAACATCAATAACGGCGTGTACAAGTCAGGCTTTGCCACCGAGCAGGCTGTTTATGAGAAGCACGTTAAGGCGTTATTTGAATCATTAGAGCGAATGGAAGAGCGTTTAGGACGCCAGCGTTACCTAGCAGGGGAGTGGCTGACGGAAGCGGATATTCGCCTATTCACCACTTTGGTGCGTTTCGACGCAGTCTACTATGGCCATTTCAAATGCAATTTAAAGCGCATTGAAGACTACCCCAATCTTTCCAATTACCTGCGGGAAATCTATCAATGGCCGGGTGTAGCGGAAACGGTCAATATGGATCACATCAAACGCCACTACTATTATAGTCACGAGACTATCAACCCCACGCGCATCGTACCTACTGGCCCACTGCTTGACTTTCAGCAGCCCCATGATCGTGAACGCTTGCCAGGGCAGGGTGTGCGACGCAAATAGCCACTTAACTGTAGTTATTTGTATCAAGCAGTTTTGCATCAAAAAGGGCCACCCAAATGGGCGGCCCTTTTCTTATTGCCATAAGCTAAATGTTTAACTTAGGCCTTACTCGTCGGCATTAACTGCTTCACGAGTGCGCTGCCAAGCGCTTTCAGCACCTTCTTGGGTGGTCTGCCAAGCGTCGCGGGCGTTAGCTTTAGTCTGCTCCCACCAATCGTTGTTGTAAGCAGGGAAGGCTTCAACTTCTTCGGCGGTGGCTTCGATAATAATACGGTGTTCAGTATCACCATCGCTTTCTGTATGAGTTTCAAGAGTGAAGTAGTCGGTGCTAACTACAATTTCGCGGCCGCCTAGACCAAGAACGGAGCCGCTCTCGATGACCAGCGCGGTAATACGCATTTCTTCATCAAACAGAATGTCATCGACATCACCAATCTCTTCACCAGAACCGCCAGCGAAATAGACTTCAGCGTCAAGGATGTCATCAGCAGAGTACATGCCCTGAGGCTCATTTTGCGCATGAGCACTCATGGCAACGGTGCCCATAAGCGCGGTACCAATTACTGTTGTGAGGATTGTCTTACGCATAGCATCTCTCCATGTGGCTACGTTAAAAACTTTTAATAAAAGCAGCTAATCAATAAAGAATAGTCAACAAATTACTATCAACGAATCGGTAACTACTGTTTTTCAGCCCACTCGTCAGCTTTTCGTTCAGCTTCTTCGCGTGCAAGCCCATACTTTTGCTGCAGCTTGCCGACCAGTTGGTCTTTCTTACCGCCAATCTGATCCAGTTCATCATCGGTAAGCTCGCCCCAGCTAGAGCGGGCCTTACCTTTCATTTCTGTCCATTTGCCTTCAATCTGATCCCAGTTCATCGCATCGCTCCTTGAGAGTAGTGAACTTTAATAAGGCACTTATTAGGTTAGACGAAATCTGCACAAGTGCAAGTCCTTGATTCACTATGGTGCAAGGTTGGGTGCAAGATAGCGCGCTTAAAAAAACTGGTCATAGCCTAAAGGTAGTGTTAGGATGCGCCCTCCTCGCATGTGTTGACCCCTCCATCACGACGATAAGCGTTTGCTGGCGTAGTTATTGTATATGTAAGCACTGTATACGTAATA
>JAMCZP010000082.1:0-6777 GCA_023485185.1 Gammaproteobacteria bacterium
CAATGCGGGCACTGAAGGCCCTGGCATGATCGAAGGGCGCATTTCAGCCGGCGTGATGGTTGGCAAAGGGTCAGATCTGGGCGGCGGCTGCTCCACCATGGGTACGCTTTCCGGTGGCGGCAATATCGTCATCAAAGTGGGCGAAGGCTGCTTAATCGGCGCCAATGCGGGTATCGGCATTCCGTTAGGCGACCGCTGCACGGTGGAAGCAGGCCTGTATATCACCGCAGGCTCTAAAGTAACCTTACTGGATGACCAGGGTCAGGAAGTTAATACCGTGGCAGCCCGTGAACTGGCCGGGCAGGATGACCTGCTATGGCGTCGCAACTCTCAGAATGGTCGTATCGAGTGCTTGACCAACAAAAGCGCTATCGCCCTGAATGAGGCGCTGCATGCCCATAACTGAGCCGGCATCGCTGTCACCGACGCTCACGCTCGCCTTTGAGCTGCTGCGTCGCCCATCGGTAACACCGGACGACGAAGGCTGCCAAGAGCTAATGATCGAGCGCTTAACCGCGCTCGGTTTTCATATCGAGCGCCTGCCGTTTGGCGATGTGAAAAATTTTTGGGCCATACGCGGCCATCATGGCCCCGTGGTGGCCTTTGCCGGTCACACAGACGTAGTGCCCAGCGGCCCCTACATCAACTGGCAGCACCCGCCGTTTGAGCCCTGTATCGATGATGATGGGATGTTGTGCGGACGCGGCGCAGCGGATATGAAAGGCAGTCTGGCCTCAATGCTGACCGCCGTTGAACGCTTTGTGACCAACCACCCAGACCACGATGGGCGTATCGCCTTTCTGATCACCTCCGATGAAGAGGGGCCAGCGGTGGATGGCACACGCGCGGTGGTTGAGCATCTACGCGAACGCAATGAGCGCCTGGATTACTGCATCGTGGGCGAGCCTTCATCTACCGAACGCCTGGGTGATGTGATTAAAAACGGCCGCCGTGGTTCGCTTGGCGGCGTGCTACACATTAAAGGCGTTCAAGGCCATGTGGCCTACCCCCACTTAGCGCGCAACCCGATACATCAGGCAATGCCCGCCCTTGATGCACTGGTCAACGAGCACTGGGATGCAGGCAACGACTTCTTCCCTGCCACCAGTTTTCAGATCTCTAATCTTCGCGCGGGCACCGGCGCTACCAATGTGATCCCCGGCGATGTGGAAGTGGTGTTTAACTTTCGCTTCTCAACCGAAGTCACGTATGAAGAACTCAAGACACGCACTGAGGCTATTTTATCCCAGCATCAGTTAGAGTATCAGGTAGACTGGACGCTTAACGGCGAACCTTTCCTAACCGCTGAAGGTGAGCTTGTCGATGCTGCCATCAAAGGCGTTGAAACAGTCACCGGCCAACGACCAACGCTTTCCACCAGCGGCGGCACCTCGGATGGCCGATTTATTGCTACCCTAGGCGCCCAAGTGGTCGAACTTGGCCCACTCAACGACACCATCCACAAGGTCGACGAGCGCATTCGCGCCAGCGACCTGGACGATTTAAGCCGGATTTACGAAGCGACGCTGCTGGCGCTGCTCACACCCGGCGAGGTAAGCGTATAATGGAGCGTTACCCCGATATTGAAATTTACCTGGCCAGCGTCTCGCTGGATGCGCTTAATGCGTGGCTAAAAAGTGCCTTAATAGCACCGCCACTTAGCCCAGCCGGCAAAGGCCAGTGGAAAACCCGCGGCCAATATCAGGGCGACTGCGTACCGGTGTTGCTGGTTGAAAAAGCCGCCGATGGGTTTGCCAGCCTATGGTTCGATAGTAACCATACGCCATGGATGACCGATCAGGACTGCGCACAACAAGCTGCTGAAGCCCTGCAAATCGAGGTGCGTTGCTCGCTTGGCGGCTGGCACCCGGGCGATGACCCCGACCGCTTTTGGCAAGTATTGCCTGGCGGCAAAGAGCACGCTATTGAGTGGCCCGACTCTGGCCGTTAATACTCCCCTGTATGCCCCTAAACGCAAACGACCCCGCCAAGGCGGGGTCGTTTTCTTTTCAGTGGGTCGCTAGACTCACTCAATAATACTTACATCGTCGTGCTGTAAGCCACGCTCATTTTTGATCACGTGGTAACGCACAATTTGGCCTTCTGCCAACATACGCGGGCCACGGCCGCGAATGGCGCGAAAGTGTACAAATACATCTTCGCCATTATCGCGGGTAATAAAACCGTAACCTTTGTTAGTGTTGAACCACTTAACTTCACCCTCTTCGCGGCCATCATTGGGGTCGATGATATCTTCCTCTTCATCGTCCTCTATCACAGCAGCGGCTTGAGGCTGACGTTGTGCAGGCTTAGGACGAGCCGCAAAATCTGACGCGACCGCCTTCGCAGGTACACAAGCTGCCGATGCTAATGTGCCAATACACAGAACAATAAAACACCCTATTGCAACGGCAATATATACACCGCTAACACCAACTTCACTGATGGCTAACTCGCCACTTCTGTTGGCGAGGAGCGCACTATCGGTTAGATGAACAATCCCCGCCAACAGAAGTGGCGCAGGGGCGGACAGTAATACACTGATTAAGAAACAGCGAAACACAACTTTTGGGTTCATAGAAAAAAAAAGCTCTCTTGTTGTATGGGTAACAGACGAAGGACAATACCCGCACTATCAGGCCCATTCCCAATAGCACTGGCATACTACTACATAAGGTTGCAATGTTATCATGACCCACGAATTATCGCCTGCTGAGCTGACCCAACTTGTTGAATCTTTAGAAAGCCGTTTAGCCCATCAAGAGCACTGGCTGGACACGCTAGACCAAGCGGTCATCCAACAGGAGCGCCGCCTGGATAAACTTGAGCAACTCAGTGGGCTAATGCGCGAACGCCTGCGTGAGCAGCATCAAGCGCTGCAAGCACATGAGTCTCAGGGCGGCCAGCGCTTAGAAGATGATGTACCGCCACACTATTAAAAGGCCATCTTGACCTGCCTTCTCACTCGGCCTAACCGTTGACTACACTGCCAGGTTCAATACTTTCAAGCCCAAACGCCTCAGCAACGGCAGGATAGGTCACCTTGCCAGCATGCACGTTGAGACCCGGCAAGAAATGCGGATCATCTCCTAGCGCCTGCTGCCAGCCTTTATCCGCCAGTGCGAGTACAAACGGCAGCGTGGCGTCGGTCAGCCCTTGGGTAGAGGTACGCGCTACCGCACCGGGCATATTAGCCACGCAGTAATGCACAATGCCATCAACGATATAAGTCGGCTCGGCATGGGTGGTGGGCTTGCTGGTTTCAAAACAGCCACCCTGGTCAATCGCCACATCGACCAACACGCTACCCGGCTTCATATCGGCCAGCATACTGCGAGTGATTAATTTTGGCGCTGCGGCGCCGGGCACCAGCACCGCGCCAATAATCATATCTGACTCACGGGTGGCCGTTTCCAGCGCGTCTGCGGTGGAGTAAACCGTCTTAATGCGCCCTTGATAGCGGTCGTCCAAGACCTCTAGCCGCGTCAGGGATTTATCCAGAATGGTGACCTCAGCCCCTAAGCCCAGCGCCATACGAGCGGCATTCTCACCCACCACACCACCACCAATAACGGTTACCTTACCCGGCGCAACACCAGGCACACCGGGCAGCAACACGCCCGCACCGCCCTGGGCTTTTTCCAGGCTGTGAGCCCCCGCTTGAACGGCCATTCGTCCTGCGACGGTGCTCATTGGCGCAAGCAGTGGTAAACCGCCCCGCGCATCGGTAATCGTTTCATAGGCGATACAGGTGGCCCCGCTCTCTATCAGCCCGTGGGTAAGGCGCTCTTCGGCGGCAAGATGAAGATAAGTAAACAGCGTATGCTGAGGCGTTAATCGCGCCACTTCTTCCGGCTGCGGCTCTTTCACCTTAAGAATTAGCTCGGCATTGCGCCATAATGCCCCAACATCGGCTTCTATCTGGGCACCGGCGGCTTGAAAATCTACGTCTGCAAAACCTGCACCTTCACCTGCCCCGGCTTGAACGCTAACCTGGTGACCGCGGCCGGTTAATTCCCGCGCACCTGTGGGCGTTAGCGCCACCCGATATTCATGATTTTTTGATTTCTTTGGGGACGGCGATTTTCATTGGTGTCTTCCTTCATGTTGAACGTCCGTACTCTTGAACGTCACTACTGATTAGCAAATTAACTCTGTTAAGCAAATTACAGCACAGCTGACACTGACCACCACCCCCATAATGCAAAACAAAAAAAACGCCCGTTAAGGCGTTTTTTAGGAGAAAAATCTAGCGATTACCGATATCACACGAAAAATTCTACTTTACTCGACGATAACGGCACCGCCATAAATACAGCAATACTCCCCGGGCAGGCGCTTAGGCCGGCCTGTCGAAAGCGCCACGCAAGCAAAGCGAGTGCGGGCATATAGCAGCGTTTTAGCATCTTGTCGGCGTACCAACTGAAACCGGCGAGTTAGACTAAACCGCTCATCGCATTCAACAATCCATGTGGCCAGCTGCAACTCATCGCCTGCAAACGCAGGCGCGAGATAATCCAGCTCGTGGCGGTGAACCACCATCGCACGATCAAGCTCTCGGTAACGCTCAAGGGAAAGACCCAGCGCGACCGAGTGAGCCCAGCTAATCTGCTCAACCCAGCGCAGGTACTCGCTGTTGTTGACGTGCTGATAGGCATCAATCGCCTCATCGGTAACGCGGATATCGATCACAAAAGGATCGGGCAGCGCCCACTCCATCGTCTGGCTCCTTAGCAACTGACCTCAGCTCTAAGCTTTTAACACTAGTCGCGGAAGACGCGAACACCCAACGCTTTCAGGTAGGACGTTTCCGGGATCGCCGGGTGCACCGGGTGATCAGGCCCTTGGTGGCCCTGGAAAATCACCTGGCCATGACGATCCTGATGACGCACCGCGCCACGCACCACATCCATCAGCCGCTCTGGTGCTAAGTGCATAGAGCAGGAAGCGGATAGCAGCAGACCATCACGTCCCAGCAGACGCATGGCTTCACGGTTCAAGCGGGCATAGGCGCGCTCGCCGTTGGGTATATCTTTACGCTTTTTGATAAATGCCGGCGGGTCCAGAATAACCACATCAAACTCTTCTCCGTCTGCCTTTAAGGCTGCTAAAGCCTCAAACGCATCGCCTTCACCCACCGCCACTTTTTCCTGCACGCCGTTTAGCTCAGCATTACGCGCCACTTGAGCCAGTGCCGGGCCGGAAGCATCCACACACAGCACCTCTTTGGCACCATGCGCTGCTGCCTGAACACCCCAGCCACCTATGTAACTGAACACGTCGAGCACGCGCTTACCTGCCACTTGGCGATTGAGCCATTCGCGGTTAACACGGTGATCAAAAAACCAACCGGTTTTCTGGCCGTTAAGTACTGGCACGATGAAGCGCGCGCCGTTCTCTTCCAGCACCACCTCATCAGGCAAGATACCTTTGATCACTTCAACGTGGGCTTCCAAACCTTCCTGACGCCGACCGCCAGTATCGTTGCGGAAAACGATCACTTCAGGTTTGATGACCTTTTCCAGCGCATCAACGATCTCATCGGCTAAGGCCTGCATACCAGCGGTATTTAGCTGCACCACCAGGACATCGCCAAAACGATCAATCACGAGACCTGGCAGTAAATCGCCCTCGCCATGGATCAGCCGGTAGTAAGGCTGACCATAGAGACGTTGGCGCAGGGCAAGCGCTTGGTTAAAGCGATGCACGAACAGCGAACGATCCAAACGCATTTCGGGATCGCGTGACATTACCCGCGCGGCAATTAATGAGTGAGGATTAACATAAGCGACGGCCATCACCTTGCCATTAGAGGCCTCGACCAGCGCCGTTTCGCCTGCCGCAAAGTTTTTAAGCGGCGTCTCTTTGATATCTACCTCATTGGAGTAGATCCATAAATGACCCGCTTTAAGGCGGCGGTCAGCATTTTTATTCAAGCGCAGGCGTTGGGTCACAGGAATCTCCAAAAATCTTTGTCTCAAAACCTCGCCTAGAAAATAGGCAGGGCAGCAAATGTAAGCAAGACACTATCCGTTTTATAGGGCACCGTTAGCGCTGGCAACCAGGACAAAATACGCTGGCACGCTGGCCAAGCGTAATGCGACGTAGCTCAGTGCCACAGCGTAAGCAGGGTTGGCCATGGCGGCCATAAACATTAAGGCGCTGGGCAAAGTAGCCCGGCTCGCCCTCTCCGCTGACAAAATCGCGCAGCGTGGTGCCGCCTTGGGTAATCGCCGCCGACAGCACCTCTTTTACCGCAAGCGCTAACCCATCGTAGCGTGCACGAGAAATATTCCCTGCTGCACGACGCGGATCAATGCCCGCCATAAACAGCGCTTCCGCCGCGTAAATATTACCCGCTCCCACTACTACGCGGTTATCCATTAGAAATGGCTTTACCGCCACGCGCTTATTACGCGATAGCGTGTAAAGCCATTTCCCATTAAAGCCATCCGACAGTGGTTCAGGGCCTAAATGCGCCAGGCGCTTATCCAGCGTTTCATCATCTAGCTGCCAATCAACAAAACCAAACCGGCGAGGGTCGTGGTAGCGCAATACATAACCACTGGCCGTCACGACATCCACATGATCGTGCTTTTTAGGCAAATCCCCTACCTTGGCAATGCGCAGACTACCCGACATACCCAGGTGCCATAACAGGGTGGCACCCGCTTCTCCTTCAAGCGCGCCAACAAACTGAATAGGAATCTGCAGATACTTTGCACGCCGCTTCAATACGCCAACACGCGCGCCCACCAGCCGCTCAGCTAAGTCATC
>JAMCZP010000082.1:6800-7303 GCA_023485185.1 Gammaproteobacteria bacterium
GCGGGTGGTTTCAACTTCGGGAAGTTCGGGCATATTTAGGCACAGTTTGAGACATCTTAAAGGCTAGTGATGACAGCCCAGTGAAGGTGGTTAAAGTGAACTAAGCTAAAGTTAATTTAGCTAAAACGAGCATCAGGTGAGAATGGCATGCATGCAAAAACCCGGCTTGGGGCCGGGTTTTTGAACAGGCGCTCGCCTGCAGAGAAAGCCGATCAACATCGCAAAAGCGATTACTTGATCTTAGCTTCCTTATAGATAACGTGCTTACGGACGACCGGGTCGAATTTCTTGAACTCGAACTTGTCCGGGGTGTTCCGCTTGTTCTTATCAGTGGTGTAGAAGTGACCTGTACCGGCACTGGACACCAACTTGATTTTATCGCGCATGGTTTAACTCTCCCAATAGGCTTGGCCCAAATGCTGTCTTAGATAGCGTCGCCACGCTTACGAATAGCAACCAAAACTGTGTCGATACCTTTCTTGTCGATGATGCGCATGCCCTTG
>JAMCZP010000294.1 GCA_023485185.1 Gammaproteobacteria bacterium
GCGAGAAGGTCAGCTTTTCAGGTACCATTTTGGAAGCGGCTGTTGGTGCTTGATGGATTGGTTAGGTTCTTGAAATCATAGCACTTTCAGCCGCTTTCTTTTATACCCTGTGAGAAATCCGGGCTAGGCTCGTATATTGCGATGAGCAAGGACTCAAGGACAAGACGATCAACGCCACACTCCAATGGGACGAACCGCATATACGACCAAGTGTCCCACCACGCCTTTTTCTTATGTGGTGAAGTTTGGTCATGGAGACGGGCTTTAACCGCTCGCCCCGTTTGACCGACATACACCGCTGCACCCTTATCAGTGAAATATGCGTACACAGCGCCGCTGCCACTGTCGCCTAGCTGGCCACGAGCTTCAAATTGCTCGCGAGTCTTGATCTCAGATCGATCTTCGAACCATGAGCGAGCTATGGCCGCAGTAGAAGCCATTGAGTGGCGAAGTACGTCTGTCGAAATTGGCATAGTAAAAGCTCTAACGCCGTCATCAGGCGCGCGAGGTACGAGCGTCGCTTGCATGACTTTGTTCAGCATGGTTGCTGATTTCAACCGCTAGCCGAGACAGGAGCGCTTTTGGTAGACAATGGCCAAGTCCGTCAATTTCTACCAACCGGCCATTTGGCAGAAAATCTGCAAGGTGCTTGCCGTGGGGTGGCGGGTTAAGCGGATCCTCAGAACCCTGAACCACCAGGGTCGGAACTTGCACTCTTTTTAACTCTTCCCCCCGCGAAAGCGATACCGGCGTTGCCATTGCATGATTTCCGGGCTGCTCCCAGGTTCCTGCGTGCTCTATGCTCCTCTGTTCGCGCAGTCGGAAATCTGACTCGTTAAACTCAAGCTTATTACCTGATAACAAGCTCCATTCTTTGACGCGGCGATCAAGCTCTTCTTCCATAGTGTTGGATGGCGTGGCACGTTGCGAAAGCGCTTCTAACACTTCCCTGTTTGGTAGTGGCAAGTCATCTGGAGAACTCTCACCTGAAAAGGCGCGAGCAATATTACCAACAAAGTCTACATCCAACGCAGCTCCACACATAAGTGTGAGACTGTAAAGCCGTTCAGGATGTTCGAGTGCCAACACTTGGCCCAAAGTCGCACCTATCGATAAGCCCACAACATGGGCTTTATGCACGCCCCACTCATCAAGGACGGCCACTGCATCTGCTGCTAGATCCTCGACGGTATAAGGAGCCTCATCAAAACCCATGAAGGTAGAGCGCCCGGTATCCCGATGATCATATCGAATCACGCGATAACCCTTGGAAATTAGCAGCTCTACAAACTCTTCCGGCCACATTAAAGCTGGCGCGTTGGCACCAGCAACCAAAAGGATGGTGCCTGCTTGATCCAAGCCAACCGACTCACTCCAGAGTGATCTGCCGTCCACGTTTACAAATTTCTCTGGCATTCAAATCTCCTTCCGTATTTCTACTCGTGACTGCTGAACAGGTATTAGACGGCGCGTCCTATGATTGGATGAACGCGCCAGCATGTTTACTTAGCAAATGTAGCCTACCTTTTCGTGCATAACCACATGATTTTAAAATAAATTAATATTAATTAGGCTGCATTTGCAGAATTCGCATGCTTGCGCGTTTTGCCAAGCTCAATAATACTGTATGTATATCCACTGCCAGGAGACAGACACCAAATGGATATGCAAAGCAGGCCTCCGAAACTAATGGATCGTGTGAAAGCTGTTATGCGAGTAAAGCGCTACAGCCCACGTACTGAAAAAACATACTGTTACTGGATACGTTACTTCATTCGCTATCATGGGGTGCGACACCCAGCCAGTATGGGCTCTTCTGAAGTCCAAGCTTTTCTGGAGCACCTTGCCGTAGAGCGATATGTGGCTGCAGCTACACAAAACCAAGCGCTTAATGCTTTAGTATTTCTGTATCGCCATATCCTTGATATGCCATTGGGTGATATTGGTACCTTTTCACGAGCTAAACGCCCGCGTCGATTACCTGTCGTGCTTTCTCACGAAGAGGTTATGCGCGTATTAAATCAATTGTCTGGGCCTATGAATTTGATGGCAACCCTTATGTATGGCTCGGGACTGAGACTCATCGAAACGTGTCGTTTGCGCGTAAGAGATATTGATACCGAACGCCATATCATCACCGTCAGGGCAGGGAAAGGTGATAAAGACCGAACCACTTTACTACCCGCTGTCTGTCTTCCCGCGTTAGAGGCGCAAATTGAGTCGGCTGAACGGCAACTTGCCTATCGGCTAGCACGTGGTCGCGTACCAGTAACTTTACCTCATGCTCTGGACCGTAAGTACCCAAACGCAGGTATTTCCCTAGGTTGGCAATGGCTGTTTCCTGCCAGCCGCCCATGCTGTGATGATGCCGGGAACGTCGTTCTTCACCATATTCATTCATCGGCTGTGCAAAAGGCCGTGAAGCAGGCGATGAAATCTGCATCATTGCCACGTCCAGGCTCTTGCCATACCTTACGGCACAGTTTCGCCACCCAATTACTAAGCCAAGGCACGGATATTCGCACAGTACAAGAATTGCTAGGCCACAAAAGTATCGAGACAACGCAAATTTATACGCATGTAATAGGTAAGGAATTTGCAGGTGTGCGCAGCCCTTTAGGCTAGTCAAAAGCAAAGCACGCTACCGCCCCGGTGCATCTGGGCTGCGTTAAAACGCTCCGCTTGTGACCGTGTTTGGCTAATTAATCATACTTTATTCACAAACCCACCTCAGGTCACGTGTTGAGGCGAGAAAGGGCGTTGTATTTAAGTTGAATAACTTACTTGGTTTTTGTTCGGGCATCGCTTCGCGATGCTTCCGCGGGTGCCTCATTTGCTCGTTCCTCGCAAATTCGTTACCACGCGCTACGAAATGTGGCTATGCATGTATTAGTGCCAACCAAGGGCACTGCTGCCTCGCTCGTTACTAGGCGCTACGAAAGCCCCTCCCCTAACTCTTAGCTTACTGCTGGCCTTCCTTTGCAAATCCGATTAGCCTGCTAATTCACTATTAAGGGTTTGGCATGCAAGAGACGACTTCTCGGCAGCGCTTGGCGGGCGTGCTGATTCTGCTTGGCTTGATCGCACAAATTATTGGCTTTACAGGCTTATTGGGCACTGCCCATGCGGTGAGCTATTTGCTGTGGGTGGCGGTTTTGTTGCTGTGGCGGGATATTCCTCGCCGCTCGCGGGCTCAGGCGGGTGTGTTGATGGCGCTGGGTACGCTGATGCTACTGGTGGCGCGGTTTGTGTATGGCGCTGAAGTGGATTGGCCTGCGATGCTGCAGGGTAATGCCTTTGTGGCGGCGATGCTGGTGGGCGTTAGTTTTATCTCGCTGATTGGCAAGCAAGGCACTAAGGGTGCAACAGGCCAACGGGTGACTGGGGCGGGCGGTATTTTACGTACCTGGCTGGGGGTGCACTTTCTGGGCACGATTTTAAATCTCTCTACTGTGTTTATGGTGGGCGATAAGCTGGCCCGGCGTGGGCCGCTGACGACTCCGCAACTACTGGCGCTTAACCGGGGGCTTTCAAGTGCTGCGTTGTGGTCACCGTTTTTTGCTTCCATGGCGGTAGTGATCGCGTTGGTACCCGATGTGCAGTATGCGCAAATTGCCGTGGTGGGCTTTCCCATGGCGATGCTGTCAGGGCTGTTAACCACACTGGAACTAAGACGCCGATTTGATCTTACCGAAGTAGATGGTTTTTCGTTGTCGCCGCGCAGCCTACTGATGCCGGTGGGCATGGCGGCACTGGTGATGCTGTTTCACTTTTGGCTCACCCCTTCCCTTACCATCGTCAGCATTATTACCTTTCTGCTGCCTGGCGTGGCGGTGCTGAGCAACCTCCGCGATGGGCCACGTTTTACCCTACGGCGCATTCGTCAGCACACCACTACGCGGCTACCCGCCATGCGCGGGGAGATTTCGCTGTTTTTAGCCGCGGGGCTTTTGACGATTGGCCTTTCGACGCTGGTTAGTGCTGCGGCAGGTAGCGACTGGACCCTGTTCACGCGTTTCGGCACGCCTCAGGCGATGATCAGCTTTGCGGCGATTACCTTAAGCGCGCTGGTGGGCCTTCACCCAATTATTGGCGTTTCCGTACTGGCGTCGATACTGAACCTGCAGAGCGGCGAACAGACTTTGTTTGCCTTTGTGGCATTAAGTTCGTGGGCGGTGGGTACCAGCGTGGGGCCGCTTTCAGGGATCAACCTTTCGCTACAGGGGCGTTATGGGGTAAGCGGTTATCGCATGATGAAAAACAACCTGCTCTACGCGGCGGTGATGAGCCTGCTTTCGCTGGTCGCGATCGCAGGCGTCAGTTATATAGTGGGTTAACCGGCTCGCTTAGGTCTCGACGATTTTATTGGGGAAGCGGTAGAAGTAGCGATGACCGCACTGGTGGCAAGGTTCCAGCCGCGCCACGTTAGGCAGCATTACTTGGGCGTCGCAATGGGTACAGGCCATTAAACCGGGTGCTGCCATTTCACCTTCGCAGTAGTCGGCGCGGGCGGCTTCTAAGTCCTCTTCAAAGCGCTCGCGGTCTACCACGCTGCGGTCAGCAATGGAGAGCAACGACTCCGCCACGCGACGGGAAAGACCTTCAAGATCAATACCCAACCAGCTGGCGACTTGCTTGCCGGTGTCCGCCATGTAGTAGCGCATATCTTTAAGATCGCGCTCTACCCAGGCACGCAGCAGCGCTAGCTCGTCTTTGGTGTACTCTTCCAGCTCCGATTCAAACTCAACCGCGTCGTCCAGATCCTTCTGCAGATTTTCCCAGGTTAACTCGTTAGCGCCGCCCTGCATCCGCTCTAACAGTCGTTCGTAGCCTTCGCGTAGGCGATTGTCATTCTGTTGTTCACTCATGGTACCTCTCCTTTTGTCGACGCATGCAGATCCTATCCTCGGCTTACCGTTCAAGGATACACCTGCATAGGATACAATCGACCTCACTTATCTGACAGTAGTCATCTAACATTCACTTTGCGCCCCTTTTGGGCGAATACGCCAAGGCATTAATAAACCGATGGACGCACAATACAACCCTCGTGATATCGAACGCGACGCCCAGCAGTACTGGGACAAACATCAGTGCTTCAAAGCCGTAGAGGACGCAAATCGCGAGAAGTTTTACTGCCTATCCATGTTCCCCTACCCTAGCGGCAAGCTGCACATGGGCCATGTGCGTAACTATACTATCGGCGACGTTGTCTCCCGTTTCCAGCGCATGCAGGGTAAAAATGTCATGCAGCCCATGGGCTGGGATGCATTTGGCATGCCCGCTGAAAACGCCGCCATTCAGAATCAGGTGCCGCCCGCCGAGTGGACTTACCAAAACATCGATTACATGCGCAATCAATTGAAGGCGCTGGGCTTTGCCTACGACTGGAGCCGTGAATTCGCCACCTGCGATACCAGCTACTACCGCTGGGAGCAGTGGTTCTTTACCAAGCTGGTGGAAAAAGGCTTGGTCTATAAGAAGATGTCCACGGTGAACTGGGACCCGGTTGATCAAACCGTACTTGCTAACGAGCAGGTGATTGATGGCCGTGGCTGGCGTTCCGGCGCGTTGGTTGAGCGCAAAGAGATCCCGCTGTGGTTCTTGAAGATTACCGACTACGCCGACGAGCTGCTGGCCGACCTGGATAAAGTAGAGTGGCCTGAGCAGGTCAAAACCATGCAGCGTAACTGGATTGGGAAATCCCGTGGCGTTGAGCTGACCTTTGATATTAAGGCTGAAGACGGTAGCACCTATGATCCATTGGCGGTTTACACCACCCGCCCTGATACGCTGTTAGGCGTGACCTACGTCGCCGTTGCCGCAGGCCATCCGCTTGCCAAGCAGGCGGCGGAGCAGAACAGCGAGCTGGCGGCTTTCTGCGAAGAGTGTGCCAAAGGCGGTACCACTGAAGCCGAAATGGCCACCAAAGAGAAAAAAGGCATGGCCACCGGCCATCTGGCGGTTCACCCGCTGACCGGCGATGAAGTGCCTGTCTATGTGGCTAACTTCGTGCTGATGGAGTTTGGTACTGGCGCGGTGATGGCGGTTCCCGGCCACGACCAGCGCGACTGGGAGTTTGCCACCAAATACGGCATTGCTATTAAAGCGGTGATTGCCGATGAGAGCGGCCAGCCTGCCGACGTTTCTGAAGCGGCCTACGCCGAATACGGCACGGTAGTGAATTCAGGCGAGTTCGATGGGCTGGGCTTTGAACAGGCCTTTGATGCGATTGCGGCCAAATTGGCCGAGCTTGGCCGTGGCGAAGTCAAAACCAACTACCGCTTGCGCGATTGGGGCGTTGCCCGCCAGCGCTATTGGGGCGCGCCGATTCCGGTCAAATATGGCCCGGAAGGTCAAACGGTACCGCTGACCGACGACGAGCTGCCAGTGTCGCTGCCCATGGAAGTCACCGTCGATGCATCCGGTTCGCCGCTGAAAAAGATGCCTGCGTTCTCTGACCTGGGCGATGGTTGGACCCGCGAAACCGATACCTTCGACACCTTTATGGAGTCTTCCTGGTACTACGCGCGCTTCTGCTGTGCCGATAACACCGAGGCGATGCTGGATGAGCGAGCCAACTACTGGCTGCCGGTGGATCTCTATATCGGCGGTATCGAGCACGCCATTCTGCACCTGTTGTATGCCCGCTTCTTCCACAAGTTGATGCGTGATTTCGGTTTGGTCGATTCCGATGAGCCCTTCCAGCAGTTGCTGACCCAAGGCATGGTGATCGCAGAAACCTTCTATCGCCCTACCGATAACGGCGGCAAGCAGTGGTTTAACCCTGCGGATGTGGAGGTGAAGCGCGACGAGAAAGGCCGCCCGCTGAGCGCTATTTTGATGAGCGACGGCAAACCGGTAGAGATGGGCGGCATCGAGAAGATGTCCAAGTCAAAGAACAACGGCGTTGATCCGCAATCGATGATCGACAAGTTCGGTGCCGATACCGTGCGTCTGTTTATGATGTTTGCGGCACCGCCGGAGCAGTCGTTGGAGTGGTCGGACTCTGGCGTTGAGGGTGCCCACCGCTTCCTGAAGCGGCTGTGGCGTCAGGTGAATGAACACTTGGCAGCTGGCACTTCCGGTGCGCTGGATATCAGCGCCCTCAATGACGACCAGAAAGCGCTGCGCCGTAAAACCCACGAGACGATCAAGAAAGCCAGCGACGACATTGGCCGCCGTACCACCTTCAATACCGCTATAGCAGCGGTGATGGAACTATCTAACGCAATTGGCAAATTTGAAGATACTTCC
>JAMCZP010000187.1 GCA_023485185.1 Gammaproteobacteria bacterium
CGTATCATCGGTGGGACCAATCATTTCGCGTAAGCGCTCTAAGGCCTGAAAGCGAAGTTCCACTTGCTGAGTCACTTCATCCGCCAACAGCGTGGCTTCATAGCGCAAGTGGGACATATTGGTTTCATGCACCATCTGCTTACCCAGGTGCCACGAGGTGCCCAACACTAGCGTCACCACCAAAAGCCAGATAAGCGCAAGCCCCAGCAGTAGCCGGCCTCTTAGTGAACGGGAAAGAAATATCTTCTTCAGTGAGAAAGCCAAACGCACCTGGCGACCTTGATTTGCATTTATATCCACTTGCTGTAATTACGCGGCCATTATCACTTAACCATTTTACACAAGTAATTTACCAAAATTATTACTTAGACAAGCGTTGATACACATCAACTCTTGATGGGTATTAAAAACGCTTTTGATGTGGATGCACCTTCTGCCTCAGTAAAAGCGACCTACTGAGGCAGTTTGACTTACCTCAATACGTCCGCTAGCAACGTTGTGGCGTTTGCGATCAACTCGTCAAGATGCTGCTCGCCTTTGAAGCTTTCGGCATACACCTTATAAAGCGATTCCGTGCCACTAGGCCGAGCGGCAAACCAGCCGTTTTCGGTAGTGACTTTGATCCCGCCAATCGCAGCACCATTGCCCGGAGCGGCGACCAGTACAGCGGTGATAGGATCTCCTGCTAAGTCTTTTTCAGAAACGCTTTCAGCTGTCAGATTTTTAAACGCTGCTTTTTCTTCCGGTGAACAGGCAGTATCAACGCGCTTATAGAAAGGCTCACCAAAGCGTTCAGTAAGTGTACGGTAATACTCACTAGGTGTTTTGCCGGTTACTGACATAATTTCCGCCGCTAATAAGCACAGCACAATGCCGTCTTTATCAGTGGACCACGCCTGGCCGTCGCGAGTGAGCAAGCTTGCGCCAGCGCTCTCTTCACCGCCAAAGGCTAACCAGCCCTCATGTAGCCCATCTACAAACCACTTAAAGCCGACAGGCACTTCATAAAGCTCACGCTCATGAAAAGCCACCACCCGATCGATCATAGAAGACGACACTAAAGTTTTGCCTATTTTCAGCAAAGCCGTCCACTCAGGGCGATGAGTAATCAAGTAATCAATGCACACCGCCAAAAAGTGATTTGGATTCATCAAGCCATTGATATCCACAATACCGTGGCGGTCAGCATCCGGGTCATTGCCAAAGGCGATATCGAAGCGGTCTTTAATAGTCAACAAGTTAGCCATCGCCGCCGGACTAGAGCAATCCATACGAATTTTGCCATCATGATCCGGCGGCATAAACGCAAACTCAGGATCAACAATAGTGTTGACTACCTCTAGATCCAGGCTGTAATGCTCTGAAATAGCCTGCCACACCGGCAGTGCTGTGCCGCCCATGGGGTCAGCTCCTAAGGTCAGGTTCGCCTTCTGAATGGCAGCGATATCTATTACACTGCCCAGTTGAGCAACGTAATGCGCCGTAAAGTCGTACTCCTGAACATGAGCAATCGCCTCTTCAACCGGCACCAGAGGTATGCCTTCTAACTGGCGCAGCAGATAAGCATTGGCGCGCAGCTCAATCCAACCGGTAGCTTCCGTCTCTGCTGGGCCGCCATGATATGGGTTGTACTTGATGCCACCATCTTCAGGTGGATTATGCGATGGCGTGATAATTAAGCCATCCGCTAGCCCTTCGCCTGCGGCCGGCAGAGCGTGAAAGCGGTTGTGCTGCAAAATCGCATGACTGACTAACGGTGTAGCGGTGTAGCCATAATTTTTCTCAACTAATACCGGCACCTTGTTGGCAGCCAGCACCTGCAATGTGCACTCCCAGGCAGGGCGAGAAAGCACATGTGTATCGAAGCCTAAAAATAATGGCCCCTGGTAGCCACCCTCACGCCGATAATCGACCACTGCCTGTGTGATCGCATAAATATGTGAAGAATTAAACGTGCGCTCGATAGAACGGCCACGATGACCTGAGGTGCCAAATGACACGCGCTCCTTGGCAACGTTAGCACTCGGCTGCTGTTCGTAAAATGCTTTTAAAATGGCTTCCATTGCTGACTCCTTTTATTGAAATATGCTAATTAGCGACATTCCAACTTCCATGTATGCATAGCTTGCTAACTATAATAAACATTTTTTCATTGCTCGCTTTCAAAAAAGCATTATTAATACTATGAAAAAGCCAACCATTCAAAAAATGGTTGGCTTATTATTCATGATCAATAAAATATTAACTAATTTTATATTTTAAAAAAGATAGCGCGCCCCTGTTAGCCAGTAGACGTCATCGGTGAGATCGCCTAGCGTCATATCGCGGCTAATCGTAGGCGCATCGCCATCGGTTAGCTCGACGAACACATCAAAAGCGGTGGAAACTTTGTAGTAGGCCCCTGCTGCCCAGGCGTTACTACCACTCTGATTATCTCGCTCAACGTTGTAAATATCAGCATTGAAGGCCCAGGGCCCTGTCGTGAAGGTTCCCCCAACCCCAAAGGTATCAAAGCCGCCCCCATAAATTTCGCTGTTCTTCTGTGTTTCTGCACCTAAACGTACGGTGAACTGATCGGTTATTCCGTAGGCACCGATTAATCCGTAGAGCATCTCATCATTGCCACCTCCACGAACAGCATTGTCCACGACGCCTAAGCCCACTTTAAAGGCTCCTTGCTGGTAGCGAATGCCTCCTTGGGCGGCCACTTCATTACCTTCACCATTTTGTTCACCCGTTGTAAGGCCACGCTCGCTGTAGTGCTTGATCTGTATAAAAGAGGTGAAGCCATGCAAATCAGGTGTGTAATAGCCGATAGAATCACCACGAGACTGTAAGCCGGTAGAGTTGAATAGTAGCCCGCGATCAAGGTAGACATCAAAAGGTGCTGAGACAAACTGATAATACAGGCTGTCAAAATTACCTGCTTGGAGCGTGCCGTACTGCTTACTTTCCAGCCCAATGTAGCTCTGCCGCGTTTCTGAAAAAGCTTGAGATGCAATACGCTCATCGCCCCTAAACCGCCATTCTAAACGCCCAAAAGTCATTAGTTCAGATGTTACCGCCTGGCTCATTCGAAAACCCAACCGCGAATAAACATCGACAAACTCAGCGCCGTTATCTATTTCATTTCCCGCGCTATCAAACGCTGGGCCACCCCCTGCAATACCCATGGCAATGCGGCCATAGATATCGAGCTGAGTACCGTCTTGGTTGTAAAGCGTCGTGGCTTGAGCTGCTGAAGCCCATAAAGCGCTGGTGGCCGCGGTCACTAACAGCGTTTTTCTCATCGTTGCATCCCTTACTTTTTGCTTTTAAATAAACATGGATGCTTGAAACCTCTATTGCAGCATCAAGACTTCAACCATACGCTATGTTATAAAATAACATTAAATAAAGAAAGTAACTTTGCAATTAATTACTATTTCGCTCAATTATTAATTTGATACCTTTTCTGGCTTTTAGAACTATATAACGCATAAAAAAACCGACCTCTTTCGAGGTCGGTTCTATTGGTTCTGCTAGGCAGTTACCCTTGAAGCGTGGTGTTTAAACCAAGCTTAGAAGTGGTAACGAGCGCCTGTCAGCCAGTATACGTCGTCAGTCAGATCACCAAGAGTGGTGTCACGATTGACATTCGGCGCATCGCCGTCAGCTACTTCTACGAATACATCAAAGTTGCTAGAAACTTTGTAGTAAGAACCAGCTGCCCAAGCATTGCTCGTGGTGTCGTCATCACGGTCAATGTTGTAGTAGTCTAGGTTGAACGCCCAAGGACCAGTGGTGAAAGTACCACCTAAGCCGATAGTGTCAAAACCACCACCAAGCACTTCATTGTTCTCACGACCTTCATAGCCTAAACGAGCAGAGAACTGGTCAGTGAAGTCGTAAGCGCCGATCAAGCCGTAACGCATTTCGTCGTTACCGCCATCGCCTTCAACAACATCGTCTACAAAGCCTAAACCGATGGTGACAGGACCTTGTGCATAACGAACACCACCTTGAGTAGCGATAGTTTCGTCATCATCAAGACGCTCACCAGTTACAGGGTCACGAGTAACTAGACCGCGATCGCTGTAGTGTTTCGCCTGCAAGAATACAGTGAAACCACCTAGGTCAGGCGTGTAGTAACCGATAGAGTCACCACGTGACTGAGTCGGGTGACCAGCGAAGTTTAAGCCTTGGTCGATATAAACATCGAACGGCAGAGATACGAACTGGTTGTAGAACGCATCAAAGTTACCGGCTTGGAAAGTACCAAACTGATCGCTTTGCAGACCTAGGTATGCTTGACGAGTTTCAGAGAACGCAGAGAAGCTATTGCCGTTGCGGTTACCTGACTCATCAGCACGGAAACGCCATTCCAGACGACCGAAAGCAGTTAGGTCACGCGAAACTTCTTGGCTCATGCGCAGTCCAAGACGAGAGAATGCGTCTACGAACTCAGCACCGTTATCAAGCTCACGGTTTTGGCTATCAAATTCGGGACCACCGCCAGCGATACCCATAGCAATACGGCCATAGATGTCTAGCTTGGTGCCGTCTTGGTCATAAACAGTTGCTGCTTGCGCTGCAGCAGATGCACCCAGGGCGCCGATGATAGCAGTCGCTAAAAGTGTTTTTTTCATGATGTAAGTTCCTTAACTCGGATACTGTTTCGATCGTTGCTGCTCGACTTTAATAAGTCGGCAGGTGGCTTTTGCGGGCCATGCTCTTTTCCCATCCGCCGGTTTTTCCCGGTGGTATGCGGCATGTCCTCAACTAAGCCTTGTTATAGTCCAATGCTCGCAGAACAAACTCTATACTGGGATTCCTATGAACGCAATAGAAAAAAACAGTGTTTCTTTACTATTTGCACTTTTTTATGGAACCCCTGCGCTCTCACTGGGTCTCAGCGACCTTTAAATTTCTGCTGAAGGCCAATTAGTTTATCTTCCATGCTTAGCTGCTTGCTCGGTTCCAACTTTTCCGGTTCTGGTTGTCTCACCCTTTCAGGACGGGGCTTATTGGCAACCACCTGCTCTTTGCGCTGCTTATGCTGAACCGCTTTTTTTGTGGTTGTGTCTTTTTGTACTGGCTGGCCAGCCACTTGTTGGTCACTGCGCTTTTCTGCCGCATGGGAGGCAGCTTCTTTATCTACTTTTCCCGCGGGGAGACCATCCAAATCCACTCTTTCGGCCCCAGCTCTGACTGCTTTGATATAGCGTGGCAAATTCACGTAGTTGGCTAGTGCTCTACGAATAAGCTTATTCGGCCACTCTTCTCGCTCAGCAAGGTCTTGATGAACCCCTATTTTCAGAGGCTTAGTATGCCCCCTGAAGAATGCTTTTGGATAGCGTTCGTACCACGTATTGAGTAACGCATTGGGTGAAGGTAATTGCGCCGCAGTAGGTGAGGGATTTTCCGCTTTGGCCGCTGGCGTTACTTCAGGGGTATTTGGCACTTCAGTCTCTAAAATTTTCGCTACCGGAGCTACTTCTTCCGGGGCTGTTTTTTCAACCGCAGGAGATTCTTTAACAGCAGGGAATTCTTCAACCGCAGGACTTTCTGTTTCGTTGCTAGGCGTATTTTCTTGAGACTGTGTCAGCGCGCTTTCATGCGCGCCTTTTTTCTCGGATTCAGCAACGTAAAAGGTTTTATCACCCAACTGCTGTTTTAGCCGCTGATTTTCTTCGCGCAGGGCTTGTAGCTCAGCTTGTGTGCGTTCGAGACGCGCTTCTAAATCATCCAACATATTCATTAAGCTGGCGGCCATAGCCTTCTCCTTTGACCTTTTCAGTCGGCGGTGCGCTCGTAGACTACGAAATCGTAGTTTGGCTGCCCTTCACTTGGCTGCCCTGCTACTCGCTGCACTTCGCGCCACGCTTGGTGATCGATTTCAGGAAACGTGGCGTCGCCTTCTACTTCGATATCCACTTCTGTTATGTATAGACGCTGGGCAAAGGGTAACGCCTGACGGTATATCTCACCGCCGCCCATTACCATAATCTCTTCTGCGGCTTCTATGGTGGCATGTTGGTCTGCCAGGGCCAGTGCTGCTGGTAAATCATGGCATAAACGTACGCTTTCATGTGAAAACTCTGCGTTGCGAGTCACCACTACGTTTAGCCTGTTTGGCAGCGCTTTGCCAATCGAGGTAAACGTTTTACGCCCCATTACCAGTGGTTTTGCTTGGGTAATACGCTTGAAGAACTTTAAATCTTCAGGCAAGTACCAGGGTAGCTTGCCTTCAACACCGATTACTCGGTTTTTTGCCATGGCAACAATCATGGCCACCGGCACTAAGGAGTCAAACGAATCGTGTTGCTGGCTCATACCGCGACCTCAGCTTTAATATGCGGATGGGCGTCGTAGGCATCAATATGAATATCTTCGAAGCGAAACGCGAACAAGTCATCTATTTCAGGATTAAGCACTAACTGTGGCGCAGCATTGGGCGTGCGCGTCAGTTGCTCCTTGGCTTGCTCTATGTGGTTACTGTACAGGTGAGCATCACCCAAGGTGTGAATAAATTCACCGGGTTTTAGACCAGTGACCTGGGCCACCATGGTGAGCAGCAAGGCGTAGCTGGCGATATTAAACGGTACACCCAGGAAGATATCAGCGCTGCGTTGATACAACTGGCACGAGAGCTTTCCATTAGCAACGTAGAACTGGAACAGGCAGTGGCATGGCGGTAGCTGCATTTCATCTACCTGGGCCGGGTTCCATGCTGACACAATTAAGCGGCGCGACTGCGGATTGGTGCGGATTTGTTGCAGTACTTTGGCAATTTGGTCGACGCTTCCGCCTTTTGGGTCGGGCCAGCTGCGCCACTGGTAGCCATACACAGGCCCCAGGTCACCATTTTCGTCTGCCCAATCATCCCAAATGCGCACGCCATTCTCTTTAAGGTAACCAATATTGGTGTCACCTTTTAGAAACCATAGCAGCTCATGAATGATCGAGCGCAGGTGTAGCTTTTTGGTTGTCAGCAGTGGAAAGCCACGGGACAAATCGAAGCGCATCTGATGGCCAAACACGGAGCGCGTGCCAACGCCAGTACGATCATGTCGGTCAACACCATGATCCAAGACGGTTTGCATTAAATTTAAATAGGGTTGCTCAAGCGCGGGCGTTGTAGCAGTCACAGAAATTCCAAATTAACAGGCGTTGTAATGGTTTATTCTAGGCTGCCATAGCGGCTCGGTCTAGCGGTTCCGCGCCGGTCCGCCGCTG
>JAMCZP010000087.1 GCA_023485185.1 Gammaproteobacteria bacterium
TGAATGGTTTTACCCTTATAGTGAATATCCAGGGTTTCACGGTTATAGCGTTTGCCCTTACACACGTCGCAGGGCACATAAATATCCGGTAGGAAGTGCATCTCTACCTTGATCATGCCCTCGCCCTGGCACGCTTCGCAGCGTCCACCTTTGACGTTAAAGCTGAAGCGGCCAGGCTTATAGCCCCGCGAGCGCGCTTCTTGAGTGCCCGCAAACAGCTCACGAATGGGGGTAAAGATGCCGGTATACGTCGCCGGGTTGGAGCGCGGCGTGCGGCCAATTGGGCTCTGATCGATATCAATTACTTTATCTAGTTGATCAAGCCCTTCGATCTTCTCATAGGGTGCGGCGGTTAGCGTGGTGGCACGGTTTAATTCTCGCGCCGCGATTGGCATCAATGTGCCATTAATCAGCGTCGATTTACCCGAGCCGGAGACGCCAGTAATGGCGATAAATAGCCCCAGCGGCAGGCTAAGCGTCACGTCTTGCAGGTTGTTGCCGGTGGCACCGCGTAACACCAGCTGCTTTTCAGGGTTGCCGGGAATGCGATAGGGCGGTACCGCAATCTCCCGCGTGCCAGAAAGGTACTGGCCGGTCAGAGAGCTGGGGTTGTCCATAACATCTTGAGGCGTGCCCTGGGCGACAATTTCGCCGCCATGAACACCTGCGCCGGGGCCGATATCCAGCACATGATCAGCGGCACGAATAGCGTCTTCGTCGTGCTCAACCACAATCACCGTATTGCCTAAGTCGCGTAGTCGTTCAAGAGTTTTTAGCAGTCGGTCGTTGTCGCGCTGGTGAAGGCCAATAGAGGGCTCATCAAGAATATACATAACGCCGACTAGGCCCGCGCCAATCTGGCTGGCCAAGCGAATACGCTGGGCCTCGCCTCCAGACAGCGTATCGGCACTGCGCTCCAGGTTGAGATAATCAAGCCCCACATTGACCAGAAACTCCAGCCGGGCGTGAATTTCGTGAACGATTTTATCGGCAATCTCGCCTTTACGACCCGGCAGCGTCAAGTCGGCAAAGTAGCGCCACGCTTCGCCAATCGGGAAACGTACAATCTCAGCGATATTGTGATCGTCGACGTAGACATGGCGTGACTCTTTGCGCAGCCGCGAACCGCTACACGTCGCGCAGGGTTGCACAGCGATATATTTCGACAGGTCATCGCGCACCATGTTTGATTCGGTTTCCCGATAGCGGCGCTGCATATTGGGCAGTACGCCCTCAAAGGTATGCTCCCGAGTGACTTTGCGGCCGCGATCCCCCACGTAAACAAACGGGATTTTTTCATCGCCGCTGCCGTTCAATATGACGTCGCGTTCGTGGCGGGCAAGTTCATGCCAAGGGGTTTCCAGCTCAAAGCGATAGTGCTGAGCCAGTGCCTGAAGCTGGGTAAAGTAGTAAATGTTGCGCCGATCCCAGCCTTTAATCACCCCTTCGGCAAGTGAAAGCTCTGGGTGGCTGATCAGTTTTTCAGGGTCGAAGTATTGCTGTACGCCTAGCCCGTCACAGGTGGGACAAGCCCCCGCCGGGTTATTGAACGAGAACATGCGCGGTTCAAGTTCAGCCAGCGAGTAGCCGCATACCGGGCAGGCGAAGCGAGACGAGAAAGCAATGTCGTCGCGCTCACCGTCCATAAAGTGGATCATGGCGGTGCCATCGGCGAGGTTCAGTGCCGTTTCAAACGATTCTGCTAAGCGCTGGGCAAGGTCGTCGCGTACTTTAAACCGGTCCACCACCACGCTAATATCGTGTTTTTTACGTTTATCGAGCGGGGCAACGTCATCCAGCTCCAGCACTTGGCCGTCGATCAGGGCGCGTACAAACCCTTGAGCGCGTAGCTCGGCTAATAGCTGTAGGTGTTCACCTTTGCGGCCTTTGACCACTGGCGCCAGCAGCATCAGCTTAGTGCCCTCAGCGAGGTTCATCACCTGGTCGACCATTTGCGAGATCGTCTGGGCCTCCAGATCTTCGCCATGTTCTGGGCAGCGGGGAGTGCCCGCACGGGCAAACAGCAGGCGCAGGTAGTCGTAAATTTCAGTGATGGTGCCCACGGTTGAACGCGGGTTGTGGGAGGTGGACTTCTGCTCAATAGAGATCGCAGGCGAAAGCCCTTCAATGTGATCCACATCGGGCTTTTCCATCATCGATAGGAACTGGCGCGCGTAGGTGGAGAGTGACTCTACATAGCGGCGCTGCCCCTCGGCATACAAGGTATCAAACGCTAGCGACGATTTACCTGACCCAGATAGCCCGGTAATCACAATTAGTTTGTTACGGGGCAGCTCCACATCGATCTGCTTGAGGTTGTGGGTGCGGGCACCCCTGACCAGAATGCTGTCCATCAACACCTCGAATCGCGCGGCAAAAGCGTGATTATACGTTTGTCAGCCCCCTCCCGGCAAAACAGCTTTGATAACATGCGGCAACCTGCGGCGTTTCCAGCGACAGTCCAAACCGCTAGAATGGAGGATTGGCTCAAACTGTGGCGCTTATACACTCCATGTTGATCCTCTATACGCTTACTCTTCACCCCATGCTTATCCACCATACAAAAGGGCATTATGCGCAAGGTTTCCGCACTATTGCTGGCCTCTGAACGTCGTGCGATCAGCGGCTTGGCTGGGCTTTATGCATCGCGCATGCTGGGCCTCTTCATGGTGCTGCCAGTATTAGCGCTGTATGCCGATACGCTTGAGGGTTCAACCCCCCTGCTGGTGGGGCTGGCGCTGGGTATTTATGGTTTAACCCAGGCGACGCTGCAAATTCCGTTCGGCTTGCTCTCTGACCGCATTGGCCGTAAGCGAGTCATTGCCGTAGGACTCGTGATTTTTGCGTTGGGCAGTCTGGTGGCGGCGCTTTCCGATAGCATGGTGGGGGTGATCGTGGGGCGTGCGCTGCAAGGCTGTGGCGCTGTGGCAGCTGCCATCATGGCGCTGCTGGCGGATCAAACCCGAGAAGAAGTGCGTACCGCCGCCATGGCGACGATTGGCCTGTCGATCGGCGTCTCATTTGCAATCGCCATGGTACTGGGGCCTTGGTTGGCCTCTTGGGCAGGGCTGGCGGCCATTTTTTGGTTCACCGCGCTACTCTCTTTAATTGGACTGCTGGTGCTATGGCGCTGGGTGCCAGCGGCACCGCGTCGGCGTAGGCATCGCGATGTGGGAATGGACCGGCAGCAGTTTAAAAGTGTGATCACTAGGCCTGATTTATGGCGTTTGGATGTGTCGATTTTTGCCCTGCACTTGGTACTCATGGCGATTTTCGTGGCCGTTCCCTTTCGTCTATTGGATGCCGGTGTGGCGATTGAGTATCACGGACTGGCTTATCTTGGCATTATGGCGCTCTCTTTTGTGGCTATGGTGCCGCTGATTATCGTGGGGGAGAAAAAGCAGCGCATGCGCTTGATGTGCCTGCTGGCGATCAGCGCTATTGTCGTCAGTCTGGCGGGACTGGGCTTGTTCCTTTCCGCTGGGTATTGGCTCTTTGTATGGCTATTTGTGTTCTTCACCGGCTTTAACTTGCTGGAAGCCACGCTACCTTCCATGCTCAGTAAGCTGGCGCCTGCAGGGGCTAAAGGTACCGCTATGGGCGTGTACTCCACCAGCCAGTTTTTAGGTGCCTTTTTGGGCGGCACGCTAGGCGGGCTGCTGGCCCATTACGGCGGACTGAATGCGGTGTTTATTGGTTGTGCTGGGTTAGCATTATGCTGGTGGGTGGCGATGTGGTGGATGCCTGCGCCACCGCACCTCTCCAGTGAAGTAGTGGCACTGCATGAAAACCATGTAGACGCCTTGGATTTGCTGATGGAACATTTAGCCGATGTGGTCGGCGTTGAAGATGTGATGGTGGTGCCAGAAGAGCGATTAGTCTATTTGAAAGTAAATCGTCAACAGCTTGATCAGGCGGCGTTGACGAGGCTGATAGCACCTCCGAAATCTTAACTGAGGCCGATGTTAGCCCAGTTGGGCATTAACTCAGTCAGATATTAACTCTGCCAAGCCAAAAGAGCGGCTCTGGTTGGCAACTAACTTTATGTGACAGCTATTCAAAGGAGTATCTTATGGCTCGCGGTATTAACAAGGTCATTTTGATTGGTAACCTCGGGCAGGATCCTGAGGTGCGTTTTACACCCAGCGGCGCGGCGGTGGCAAATCTAAATTTAGCGACTACCGACACCTGGATGGATCGTCAAAGCGGCCAGCGCCAGGAGCGCACCGAGTGGCATCGAGTGGTGATGTTCAATAAAACCGCCGAAATCGCTCAGCAATACCTGAAAAAAGGCTCCAAAGTCTACATTGAAGGCCGTCTGCAAACCCGTAAGTGGCAAGACCAGAATGGCCAGGATCGTTATTCGACGGAAATCGTCGCCAACGATATGCAGATGCTGGATGGCCGTACCGGTGACTTCCAAGGCGGCGGAGCGCCACAAAATTATGACCAGAACAGTTCTCCCCAGAACAATACTGCTCAACAACAACCCGGTCAGAACACTCCTTCAAATAATAACTACGGCGGTGGTTATCCACAGCAGGGTGCTCAGCAGGCCCCTCGTGCGCCACAGCCAGCGCCACAACAGCCTCCGCGTCAAGGCAATCAAGCACCCCCGCCAAACCAGCAGAACAACAGCTATGGGAACAACAGCTATGGTGCGCCGGATCCGGGTAACTTCGACGATTTCGACGATGAGATTCCGTTCTGAGGACGCTGCTTGCGGCGTACTTTAGGGCTATGTGTGACGAGGAGAGGCTGTCTTGAAGCTGCTGATACTGGATGCCGGGCACTGTTTAAGCCTGGCATTGGCTCGGGAGGCGAGCCGTCGTACGGATACCGAGTTAGTCATTGAACAGGGCACGGCGATTACGCCGGCAATGCTTCAAACGATAGCGCCGGATGCCGTCATTATTCCGCCGCTGGCTCAACCATTGAGTATGGTACCCGCAGATGTGACAGCGCACGCCGATGCGGTGGATGCCTGCTTGGAGGCATGCTCTAGCCAACAGGTAGCGCTGGTATGGTGCGTTTCAGATCAGCTCTACGAAGATGGGTTGGAAGTGCCCATCGATGAGCATGTGGTGCCCGCACCACGGGATGAGAGCTTGCGTCGCTTAGTGCAGACCGGTGACCGTATCCGGGCGCAATATCAGCGCCATTTGATTGTCCGCTTAGGCCCGCTGTTTGCTTTAGAAGGCAGCCATGCTTGGCTGAATGAGATTATCAATAGCCTGGTAGCCGGTGAGGCCGTGCGCGCCGCAGAAGACGTGATTTTTTGTCCTACCTCAGTAGATGCCGTGGCAATGGCGCTGATCGGCATGCTGCAGCAGCAGGCGTGTGGAGCAAATACTTGGGGGGCGTACCACCTTGCTGGTACCGAACCGGTGAGCGCTTTCACGTTTACTTCCATGGTGCGCACCCAGCTGTTAACGCACCTGGAGGGGCGTGGTGAAGAGGTTGCCCTGGGCGAGGTACAGTCGCTCAAGCACCATCATGATGCCAAACTGCGGCGTGTTTTAAATTGCCGACGTGTGTTAGATGTTTTTGGTGTTCATCAAAAGCCGTGGCGCTTAGAGGCAGGGCGTATGCTTGATGCCTGGTGTTCGACCCGTGAGCCCAGTCGTGGCAGTGATAATCGTGTCAGTGACACAGGAGCATCAGTTTGATAAATGTGGTTCGCAGCCTGGTATTTTATGCTGGCTACTTTTTGGCCATGCTGATGATTGGCATCCTATTCCTGCCTATCGCCCCGTTTCTGCCACTGGCTGGCCGCTATCGTTTACTCAACTTGTATAACTACTTTTTGATGGTCTGGTTTCGTATTGCCTGCGGTGTACGCTATGACATCCAAGGGCGAGAAAACCTGCCTAGCGGGCCCTGTGTGATTCAGGCCAACCATCAGTGTGAGTGGGAGACGGTGTTTCTGCAGGTAATGAAGCCGCCGGTATGCACCGTACTCAAGCGAGAGTTACTACGCCTACCGATCTTTGGTTGGGGCTTGCGGCTATTGCGGCCGATCAGTCTAGATCGCTCTAAACCAGCGCGGGCCATGAAACAGGTGCTTACCCAGGGCGTGGAACGACTTGGTACAGGGTTGTCGGTACTGATTTTCCCTGAAGGAACCAGGGTGGATCCCGGTCAGCGCAAGCGCTACAACAAAAGTGGCAGCGTAGTCGCCTGCCGTGCGGGCGTACCGGTCTTACCGGTTGCTCATAATGCAGGTGAACGCTGGCCAGGGCGCCATTGGGTTAAGCGGCCTGGTGTGTTGCGAGTGCGCATTGGTAAGCCGATCGAAACAGCGGGGCGTATGCCCGATGAAGTGCTGGCGGAAGTAGAGGTATGGATTGAAGCGCAGCTGCAGGAGATATCGGAGGTGCCGCGGCCTACCTCCCGCTAAAGGTTCAGCCTTGTTTAACTTCTTGCTACTCAATCTTGTTAGCCAAAAACGGCGCCTATCTGGCGCCGTTTTGCGTAGCAGCAATGCAAGTATGCGTAGCGTTAGTCGTTAAAGCGCTGAAAGACTAAGCATGCATTGGTGCCACCAAAGCCAAAGCTATTGGACAGCGCTCGCTCTATTGTTACGTCGTCTCGGCGTTCAGTCACAATATCAAAACCATCTGCCTGTTCGTCCAGATGTTCAATGTTGGCGGAAGCCGCTACAAAGTTATGCTGCATCATCAATAGCGAGTAGATCGCTTCTTGAACGCCGGTAGCGCCAAGGGAATGGCCAGTGAGCGATTTGGTCGAACTCATCGCCGGTGTGGTATCACCAAACACGGCACGAATCGCTTTTAACTCGGCAACATCACCGACTGGCGTGGAGGTGCCGTGGGTATTGATATAGTCAATCTTACCCTCGACCGTGGCCATTGCCTGGTGCATGCAGCGCATCGCCCCTTCGCCTGAGGGGGCTACCATATCGTGGCCATCAGAAGTGGCGCCGTAGCCCACCAGCTCACCGTAGATCTTGGCACCACGCGCTTTAGCGTGCTCAAGTTCTTCAAGCACCAGCATGCCGCCACCGCCTGCAATGACAAACCCATCACGCGCTTTGTCGTATGGACGCGATGCTTTCTCAGGTGTGTCGTTGTAGTGGGTCGAGAGGGCGCCCATGGCATCAAACAGGCAAGAGAGTGTCCAGTGCTCTTCTTCACCGCCACCGGCAAACACGATATCCTGCTTATTAAGCTGAATTTGCTCCATTGCGCTGCCA
>JAMCZP010000201.1 GCA_023485185.1 Gammaproteobacteria bacterium
CACAAACCCAGACGATAGAGCCGCCCCCGACCATTGCGGGGCATATCGCGGGCACCGTAAAGCGGTTGCGTAAAGAGCGCAGTTGGAGTTTGGATCGTACCGCGGGTGAAACCGGCGTTAGCAAGGCCATGCTGGGCCAAATCGAGCGTGGCGAATCCAGCCCAACAGTCTCAACGCTATGGAAAATCGCCAGCGGTTTTCGAGTGTCGTTTTCTACGCTGTTTGATAGCGCAAAACCTGCGTTAGGCGAACTGCATCGCAATGGCCTGGAGTCGGTCTGGGGAGATGATAGCGTCGGCATGAAAGCCCGCTTACTGTTCCCTTATGACCCGCTACTTGGTTTTGAAATGTTTATGATTGAGCTTGCCCCAGGCGCCTTGAGTGAATCGTCTCCCCATGCCAGTGGGGTGGTTGAACACATTGTAGTGATAGAGGGGCAGATGGAGCTGTGCATTGATGGGCGGTGGCAAACGCTGCATGAAGGCGAGGGCATTCGTTTTTTTGCTGACCGGCCTCACTCAATGCGCAATGCCACCGATACGCGGCTGCGCTGCCACGATGTGATTCACTACTTGCCCGGCGCAGCCTCTGGTGCTTAAGCGCGCTTGGCTATTGTGCGCGTAGCCAGGCGATCTCATCTGCCCATATTTCGGGTTCAATCGTCTCTAAAATCATTGGGATAGCGCTAATACGCTTGTCCTGCATAATCGTTGTAAACGCTGGTAAGCCGATATTGCCTTTACCCAGGCTGTGATGCCTGTCAACGCGGCTGGCGAACTCGCTTTTGGCATCGTTTAAGTGCATGCCACGCAGGTATTCAAAGCCCACCACGCTACCTAGTTCATCGAGTGTGGCTTGGGTTGCCTCAGCGCTGCGCAAATCGTAGCCCGCAGCGAAAGCGTGGCAGGTATCGATGCATACGCCCACCCGGGTTTTGTCATCCACTTGAGCAATAATTTCGGCTAAATGCTCAAAGCGCCAGCCCAAATTGGTACCTTGTCCGGCAGTGTTTTCAATTACCGCCGTGACGCCTTGGGTATGCGTTAACGCTTCATTGACGGACTCAGCAATGCGCTTTAAACAGTCGCTTTCACTGATTTTGTTCAGGTGGCTACCCGGGTGAAAATTAAGTAGTGTCAGCCCGAGTTGCTCGCAGCGTTGCATCTCATCCAAGAAGGCATGGCGAGATTTGCGCAGGCCTTCTTGTTCTGGGTGGCCGAGGTTAATCAGGTAACTGTCGTGGGGCAAAATCTGTTCAGGGGCAAAGTGGTGTTCGCTACAGGCATCACGAAAGGCTTGAATCGCTTCATCCGTTAGTGGCTTACCCTGCCACTGGCGCTGGTTTTTGGTGAATAAGGCGAAGGCATCAGCGCCTATTTCTACTGCCCGGTGAACGGCTTGGTCTGCGCCACCGGCGGCGCTCACGTGGGCTCCTAGGTACTTCACGGTTGACTCCTTATTTTGATGAGTGTGCTTAATGGCTATCTAAAAAACGCTTAAAAGCCGCGGGCTCATCGGTAATAACACTGGCGATGCCCCACTCCCAGCGGCTATGAAAGGCGCTAGGGTCATTGGCGGTGTAGCATAGAATTTGATAACCATCGCGCTGCATGGCATCGGCTTGGGTGCGCTTTAAGCGCGGCCAGTCAGGGTGCACGCTGAAGGCTTCAATGGCTTCACACTGTGCCCGCCAGGTTTTGGGCACGCTGCCAAATAGCACGCCAAGCGCTAGCCGTTCTTTGCTTGCAAACTGACGGCAGTGGCTTAGGGCTGTGGCATTAAATGAAGAGATAATCAGCCGTTCTGGGGGTAGGGTATCCAACATTATTGGCAGGGTGCGATCAACCAGCGCGATAGGGTCGCGGCCTTTGTTGACCTTGATTTCCATATTGACGCCCATTTCCAGCTCGTTTAGCAGTGCAAGCATAGCCTCTAAACTCGCCATTTTTTCGCCTGAAAAGCGGTCGCCAAACCAACTGCCTACATCTAAGCTCTTGGCCTTTTCCCAATCCATCGCCGCCAACTCCCCACGCCCGTTTGAGCAGCGTGCTACGTCAGCATCGTGCCAAATGACCGGGGTGCCGTCACCTAGTAGCTGCACATCTAGCTCTACCCAGGAGGCGCCAGCTTGGTGAGCAGCCCGGACTGCCGCTAGGGTATTTTCGGGGGCCGCAGCGGAGTATCCACGATGGGCAACCAAAGAGGGGACTTGGATAGCGGGGTGCGTCATGACAAATCTCTAAGCCTTAGACGGTAAAAGTGACATTAGTCTAGCATGGGTGCATGACAGCTGGGTTTCATCTTATTGGGTTTATCCCCATGTAAAATACGCTAGCGTGCTAGCTTGATTTATAGCCCTCGACGCGATTCTATAGCTGCTTGGTATCGCGATGCTTACAATTAATAAGGAAAGTCTCATGTCTAAGCGTATTCAATTTGCCAGTACCGGTGGTTCTGACGTGCTTGAAATGGTCGACGTTACGCCTGTTGAACCCGGCCAGGGTGAAGTACGTATTGCCAATAAAGCTGTTGGTCTAAATTTTATCGATATCTATTTTCGCACCGGCCTTTATCCTGCCCCCGCTATGCCTTCCGGTTTAGGCACTGAAGGTGCGGGCGTGGTAGATGCCGTGGGCGAAGGTGTCACGCATTTAAACGTTGGCGATCGCGTGGCTTATGCCCAAGGCCCGCTGGGTGCCTATGCTGAGCTTCACAGCCTGCCAGCCGCTAAAGTGGTCAAGCTACCCGACTTCGTGGATTTTGAAACGGCAGCGGCCAGCATGCTTAAGGGCCTGACCGTGCAGTATCTGCTGCGCCAAACCTATGAATTAAAAGGCGGTGAAACCATTCTATTCCACGCTGCTGCTGGTGGGGTGGGCTCGATTGCTTGTCAGTGGGCAAAGTCGCTGGGCGTGAAGCTAATTGGTACCGTTAGCTCCCAGGAAAAAGCTGATCTCGCTATGGCCAATGGCGCTTGGGCAACGATCAATTACAGCGAAGAGAATGTGGTCGAGCGTGTCCGCGAGTTGACCAACGGCAATATGTGCGATGTCGTCTATGATTCGGTGGGTAAAAATACTTGGGAAATGTCGTTGGATTGCCTGAAGCCCCGTGGATTAATGGTCAGTTTTGGCAACGCCTCTGGTCCGGTCGATGGCGTTAATATTGGAATTCTTAATCAGAAAGGTGCGCTTTACGTAACCCGGCCAAGCCTCAACGGCTATGCTGACACCCGCGAACGCTTGGAAATGATGTGTGAAGATTTCTTCTCCATGATCGAAAGCGGTAAAGTCAAAATCGATATTGCCAACCGTTATCCCTTGTCAGAAGTGGGCAAGGCACAAGACGCTCTACAAAGCCGCAAAACCACCGGCTCGACTATTCTCTTGCCGTAGCTAGTTTGCTTTATCCGGCGTATGACTTAGCGCTTAGGAACGAACTCAGCCTGTAAAGGTTGTTTCATTCCAGTAACGTCTTCCAAGCGACTGTTTACTCAAGACTAAATAGCCTCTATGTGCGCTCCCAAAACAGCTCGGCATTGCCGGGCTGTTTTGGTTTCAAAGGATATAGGTTTATAGCAATGGGCATTTGCAGGGGCTATACGTTGTATAGTAAACGTCTAACGTGCAGGGGGGATGGCCATGCCTAAAGCATGGCGTAGATCAATCGTAGGCTGCCCTTATTAAGGGGTGGCAAGGGAGTAGGAAAAGGATGGCGATTGAAGACATGGCGCTTGCACCGAGTACGCTAGTATTTATCGTGTTAGGGCTGACGTTGGTGGCTTTTATATGGGGGCGGTTTCGCTATGACTTGGTTGCCCTGGCGGCGCTGCTTGGCTCGGTAATGCTGGGGTTGGTGCCCGCAGAAAGTGCTTTTATGGGGTTTGGTCATCCAGCCGTTATTACTGTGGCGGCGGTGCTGGTGCTTAGCCGGGGATTTGAGCGCTCGGGGGTGGTCGATATTATTGCCAACCAAGTGCTTAAAGTGGGGGAGAACCTGTTCCTTCAGTTATTGGTACTAGTAGGTACTGTGGTGATGCTGTCGGGTGTTATGAATAACGTAGGTGCTTTAGCGCTACTGCTGCCTGTTGCCATGCGGCTGGCGCGTGAACATAACACTTCGCCTTCATTACTACTGATGCCATTGGCGTTTGGCTCTTTACTGGGTGGTCTCACCACGCTTATTGGTACGCCACCTAATATTATTATTTCCAGTTATCGCGGTGAAGTAACAGGCGAGACGTTTAGCATGTTCAGCTTTTCTCCTGTCGGCATTGTGGTAGCACTGGTGGGACTGGCGTTTATTGTGCTGATTGGCTGGCGTTTAACGCCTAAGCGCAGTGGCCAAACATCGACAAGTGATATGTTCGATACTGCCAACTACTTGGTTGAATTAAAAGTTGGCGAAGAATCAAAAGCCAAAGGGTTAACGCTGCAGCAACTGCGTGATGAGCTGGATGAAACCATCCCTGTATTGGCGGTGGTACGCGATGATAATCGCCGTGCTGGATACAATTTTCATGGCACCTTGCAAGAGGGCGATATTCTGCTGTTAGAGGCAGGCCCTGATGAACTTCAGTTACTGGAGGATAAAGTCGGGCTGAGTGCAATTGCTGAGCTTGAGGATGATGCTGAGGCTATCGAGACCGAACAGTCGGACGTTGCAAGTGACCCTGAGAATAACATTGAGCGCAACGCTGAGGGCGAGGCTGAGAATGACGTTGGGAGCGATAAAAAAGAAGATGCGAAAGATGAAGATGCGCCCAAAGAGCGTAAACCAGTGGATACCGAAGGCTTGCAGCTGATTGAGGCTGTGGTGCGCAACGACTCAATGATGATTAATCGCAGTGTGCGTCAGCTTCGCCTTAATCACCAGTTTGGTTTGCACCTAGTCGCGGTTGCCCGGGATGGCGGGCGCTTGAAGCAGCGTTTACGTGATATCCGTTTTAAAAATGGTGACATCCTGCTTCTGCAGGGTGGCGAAAATGAGATATCTGAAAGCCTAGCCTCGCTAGGCTGTCTGCCGCTAGCAAAGCGCGATTTGCACTTAGGCCAGCCGCGAAAATTGGTTATGTCGATCGCCATTTTCGCCTTGGCCATTATTGCGATGCTACTTGATTTGCTGCCTGCCGCCGTGGCGATGAGTACCGCAGCGCTGATCTCGTTATTGATTGGCGTACTGCCGCTACGTGAAGGGTACCAAGCTATTGATGGCCCGGTGATTGTGCTGCTAGCGGCGATGATTCCGGTGGGTGAGGCATTGGAAACCAGTGGTGGTGCAGACTTAGTTGCTAATTCATTGCTTTATTTTGGTAGCGACTGGCCAGTCGTTATCACCATGGTTGGGCTTTTTTTACTCTGCATGCTGCTCTCCAATGTGGTTAACAATGCCGCTGCAGCACTGCTGATGGCACCAATAGCAGTAAGCCTAGCCAATGGCTTTAACGTCTCTATAGACCCGTTCTTGATGGTAGTGGCCATCAGTGCCTCTTGTGCCTTTTTAACCCCGATTGGGCATCAATCGAATACCCTGGTGCTAGGCCCAGGAGGGTATCGCTTTGGTGATTACTGGAAGCTGGGTCTACCGCTTTCATTAGTAGTGCTGGTGGTGGCTATTCCGATGATCCTATTGGTATGGCCGCTTTAAAACGCGGAAGTTGGCGCTCGGCCTGATAGGTTTGACTGAAGATGTTATTAGGTTCCGAAAATTTTGCTACCCTAATACGTTCAGATATCAATAAAAACCGAACAGGCCGGGCTTATGAATCAACAATTTCGTCAAGATGCCATTGTCGAGCTAGTTCGTCAGCACGGCTACATGAGTATCGAGCAGCTTACCGATCACTTCGCGGTCACTCCGCAAACCATTCGCCGTGATTTAAATACCCTGGCAGATGATGGGCGGGTAAGACGCGTTCACGGTGGGGTGGGCATTGAATCCAGCACCGTTAATACCGCCTACAGCACTCGCAAAACCCTTCACCTGGAAGAGAAAGAGCGTATCGCTCGCTGTTTAGCGCAGCATATTCCTAGCCACTCCTCGCTGTTTATTAATATCGGCACCAGTAATGAAGTGATTGCTCAAGCATTACTAGAGCATCAAGGCCTAGAGATTATTACCAATAACCTTAATGTCGCCGCGATCTTGCAGCACAAAGAGGACTTCACCGTGATTATCGCCGGCGGCCAGGTGCGCTCTCGTGATGGCGGCATCATTGGGGAAGCCACTATCGACTTTATCAATCAGTTTAAAGTGGATTACGGCATTATCGGCATTAGTGGTATCGACGAGGATGGCTCGCTGCTGGAGTTTGACTATCAGGAAGTACGTGTTGCTCAGGCGATTATTGCTAATTCACGGCGTATCTATTTGGCCGCGGACTACTCTAAATTCCACCGGAATCCGGTCGTACGGCAAGGCAATTTGGCACAGCTAGATGCGCTATTTACTGACCGCAAACCACCCGAATCAATACAGCGTCTGCTCACGCAGCATGATGTGGCACTTCATATAGCCTGACATAGAGGTTGATGAGGTTAGTTTCATCCTTGAGCAATGATAGCGGCTGGAGTAGCCTTGAATCATAATAAAGCGAAAGAAATCATACAAAATCGAAACTCCTACAAAAAGCGAACTTGATATGTCCTCTTTTATTCTTGCCATTGATCAAGGTACCACCAGTTCTCGCGCTATCCTATTTGACCGCCAGGGGCAGATTGCTGCTGTCGCCCAGCAGGAGTTCACCCAACACTTCCCCCACGATGGTTGGATTGAGCATGATCCTGAGGATATTTGGGACACGGTTGTGGCAACGTGCCGTGAAGTTATTAAAAAAGCAGCAATTTCCGCTGAGCAGATTGCCGGTATCGGCATTACCAACCAGCGGGAAACGACCATCCTGTGGGATCGCAGCACGGGTAAGCCGCTCTACAATGCCATCGTTTGGCAGGATCGACGCACCTCAGATTTATGCCAGACATTACGCGATAACGGCCACACGGACGCCGTTCAAGCAAAAACCGGTTTGTTGATTGATCCTTACTTCTCGGCGACCAAGCTTGCCTGGCTTTTGGATAATGTAGCGGGCGCACGCGCCCGTGCAGAGCAAGGCGAGCTTGCCTTTGGCACCGTCGATAGCTTTTTGATTTGGCGGTTAACCGGTGGTCTTCGCCACGTGACTGACGCTACTAACGCTTCGCGTACGGCGCTGTTT
>JAMCZP010000085.1 GCA_023485185.1 Gammaproteobacteria bacterium
GGCCTGATTCGCGACGAAATGTTTTTAACTTGGCTAGAAGATAACATGCCCGCGCTGCTTAACGTGGAGCCAGCGGTGGTGGCAGAAGCCATTGCCCGCAGTTGCCAAATCAAAGCCGATATCGTCGCCGAAGACGAAACCGAACAGGGCGTGCGAGCGCTGCTCAACCTTGGCCACACCTTTGGTCACGCAATCGAAGCCCACCAGGGCTATGGCAACTGGCTTCATGGAGAAGCCGTGGGGGCGGGGATGGCGATGGCGGCAACGCTTTCCCATCGACTGGGCTGGATCGACGACGCAGCACTAGCGCGCAGCCTGGCGGTGATTGAAAGCGCCGAGCTGCCGTTAGCGGCACCCATCAATATGACCCGCGATGATTTTCTAACCCGCATGCGGCTTGATAAGAAAAATATCGATACCCGGCTGCGCTTGGTGCTGCTCAACGCATTGGGCGAAGCCTGCATTAGCGATGCTACTCCAAACGAGGTTCTCGCTACGCTGTTGGATAACTATCCGCGCCGCTGAGCGGCAAAAAAGTAATCCATTCAGCACATCCCTTTAGCAATTCCGAATCGTAAAACCTGCCCAATGTATTGCTCCTAAGGTGGAGCGGTACCTCTGGGCAGGTTTTTTACGCGGTCGCCTTTAATTCTCTAGCGTAGGCAATATTGCCTGTTCAGTAATAGAACACCGTTCTAATACAATCCGTATGCCTTATGCGCTATCGGCATGGGCTAAAGGGCTTAAATAAGACTAAAGTCTAATGGAAAATAAAAAGCCCTAAAAATGCGTTTTAGTTGGTTACAAGTGTTTGAAGTGTATGTATTTTTTCTCTAAATGAGAATGCAAATACAGGATTTGAAAAGAGTTTTTCAAACGTTGGAGAGGCTAGGCGATTGCGCAAAGTGGCTTCTAATCGCTATGCTGACCGGCCATTTTGTTGCGGCAGTGGATGTGGGAAAACCCCCATTCAGCGCAGGTAATAAGCATCATAAAAAAAGCAAAACCTGCCTTTATACCATAAACACGCTGCTAAAAAAATATGCTGACTAGAGGCACGCCCATGAATAGAGGTCTTCACCAGCCTGGCGAGTTTCGCGATAACTGTGGTTTTGGCCTGATTGCCCATATGGAAGGCCAGGCGAGCCACGATTTGCTGAAAACTGCCATTGAATCACTGACCTGCATGACCCACCGGGGCGGTATTGCTGCCGACGGAAAAACCGGCGACGGCTGTGGTCTGCTGCTTAAAATGCCTACGCCGTTTATGCAGGCGTTAGCTAAAGAGGCATTCGATGCCGAATTAGGCGACCGTTTTGCCGTTGGCGTGGTTTTTCTGCCCAACGATGACGAGCGTGAAACCCATGCCCGTGACACTCTTACCCGTGAGCTTGAAGCGCGTGGACTCAATGTATTGGGTTGGCGCGACGTGCCTACCGATTCCAGCGTTTGTGGTCCAATGGCTCTTGACTGCCTGCCGCGCATTCAGCAGCTTTTTGTGCAGCCGGGCAACGGTGAACACTTTGATGTTGACCTGTTTATGGCGCGTCGCCGCGCCGAGCAAGCACTGCGGAGCAAGCACTGCGCGATGAAGAAGACTTCTATGTCGCTTCACTTTCGTCAGAAGTGGTCTCCTATAAAGGCTTGGTAATGCCGGAAGATCTGCCGGCTTTTTATAAAGACTTGAATGACCCGCGCCTGGAAACCGCCATTTGTGTGTTCCACCAGCGCTTCTCGACCAATACTGCCCCGCGCTGGCCGCTGGCGCAGCCGTTCCGCCTGTTGGCGCACAATGGCGAGATCAACACCATTGAAGCCAACCGTGGCTGGGCGAACTCGCGTAAAGCGAATTTCGTTAATGATCGCCTGCCGGATATCGCCGAACTGGATGAGATCGTCAACACCACCGGCTCCGACTCCTCAAGCATGGATAACATGCTGGAAGTGCTGCTCACTGGCGGTATGGAACTGCACCGCGCGGTGCGCATGATGGTGCCCCCCGCGTGGCAGAACGTCGAAACCATGGACGCCGAATTGCGCGCCTTCTACGAATACAACTCCATGCATATGGAGCCGTGGGATGGCCCAGCGGGCGTGGTCATGACCGACGGCCGCCAAGCAGTGTGTATGCTTGACCGTAACGGCCTGCGCCCAGCGCGCTGGGTGATTACCAAAAATGGTTACATCACCCTGGCATCGGAAATCGGCACCTACGGCTATAAGCCGGAAGATGTGGTCGCCAAAGGCCGCGTTGGCCCAGGGCAAATGCTGGCCGTAGATACCCAGACCGGCGAAGTACTGCACACTGCTGATATCGATCAGCGGCTGAAATCCGCCTACCCTTACAAGCGCTGGTTAAAGCAGGAGGCGAATTATCTGGAGTCGGCGCTGACGGAGCTTGCGCGTTTCCAAACCATGGATACCGATTCGCTCAACGTGCAGCAGAAGATGTTCCAGGTGAGCTTTGAAGAGCGCGACCAGGTGCTGCGTCCACTGGCGGAGAGTGGCCAGGAAGCGGTGGGCTCTATGGGCGACGATACCCCCATGGCCGTACTTTCGAGCCGCCCACGCCTACTGACCGACTTCTTCCGCCAGAAGTTTGCCCAGGTGACCAACCCGCCCATCGACCCGCTTCGTGAAGCGATCGTCATGTCGCTGGAAACCTGCTGTGGCGCCGAGCTTAACGTCTTTAAAGCGACGCCTGAGCACGCACATCGCTTGATTTTGACCACGCCAGTATTGTCTCCGCGTAAATTTACCGCGCTGGTGAGCCAGGATGACCCGGCGTTTGCCAGTCACACAATGTCGCTAGGATACGATCCTGAACAGCAAAGCCTGCATCAGGCGCTGAAGGCGCTGTGTGAAGAGGCCGAAGCGCAAATCCGTGCGGGCAAAGTGATTCTGGTGCTCACCGATGCTGAGCTTGCGAAGGGCTTGATCCCCATTCAAGCCGCCCTGGCCGTGGGTGCGGTGCACTCTCATTTAGGACGCTTAGCGCTGCGCCCCAATGCCAACATTGTGGTTGAGACCGGCTACGCCCGTGACGCTCATCAAATGGCGGTGCTGTTTGGTGTAGGCGCGACGGCGGTTTACCCATGGCTTGCTTATCAGGTCATGGCGGATATGCACCGCACTGGCGAGCTGACAGGCAACCCAGCTGATGGTCGTGAGAACTACCGTAAAGGGCTACAGAAAGGCCTGTTCAAAATCCTGTCAAAGATGGGTATCTCGACGCTGGCCTCTTACCGTGGCTCGATGCTGTTCGAAGCAGTGGGTTTGGCCGATGAAGTGATGGATCTGTGCTTTGTGGGCATGGCATCGCGCATTCAAGGCGCTGGCTTTGCTGAGCTTCAATTGCAGCAAACGCTGGTCGCCAAAGATGCCTGGATACCGCGTAAGGGTATTTCCCAAGGCGGTATTTTCAAGTATGTCCATGGCTATGAGTATCACGCCTACAACCCCGATGTGGTAGTAGCACTTCAGGCTGCCGTACAAGAGGGCAGCTACACCAAATGGAAGAAATTCGCCCAGTTGGTCAACGAGCGACCGGTAGCGACTATTCGCGACTTGCTCAAGCTCAAGCCTGCTGAGACGCCGATTTCGATAGATGAAGTAGAGCCGGTTGAAGATTTGCTGCCACGCTTTGATAGTGCGGGCATGTCGCTAGGGGCGCTCTCGCCGGAAGCCCACGAAGCGCTGGCGCAGGCCATGAACGAAGCGGGTGGCCGCTCGAACTCCGGTGAAGGCGGCGAAGACCCGGCCCGCTACGGCACCATTCGTAGCTCAAAAATTAAGCAGATCGCATCCGGTCGCTTTGGCGTAACCCCTGCCTACTTGGTTAACGCAGAAGTACTGCAGATCAAGGTCGCTCAAGGTGCCAAACCTGGTGAAGGTGGCCAGTTGCCGGGCGGTAAAGTAAATCAGCTGATTGCCCGGCTGCGCTATGCAGTCCCCGGGGTTACGCTGATTTCGCCGCCGCCGCACCACGATATTTACTCGATCGAAGATTTGGCCCAGCTGATTTTTGACCTCAAGCAGGTCAACCCAGAAGCGCAAGTGTCAGTGAAGCTGGTCTCTGAGCCGGGTATCGGTACGATCGCTACCGGTGTGGCCAAGGCCTATGCGGATCTGATTACCGTTTCCGGTTACGACGGTGGCACTGCAGCGAGCCCGCTAACCTCGATCAAACATGCCGGGTCGCCTTGGGAGCTGGGGCTTCCTGAAGTGCATCAGGCGCTGCGAATCAATGGCCTGCGCGACAAGATTCGTCTGCAGACGGATGGCGGTCTGAAGACCGGGCTAGATGTGGTTAAAGCGGCCATTCTCGGCGCTGAGAGTTTCGGTTTTGGTACCGCGCCGATGGTGGCGCTGGGCTGTAAATACCTGCGTATTTGCCACCTTAACAACTGTGCCACCGGTGTGGCTACCCAGGATGATTTCCTGCGCGGTGAGCATTTCCGCGGCACCGTGGATATGGTCAAAAACTACTTCCGCTTCATTGCTGAAGAAGTGCGTGAGCTGATGGCGGTGTTGGGGGTTCGCAAGTTAACCGATCTTATCGGCCGTACTGACCTGCTTGAAGTGCTGGAAGGCAATACCGCGTCTCAGCACAAGCTGGACTTAACCCCCTTGCTTGCCAATGACTTTGTGCCTAAAGATGCGCCGCAGTTCTGCACCGTTAGCCGCAACGTGCCTCATGACCCCGGTGCCAAAAACCAGGAAGTGTTGGCGGCACTGAAAGACGCGATCGAAAGCCAGTCAGGGGGTGAGTTTAACTTCACCATTACCAACTGTGATCGCAGCGTAGGTGCATTAACCTCTGGTGCAATCGCCAAGCGCTACGGCGAAGAAGGATTGGAAGCGACACCAGTGACGGCCAACTTCGTCGGCGTGGCGGGGCAGAGCTTTGGGGTGTGGAATGCGCGTGGTTTGAATCTTTACCTGGAAGGCGATGCCAACGATTACGTCGGCAAAGGCATGAACGGCGGCAGTATCGTCATTGTGCCGCCCAAGGTCAGCGAGTTTGAGAGCCACAAAACGGCCATTATCGGCAACACCTGCTTGTACGGCGCCACTGGTGGCATGCTGTTTGCGGCCGGTACAGCGGGTGAGCGCTTTGCAGTACGTAACTCCGGTGCCTCGGCGGTGATTGAAGGCGCAGGGGATCACTGCTGTGAATATATGACCGGCGGCTTGGTCTGTGTGCTCGGTGAAACCGGCGTGAACTTTGGCGCGGGGATGACCGGTGGCTTTGCCTATGTGTTGGATGAAGAGCGCACCTTCGTGGACAAATACAACCACGAGCTGGTCGAAATTCATCGCGTCAATACGGAGGCGATGGAGGCGTATCGTCGTCATTTGCGTGAAATGATCGAAGCCTACGTGGCCGCGACGGGGTCCGCACGTGGGGCGGCTATTTTGGAAGACTTCAGCGACTACGCGCGCCACTTCTGGCTGGTGAAGCCTAAAGCGGCAAGCCTCGGTAGCTTGCTGGATCAGTCTCGGCGTCAGCCGCAATAACCCACTTGTGCCCCTCACGCTGACAGGAGAGAGATCATGGCCAACCGCTTAAATAACGATTTTCAGTTTGTCGATGTGGGTCGTAAAGACCCACAGAAAAAAGATGCGCGTACCCGTGCGAAAGAGTTTGCGGAGATTTACGAGCCGTTTAAACCGACCGATGCGGCCAGTCAGGCGCATCGCTGTCTGCACTGCGGTAATCCGTATTGCGAGTGGAAGTGCCCGGTACACAACTACATTCCCAACTGGCTGCAGCTGGTGGTGGAAGGCAACATTATCGAAGCCGCCGAGCTTTCCCATAAAACCAACTCGCTGCCGGAAGTGTGTGGCCGGGTATGCCCCCAGGACCGTCTGTGCGAAGGCGACTGCACTCTGAACGATGGCTTCGGTGCGGTGACGATAGGCTCGGTAGAGAAGTACATCACTGATACGGCGTTTGCCATGGGCTGGCGTCCGGATATGTCCAAGGTGGTGTGGACCGATAAAAAAGTCGCCATCATTGGTGCGGGCCCGGCGGGTTTGGGCTGTGCCGATATTTTGGCGCGTAACGGCGTTAAACCGGTCGTGTTTGATAAGTACCCGGAAATTGGCGGACTGCTGACCTTCGGTATCCCTGAGTTCAAACTGGAAAAGAGCGTGATGGAGCGCCGCCGGGCAGTCTTTGAGGAGATGGGCGTCGAGTTCCGCCTGAATACCGAAATCGGCACTGACATCGAGTTTGAGACCTTGATGCAGGAGTACGATGCGGTCTTCCTGGGTATGGGGACTTACAAGTACATGGAAGGTGGCTTCCCCGGGGAAGAACTGCCGGGCGTGTATAAAGCCCTCGATTTCCTGATTGCCAACGTCAACCGCTGCTTGGGCTTTGAAAAAGATCCGAACGATTACATCTCCATGGAAGGTAAGCGCGTGGTGGTGTTGGGCGGTGGTGATACGGCGATGGACTGTAACCGTACCTCGATTCGTCAAAACGCCGCCAGCGTGACCTGCGCCTATCGTCGTGACGAAGGCAACATGCCGGGCTCGCGCCGCGAAGTCGCTAACGCCCGTGAAGAGGGCGTGGAGTTTCTGTTCAACCGTCAGCCAGTCGCGGTCGTCGGTGAAGAGAAGGTCGAAGGCGTGAAGGTTGTACGTACGCGCTTGGGTGAGCCGGACGAAAACGGCCGTCAGCGGCCTGAAGTGGTGCCCGGTTCTGAAGAGATCATTGCGGCGGATGCCGTGGTCATCGCTTTCGGCTTCCAAGCAAGTCCTGCGCCTTGGTTTGATAGTGCCAATATTCAGGTCGACGAACGTGACCGCGTTACCGCGCCGGAACACGGCCAGTACGCTTTCCAAACCAGTAACGAAAAAATCTTTGCCGGTGGCGATATGGTGCGCGGCTCTGATTTGGTGGTCACGGCGATTTATGAAGGCCGCCAGGCAGCGGAAGGTATTTTGGATTACCTAGGCGTGTAAATCGGAGCAATGGGGTGCCTGCGGCACCCTTCGCCGAAATGTCGGACCACGCTGAAGTTCCCTCCCGCAATAGTTCCGAGCCTGATGAGAGTAAGGAGTGCTTGCTGCCCTTGTGGGAAATGGGATGGACCCGTCCCTCTGTGCCAAGATGAAGAAGCACTTCATCTAACGTGCGCAGGGCACTGACGGCATCTTGAAAGAGGATCCATCCATGAACAACATTAGCATTGTGGGTAT
>JAMCZP010000233.1 GCA_023485185.1 Gammaproteobacteria bacterium
AAAGGTGTTTTCAACGGATACCTCGCCAAAGGCCGTATCCAGGGTACGCGCTTGCGCAACCCCGAGTGTTAGGCCGCTCAGCAGTATTCCCACTAGGCTGTTGCGCAGAATTGTTTGCAGCATGAGTCACCCTCCAGAAAAGATGCAAAGATAGTAATGATTCTCAAAATCACATGCATCAAAATTCCATCGAACGCTACGTTCCACTATATGCAACTGCCTTTAAAGTCCTTCTCTCTTTTTGTGGGTTGCGCAATTAGCAACGGTACGTTCCTTATGGCCCGCTCGTTTTCTGGAACTTTTTTTCATAGAATCCTCAACGCACTTGATAATCAATATCATTGGATAATTAATATCGTCACCAAGGGGATCGTTATGCCGCGCTTCACTCGAACTGCTCTCGCCAGCGCTGTTACTTTTGCCGTCGCGTCAGCGACCGTCCATGCACAGGAAAACAGCCAACTTAGTAATATGGTCGTCACGGCGGCAGGCTATGAGCAGTCGCTGAATAGCGCGCCAGCCAGTATTTCAGTGGTGACACGGGAGGAGCTTGAACAGAAGCAGTTTTCGAATATCGCTGAGGCGATTGCCGATGTACCAGGGGTTGATGTACGTTCTGGCACCGGTAAAACCGGCGGGCTAAATATTTCGATCCGTGGCATGCCAAGCGCATACACGCTCATTTTGATCGATGGGCGTCGTCAAAATGCTTCGGGTGACGTGACCCCTAACGGCTTTGGTGAAACCTCCACCAGTTTTATTCCCCCCCTTTCTGCTATTGAACGTATTGAGGTTATTCGCGGGCCGATGTCCACACTGTATGGCTCTGATGCAATGGGGGGAGTAATTAACATCATTACCCGCCGCGTGGGCGATGAGTGGGCAGGCTCGGTATCCGTTGAAAACACCTTTCAAGAAGATCGTGATGCAGGTAACAGTTCAGCCGTTAACCTCTACACCTCTGGTCCACTGGTGGAAGATACCGTTGGTCTTCAGTTACGAGGCCGCTTGTTTGACCGCGATAACTCCGAGCGCATGATCGAGAATGCCTCTGGCCGCGACCCGCGCCCTTCTGAAGCGCGCATTTACTCTATTGGCGGGCGTCTGAATGTAACGCCTGATGATACGAACGAATTCTGGTTGGATCTTGAACGCTCGCGCCAAACCTACGATAACAACGATGGACGCCTGGGCAACCTGGATACACCGGCGCGTGTTTTCGGTTATGAAGATGAGCTGCGCTTCAACCGTGACCAAGTCGCGGTTGGCCACACTGCGCAACTCTCAACGGGCACGTGGGAAAGCAGTGTGACCCATAACACCACTGAAACCTTTGGTCGCACCTTGCCTGCGGGCAGTGCGCCTGATTTCGGTTATGAAGCAGAAGGCGGCGAAGCGCGCCTGCTTGAGAACCGCGACATCGTGGTTGATAGTAAGTTTGTCGCGCCGTTAGGCGACCATATGGTCACTGTGGGTGGTCAGTATATTGATGCCACGCTTGAGGATGGCGCAGCAGGTTCCGAATCGTTTGAGCAAAATAGTTGGGCGCTGTTTGCAGAAGACGAATGGTACTTACGCGATGACTTAGCCCTCACCTTAGGTGGCCGTTACGAACACCACGATGCCTTTGGCGGCCACTTCAGCCCACGCGGCTACTTGGTATGGAGTGCCAATAATAATTGGACTCTGAAAGGTGGCATTAGCCAAGGCTATAAAACACCCTCGCTTAATGACTTACACGATGGCGTAAATGGCTTCACCGCCCAGGGCCAGTCGATCACTATCGGCTCACCGGATCTTGAGCCAGAGAAGAGCACGAATTACGAGTTGGGGGCTATTTACGATAACTTAGCGGGCTTCTCGCTAGGCGCCACAGCGTTCTTTAATCAGTTTAAAGACCGCATTGCCAATGCCGACGACCTAGCCAACTGTCAGTTTATTGATAGTAATGGTAATACTCCTAATGCGGGATTAAGCAATTGCTTGAGTGTGGGCAACTTTACTCAGCAGGAGAGCTTCAGCCAGTTAACCAACATTGACCGTGCGGAAACACGTGGCATAGAGCTAAACACTAGCTATCAAATTGCCCCTGCATGGTCTATCCGCGGCGGTTACACCTATACCGATACGGAAATTACCTCCGGCGAAAACGAAGGCATGGTGCTTACCAATGTGCCAAACCACAAGCTAACGGCTGACCTTACCTGGGCGATCAATGAGCGCTGGAATACGACGTTGGAAGGCGAGTACTACTCTTCCCGTGAGCGCTTTGCTGCTGGCCTCCCCACATCAGGCGAAACCTTGTCACTCTATGAGCAGCTCGGCAACAAGTTGGATGGCTATGAGCGTTTCAACCTGCGTAGCTCCTATCTAGTATCCGACAACGTTCGCTTGACCGGCACGATCTATAACCTGTTTGATAAAGACTTCTCAAGCTCCGATACGTTTGAGCATAACGGCGAAACGCTGCGCGCCTACAACTTCACCCAAACTGGTCGCTCCACTGATGGAGTCGCCCTTGATGGGCGCAGTTTCTGGGTATCTGCAACTTATGAGTTCTAATCTGTTCTAACTCACCACGTTCCACTGACTGTTTCGATGCTTATCTTCTGCCCCGGCCATGCGTTGGGGCTTTTTTTACAAAAAAAACGGCTATCACTGGATAGCCGCTTCGCTAATTTGCCCGAATAATATTAGCTCTGGCGTTTTAGAAGGAGACGTTCAAGCCTAACCAAACACGACGGCCATCTTCTACATAGCCATACTCATCGTAGTCAATATCTTCATCAAATAGGTTGTTGATGCCCGCATTCAGCTGGGTTGTCTCATTTAATTGGTAGCCGATACCTGCATCTACAAAGGTGTAAGACGGGGCTACAATGGTGCTGCTCGAAGGACCTGTCGTCGGTTGGCTCTCCTCGCCTCGATAAGTCACTTTGGTCCACTGTCTCAGCCTGGAAGATACTTGCCAATCTAACGATGCCGACACCTGGTGACGTGGTAGTTGGGTTAGCGGCTCACCTGCATACTCTCCACTTTTTTGCTCGCTATCTGTAAAGGTATAGCTACCGGTGAGCTCCACAGCATCGCTAAGCGGCGCAGACAAGCTGATCTCTGCCCCCTGGGTGACCGCCTCATCGATATTGATGCGATAGGTAGGATCACTGCCAAACTGGTTAGCACCCTCGGCACACACCCCTTCAGGGCAGGCGATTCGGGTGATTTTGTCTTTAAAGTCATTGTGGAATATCGTCACGCTACCGCTAAAACCAGCGTCATTTGCGTAAAGGAGTGCTAGCTCTTTGTTGAGCGAGGTTTCTGGTTGCAAGTCGGGATTGCCGTAAACATCGCCACCACGGCTGGTTTGCCCCCAATCGGCAGTCATCTCACGTAGATTGGGCGAACGATAGCCAGTGGAGACGCCACCTTTCAGCGTCCAGTCCGGCGTCATATTCCACACGCTATACAGCCGTGGGCTAATATGACTACCGAAGTTATCATCATCATCCAAACGTATGCCGCCAGTTAACGCCCAGGTATTCGTCAGCAGCCATTCATTTTCAGCAAACAGGGCCCATTGGCTATTCTCAATCTCAGTACGGGACGAAATCGTATTAGTGGTGTTGTCTTCTAACGCCTCTCTTTCATAGCTAGCCCCAACCGTCACCATATGTGCTCCCAGAGGCATTACTAGGCTGGTTTTGGCGGTAGTATTGTTAATTTCGATATCCCGGGATGGATTCTCACTGGTTTCACGCTGAAGAAAGCTTTCGGTGGTGCCGATATCAAAGCGCCCACTATGCGTCAGGGCAACGTGCCGATGGGTATAGTCGTTAAAGCTATCGGCGCAACCGCCTCGACAGCCTTCTGCAGGCGCCGAGCGGCCCATCAACGATTGGCGATCTTGCTCGGTAATACCGGCTTCAGCAGTGAAGTCGTGGTTATCTGAGGCGGCAAGACTGAATCGTGCGGTAAGGCTTTGCAAGCTCTTGTCTTCGTAACCGTTAAGTATGTTGTCCTCATCGCGCTGAGACATACGCCCATATAGCTGAAGCCCTAACCTGTCCCCCACTAAGGGACCACTAAGGTAAAAATTAGCTTGGCGACTGTCGCCGGAATCACTGCTTTCTTGCAGCACCGTATCGAGCTGAACATTACCGTGCCACTGCTGGGCCACTTTGCGGGTAATCACATTAATGACGCCACCAATCGCATCGGAGCCATAGAGCGTCGACATGGGTCCACGCACCACTTCAATGCGTTCTATTGCCTGTAGCGGTGGAAGCCAATCTTGCTCAAATCCGGCGCTACCATTGGGGCGAGACTCACGAGAATTTTGTGGGCGACCATCCACCAAAATCAGCGTGTACTGGGAAGGCATACCGCGAATGCTAATGTCTTGACCGTTATCCCCCGCACCACCACCGGTCACTATCACACCGGGAACATCGCGCAGCGCATCGGTGATATTTTGATAATGGCCGCGCTCTAGCTGTTCACGGGAAACCACGCTGATGGAAGCCGGTGCATTGGTGATTTGCTGCTCAAAACCTGAAGCAGTTACGACCATATCGTCTAAACGAGGTGACTCTTGTGCCCACAGAGTGCTACTAGCAAGCGCAGAAATCGTGCTAGCCAGCAGCGTACGACGCAAACAGGGTGACATGACAATGTCCTTCATGGTGAGTGAGCAACCGCTCTATTAAATGCGAATTATTAGCATTAATATTTTTGCACACTCTCTACACAATCGGGTGAGACGGACTGTTCAACAAAACGGAACACAAATGCCTATTATTTGCATTCTCACCAAACGGTGGCACAATCACCCTTCACCTATTGCCCAGTGGGCCTGACGATGTATGACTTTGACGAACTCACTGCCTTTGCCGACGTGATGGCGACAGGCAGTTTGACGCGCAGCGCTCAAAAACTTGGCTTAGCTAAATCAACCCTAAGCCGTCGAATTAGCCAACTTGAAGCCCGGCTCAATCAGCCTCTGTTAAGACGCCAGGCAAACCGGCTGATTCCCACCGAGGCGGGGCTGCTATTTCATACCTATTGCAACGAGCTGTTAGCCATGGCCGCTCATAGCCAGGAGGCGCTGGCTGAAATACGCGAAGAGATCAGTGGAAAGGTGACGCTTGAAGTGCACGGTGCACTTGCGCGTAGCTGGATGGCGAGCGCCATTGATGCGTTTTTAAAACAATACCCGAAAGTTGAGCTAACCCTGCATACCCGTGAAACGCCACCCACGAAAATGCACAGCAACAGCGTGCATGTCTGGCTCGGCCCCACTCATGAGTGCGGGCTCAACCAGGAGCGTTTAGGGGAGTTGGCACGCGGGCTGTATGCAAGCCCAGATTATCTAGCGACGGCAGATGCCCCAAGCCACCCTGACCAACTTGAACATCATGCCTGGGTTGATCTGCTTGCGACCGCCTCTAATGGTTTGCTACTCACTCATCCTGAGCAAGGTGAGCACCTTTTCAGCCCCCCGCACTCAAGGTTGAGAGTCGATTTAACAACGCTGCACATTGATGCCATTGCCCGCGGCCAAGGGATAGGGTTACTTCCCCACTGGCTGGTTGAAAAACGTGAACAGCATCATCCCGGTGAGTTAATCAATTGCCTGCCGGGCTGGGAACCCGCTGCGCTGCCGGTCACGCTGCTCTACGCTTACGGGCACCAATCCCGCAGAATCAACGCACTGCTTGATTTTTTACGTACTCACGTACCGGTACAGTGGCGCATTGAAAGCGCGGTGATATAGCGTAATAAAACGCAATAACCTTGCCAGTTAGGCCGCTTATTAACGACAATAGCCAGCCTAACCCGCCAAGGACCCCACGATGCTTGCTGAACTGTTTGCCATTATGGCGCCCGTGCTGGCCGGTGCAGGGCTGGGTTATATGTGGGTGCGCTTAGGTTATCCGTATCCCGTCGAATTTATTACCCGGTTAGTCTTTAACATTGGTACGCCCTCCTTGGTATTAGCCTCGCTGGCCGGTGCTGATATCGACGCTACTACCTTTGGTCAGACGATGCTGGCTGCAGCATTGGTGATTCTAACCATGGGGGCTGCGACGTTCTTAGTGGCAAAGTTACTACGGCGTGATTGGCGGGTGCTGCTTGCCCCTATGATGTACCCCAACACCGGCAATATGGGATTGCCGGTGGTGCTTTACGCCTTTGGCAGTGCAGGGTTTGCCTACGGTATTACAGTGATGGTGACCGTCTCACTCTTTCAGTTCACGTTAGGCGCGGCGCTTAATAGCAAAAGCAACCCGCTTAAAACCCTGGTAAAAACGCCCACGGTCTATGCCATCATCATTGCCATGACGCTGCTACTCACGGGAACATCGCTACCGCCCTGGTTGGCAAATACGGTTGATTTGATGTCAGGCTTTACGGTGCCACTAATGCTGATCACGCTTGGTGTGTCATTGGCCAGCATCCAAGTTAAAAACCTGCGTTCGGGATTAGGATTCAGCTTGGTGCGCGTCCCTCTTGCCGCCACAGTGGCTTGGTTTATTGCTGGATGGGTGGGGCTACCCCCGCTCGCTCAGAGCATCCTAGTGATACAGATGTGTATGCCAGTGGCGGTATTTAATTATCTATTTGCTCAGCGCGCCCAGCGCGAACCTGCCTATGTGGCCAGTTTGGTATTTTGCTCTACCTTATTGGCACTGTTTTACCTGCCTGCGCTGTTAGCTTTACTAATGTAAACACGCTTAGGGGAACCCAAACACGCAGAACGAGTCACTGCTAGACTTAGGATGACGTTGAAATAGGACGACATCACTATAAGAGGGTTTACGATGCGCATGACAAAAGCTTACCGATCCGCTCGCTGGCTTGGGCCTGCTGCTACTGGCTTACTTCTTATCGGCGCCGTTAATAGCGCCCATGCAGAAGTCATGCATGAAGCGCTTGAGAGCGAGCACCTGACGTTTTCAATTGAGCGCGTGGCTGATGGCCTCGAGAACCCTTGGGCCGTTGCCTTTCTACCCGATGGACGTTATTTAGTAAGCGAGCGTAATGGGCAGTTGAATCTCATCGACCCTGAAAGCGGTGAATCTTCTGTGCTCGAAGGAATGCCAGAGGTCAATCATCATGGCCAGGGCGGTCTGCTTGACGTTGTGTTGCACCCTGATTTTGGAGCAGAAGATGGCGACA
>JAMCZP010000301.1 GCA_023485185.1 Gammaproteobacteria bacterium
TACAATCTCGCTGGTCTACTTTACAACGGTCAGTGGGAGGCTGAGTACGCTAAGCAAGCATTGCCTAATTATCAGGTGTTCGACGAGCAGCGCTACTTTACGCCGGGCACCGAGCCGCTCGTCTATGAGCATAAAGGCGCTAAGCTGGGCCTGTTGATCTGCGAAGACCTTTGGGATGGAGCGCCAGTTAGAGCTGCCACAGAGGCAGGCGCTGAGGTGTTGATTAGTTTGAATGCCTCACCCTATCACCAAGACAAGCCCGCTGAGCGGCTGCGGTTATTGGAGCTACACGCGCAAGACGTCAACCGTCCGATTGTTTATGTAAACACCATCGGAGGCCAGGACGAACTGGTATTTGATGGTGGCTCTTGCTGCGTTAATGCTAGTGGACAATTGCAGGTGTTGGCACCGTACTGGCAGGCAGGCCTGATGCCCATTCAGTTCTTGCAAACCAGCGCCACGGTTTGGGAACCCCAACCTGGGGAGATCGACCCCGAGGCGGCACCAGAAGAGAGTCTTTACTGCGCGCTAGTTACCGGGCTTCGCGACTACGTCAACAAGAGTGGCTTCGACGGTGTGGTATTAGGACTTTCTGGCGGTATTGACTCGGCACTTTCGCTGGCGATTGCCGTTGATGCACTCGGCTCGCAGCGGGTGCAGGCGGTGATGATGCCTTACCACTACACCGCCGATATCTCTAAGCAAGATGCCGCTGAACAGGCCAAAATGTTGGGCGTTCATTATGAAATCATGCCGATTGAACCCATGGTTGAGGCGTTTATGGGCACGCTGGCAGAGAGCTTTGCCGGCACCGAGCGCGATACTACTGAAGAGAACTTGCAATCGCGTTGTCGTGGCGTATTGCTAATGGCGATCTCCAATAAGAAAGGCTTAATGGTGCTCACCACCGGTAATAAAAGCGAAATGGCGGTGGGTTACGCCACGCTATACGGCGACATGGTAGGTGGTTTTAATGCGATAAAAGATGTGTATAAAACCTGGGTATATCGTCTGGCCCGCTGGCGTAATACCCAATCACCTGCCATTCCTGAACGGGTGATTGAGCGCCCGCCCAGCGCGGAGCTTGCGCCTGACCAGCAGGATAGTGACTCTCTACCCGATTACGATATCCTCGACGCTATCCTCTTAAGCTACATTGAAGGCGATATGAGCGCTGAGGCGATCATCGCCGCCGGTTTTGACCATGAAGATGTTTATAAAGTGGTTAAGCTTGTTGACCGCTGCGAGTATAAGCGCCGCCAAGCACCTATTGGGGTACGCGTAACGCCCCGTGGCTTTGGCCGGGACCGCCGCTATCCGATTGTGAATGGCTGGCAGCCCGGCGAGTAAGCAGGACATTAAATCAGTGGCGCCATTACGCCATGGTGGGAGGAGGGGCAAGGCATAGCTTTGCCATCTCTTCTGCCGCCACAGGCTTACAGAAGTAATAACCCTGATAGGCGTGGCACTGGTGATCACTTAAATAGCGCCAGTGTTCGGCGGTTTCTACGCCTTCGGCGATGACGTTAAGGCCCAACGAGCGGCCCATGGCGATAATCGTCTGAACGATGGCCATATCGTCGGTATCCTGATGCAGGTCACGCACAAACGATTGATCAATCTTAATTTGATCAAGAGGCAGGCGCTTTAAATACTGCAGTGATGAGTAGCCGGTGCCAAAATCGTCCATGGCAAAGCTGATGCCTAATGATTTAAGGCGGTGCATGCGAGCGATAGTTTCTTCCACTTTGCCCAGCACCGTCGTTTCGGTGAGTTCAAGCTTAAGCTGGTGAGGTGACGCGCCGCTTGCCTCTAGTGCATAGGAGACTTCTTCAACAAAATTTGGCTGCTGGAATTGCTTGGCGCTGACATTAACAGCCAGCACCAGCTCTTTTGTGTGTGCCGTAGATTGCCAAGCTACCAGTTGTTCGCAGGCAGCATGTAGTACCCAGGTGCCAATTGGCACAATCAAGCCCGTCTCTTCTGCGAGTGGGATGAATAGCCCGGGCGAGATGCAGCCTCGGGTTGGGTGCTCCCAACGAATCAGTGCCTCTGCGCCAATCGGTCTGCCCGCATTGTCAACCTGCATTTGAAAGGCTAGTACAAACTCATCACGTTCAATGGCAAGGCGAAGATCGCGCTCAAGCTCCGCGCGGGCCTCCAGCTCTGCTTGGACGGCAGGGTCGTAAAACCGGATAGCATTTGGCCCGGTTTTTTTAGCCAAGTTAACTGCTGCATTGGCATATTGGAAAATATCGTCGACACTTTGCTTGAGTGAATTAAACAGAACCAAACCCTGGCTCAGGTTAAGGAAGCAGTGATTGCCGTTAAGGCAGTAAGGTTGGGTAAGAAGATGACAGATATGCTCGGCGAACAGCTCTGCTTTTTCCGCCGCCTCGATATGGTCACTGGCTAACCCGTCGATAATAATACCGAATTCATCGCCACTAAAGCGTCCGATCATACAGCCTTCATGGTCAATGTCGGCCAGGCGTTCAGCGATATGCTGAAGAATGGTGTCGCCTGCATTATGGCCGCTACCATCGTTGATCCGTTTAAAGTCATCTATATCAATGTAAATGAGTGCGCCATAGAGGCTTGTTCTATGGCTAAGCTCAAGCGAGTGCTGTAAATGTTCTTTCATCAAACGCCAATTGGGTAGGGCGGTAAGCGTGTCGTAATAAGCAAGCTGGTGGATTTTATGCTCGGCGGCACGACGCTGCTGCTCTGCTTCACGAAAGGTCATCAGTGCGGAAGCAATGCGCTTTAAAGAACCGCTATGCTGAAGGCTAAGCTTTTCTACGGCCTGAAAGTCGGGCAAATGCTGGTGACTGTTAGAGAGCGATAAAATGGCGTCACCCACCGTCATTAAACGCTTGTTAATGCGCCAAGCGGCAAAGAATGCAGCACTGATAAGTAGTCCCAAGAGACTAATTCCCATCCAAAATGTAGAAGCCCGCGAGTTAGTTAATGCGTCATAGGATTCTCTATGGCGGTCACTCGCTCGCTGGGTGAGCGCTTCAAATATCTGTTGGGAAAAAAGCGTGAAGGTGGTGAAGTGGCGCTGGGCCTCTTGTAAATGAAAACCAGGGTCGCCCTGATTGAGCGTGGCAGCTTCGTTAGCCATGCTAATAAAAAGCTGATATTGCTGAAATGCGCGCTGCAACGTGTCAGCGCTGTTTTGGCTAAGGTCATAAATGAGCGGTGAGGTGGCGAGATGGTCAATTCTCTCGCCTATTTGATTGAGCTCTTGATTGATCAATCCATATTCGGAATAGCGCTGCATTGCGCCGATGTTAATAACCTCGGCGCGGCTAAACACTTCCGTGATGCGCTGGTGCAGGTCGCTAAGCTGCCGGTCAAAGGTCGCCATTTCTACCAGTGTCTCCAGATCATCAGCTTGTAGGTGAAAATTTTGCAGCGATTGCTCTTTTATCAGCTGTGTTGCAAGTGCGAGCATCAAAGAAAGGGGGAGTATTACCATTAAAATAGGTAGTAGAAACATCATCAACAGGCTTTGGGTGGGTTTCATAGTAACCTCAGGGGAAGGCTATGACGCACGACTCCCAACAATGGGGAGCCGAGTCTCGCTAATTAATTAACGGCAAATCGCGCCATTTGTTTAGAAGCTTTCCCACTCAGGTTCGGCCTTTTGAGGCTTAGCCATCGGTAGTTCTGGTCTATTAGATGCGTAAGAGCGTGTTGATAAGGGAGGAAGCGCAGTTTGTGCTGCCTGTTGATGAGAGCTGGGTAGTTTAAACGCTTCCATCGTTTGCAATAAGTGATGTGCATTTTGGCGCAAACTATTGGCAGCCGTCGCGCTCTCTTGCACCAGGGCAGCATTTTGCTGGGTAACCTGATCCATCTCGGTAACTGCTCGACCGACTTCTTGTACACCGGTACTCTGTTCGGCACTGGCGTTACTGATTTCCTTCATGATGCTGTTCACGCGTTCAATGGCTGCCACTATCTCTTCGGTAGATTTACTGGCTTCTTCTGCACGTTCGTTGCCATGATTGACTCGATCTAAGTTGCTAGAAATCAGTGTATTGATTTCACGTGCGGCATCGGCACTACGCTGGGCGAGCCTACGTACTTCTTCTGCAACCACTGCAAAGCCACGCCCGTGCTCACCGGCGCGGGCCGCTTCAACTGATGCGTTAAGCGCCAGAATATTGGTCTGGAAAGCAATTGAGTCAATGGTGGAGATAATCCCTGCAATTTCTTGTGAGCTTTTGTTCAGGTCGTTCATGGTGGCAACCACCTGATGCACTGCTTCACCACCACGGGTAGCGGTATGTGAGGCACTTGAGGCCTCTTTGCTAGCCTGCTCAGAATTGTCCGCGTTGAGTTTAACCGTACTGTTGAGCTGTTCCATCGCTGAAGCCGTTTCTGCCAGTGCGCTTGCCTGCTGCTCAGTGCGCGAAGAGAGGTCATTATTACCTTCAGCTATTTGCTCGCTGTTACTGGCAACCGCTTCAGCAGATGCGCGCACCTGTGACACAATCGCCTGCAGTTGTTGGGCCATAGCAACCTGAGACGCCATGATACTGCGAGTATCACCTTTTTTGAGGCGTCCTTGACTCGTTAACTCACCGCGGCCAATCGCTTCCGCAAATGCTTTTACCTCGTGGGGCTCAGCCCCAAGTTCGCGCAGTAATTGGCGGGATAGCAATACCGCTATGAAGCCACCTACCCCTAGGGCAAAAAGTGTTAGTCCCAACATTTGCATCTGAAAGCCAGCAGCAGTATCGCGAGCTTCTGCGGTGGTCGCGTTGTTCAGCTCTTCTTGAAGGTCAATAAACTGGTTAATGCGGTTAAGCCACTCGGTGTAGGCAGGCCCAGCCTGCTCCAGTAGTAGTGTTTGAGCATTATCATATTCATCCGCTTGGCGGGCAGCGATTACCTGCTGAGTGAGCGCTTCGGTAGTCGCTTCTTGTGCATCGATATTGGCGAGCATACTTTGCTCTTCAGGCATGCCTACGTGCTCATTAGCGATTTGATGCTCACCTGCAACCGCTGTTGCGTATTCAGCGCGTAGTCGATCCATCTGCTCATTTAATACGGCTAAATTTCCCTCTCCAGCGGTAATCACTATATCGCGAAGTACGATGGCTCGATCATGCACGCTGCCGCGCATATCGATAGCAAACCCCATTTTAGTGCCGTTTACCTCGTTGATCGTCGTTAAATTCTGATCAATTTGATTGACTTGGTAAATGCCCACGGCGGTTAAAAGTAGTAGCAGGCTGAGTAGGGAAGAAAACCCTAGCGTCAAGCGAGTGCTTATTTTGGTTCTATTGAAGCGGCGACTAAGACGTGACATTGAGATGCTCCCCAGGCGCCATTGAGGCGCTTTATTATGTTAGCCAGTAAAGATATTAATTTTATGTATAGATTTTGTATAGGTTTTATCTATAAATCTTCTTTATTAGTTTTTTGTAAATTATTAATTTTGAAAGAATTATGACATTGGTATATGCCACGGGAATAAAAAATTACCGGCGTCAAGCCTTCTGTGTAAAACACGCGAAACCTGAAACCATATACGAACCAGCAGGTTAGCCCTGTTTCGAGTCGCTTGCTAGGGACTCAACGTTGGGGACTAGGAGCCACATAAGAGCCTCGGGAAAGCAAGCCGGAGCGCGCTGTAGAGATGACCATTGCCAAGGGACATAGGGCTGGGCTTGCTCGGTCCCTTGCGGTGCTCAAGAGATGGCAATGTGATCACCAAGCCGCTTTCGGACAGCCTCTCGCAGCTGGACCTCGCCAAGATCGTCCAGAATGGGCGCTAGGATAGGTCTGGCCGCCGTCAACAATTGACGCCCTGGATGACCCCGTTCCAACAGATCGCACGTAGCCGCCTTCAAAATGAGGAGTAGTTGCAGGGCTGCAAGGATCGAGACGTAGAGCTGGTAGTCGAAGCCAGCTTGAACAGCGGCCGCGCCCCGCCAGGGAATGCTTTGCTTTCGCACTGTCAGTCAACGATAAGTCAGACACGGCGGAGTGATTGCTTGATATCCCGACGATTATTTGTCGACATCGTCGAACACCGACCGCTGTGTGACGACGGGTGCTGGAGGCGAAGCTTCATCCTTCTCTTGCGTCACAATGTGCGCCCAATCCGCTTCGTCTTCCGAGACTTCATCCTGCTCGCGCTTGCGCTCTTCAAGCGCCTCGACTGAACGCGCCACGTGATCGCGCGCGTCGTCGATCAAGATCGCGGCATCCGTGTCGACGCCAATCGCCTCAATGCAATCAAGTAAGTCGAGAAGTTTTTTAAAGTGGCTGTCAGACTCTTCGTCCAAGTCGGCCTCAGCGGCGATCTCGTCGATCCGCTCTTCGAGCGACGGCAGCACAGTTGTCCGCAACGCCAAGCCCACACCGATGAGCCTTAGCGGCGGTATGAGTGCTAGCACCTGTGGCTCGTCGAAGAAAGAGACGTCGAGGCTGTTGGCCACGGCAGATTCCAGCTTGTCAGCCACCTCCGAGCGCAAATCGTCAGGCAAGACGCTGAGGTGATGGGCGCGCGCATAGGCTGCGATCTGGGGATCGTTGCTGGCGAGATCGGAGTGCCAGCAAGACCGTCGAAGTAGATTTGGAAATTGTTCGACGGCTTTGACGAACACGGCCTCGCTCGAACGATAGGACAGGAAGTGGAACAGCATCCAATTGCGGTGCAATTCGTCGGGGGTTCGGCCAAGTCTTGCAACCAAGGTGTCATCGAGCGACATGGGGATGACAAGCGCATCTCGAATGAGCAGCGAGCCCTCGCATGTGAAGCTGCTGAGAATGGTGTCGGTCGTCGCGCCTCGTATGAGCGCCGCCATCATATGGGGCTTCTGGCGCAGAATCTCCGTCAAGGCGTCTGAGATAGTCGGATGAGCGAAGGTCCATTTTGAGCCGGAAAGCTTCAGGAACGAGCCCTTCAACTCAGTGAAACAATCCTGAATCTTTGTGAGAGTGTATCCCGTCATCTCTGCGACCGCCTGCGCGGCAGGCGCTTCATGGTTGCTGGGATCGAAGCCAGCTTGATGGACATAAACGAGGATGAGCGCGGCCTGCAGCTGATCATCCAAGGCATTGACAGCCGAGAGAGCGCAAATC
>JAMCZP010000213.1 GCA_023485185.1 Gammaproteobacteria bacterium
GCACTTCCTCAATAGCGGTCACGATTGCATCTCCCGCTTCTTTATAGCCAAGGTGTTCCAGCATCATCGCGCCCGACCAGATCTGGCCGATAGGGTTGGCGATGCCTTTACCGGCGATATCCGGTGCGCTGCCGTGAACCGGCTCAAACAAGCTGGGGAAGTTGCCTTCCGGGTTGATGTTGGCGGAAGGGGCAATACCGATGGTGCCGGTACAGGCCGGGCCCAGGTCGGAAAGAATATCGCCGAATAGGTTGCTGCCCACTACCACATCGAACCAATCTGGATGAAGTACGAAATTAGCGGTCAATATATCGATATGGAATTTATCTACTGCGATTTCAGGGTAGCCTTTGGCCATTTCAACCACGCGCTCGTCCCAATACGGCATGGTGATGGAAATGCCGTTGGATTTAGTCGCGGAGGTAAGCTTTTTACGTGGGCGAGTTTGGGCTAGCTCAAAGGCGTACTTCAGTACCCGGTCAACGCCAGTGCGGGTCATAACCGTATCTTGAATAACCACTTCCCGATCGGTGCCTTCAAACATTTTGCCGCCAACGCTTGAGTACTCACCTTCAGTGTTCTCACGCACCACGTAAAAATCGATATCGCCGGGTTCGCGGCCTGCCAGCGGGCTTTTGATTCCAGGCATGAGTTTGCAGGGGCGCAGGTTAATGTACTGATCAAAGCGGCGACGGAACTGAAGTAACGAGCCCCAAAGAGAAATATGATCCGGTACTTTATCGGGCCAGCCCACTGCACCGTAAAACAGCGCATCGAATCCTTTTAACTGCTCGAACCAATCATCCGGCAGCATTTGGCCGTGCTTGAGGTAGTAGTCGCAGCTACCAAACTCAAAGGTGGTGAACTCAAGGTCAATATTGAAGCGCTTTGCGGTGGCTTCTAAAGTACGAACGCCTTCAGGCATCACTTCGGTGCCGATGCCGTCGCCAGCGATAATGGCAATACGGTGGGTCATATTGGTTCCTTATTTTGTTAGTTGCTTTGTATGCTTGTGAGTCGTGAGTCGTGAGTCGTGAGTAGCAAATAGAGTGTAGCCTCTATTTTTAAGGAGATAATCAGGCTAATATTCAAGTTATTGTTGCTTTGAAGTGCAGAATAAATAAGAGAATCGGATGGCACACCTGGATGATTTGGCGTTTTTCCAGCACTTAGCTCGGGCTGGCAGTTTAACCGGGACTGCTCGTGAGTTGGGGCTTTCACTGTCGGCGGTGAGTAAGCGTTTAAAGCTTCTTGAGGGGCGCTTGGGCGTGGAGCTGGCTGCGCGCACTACGCGGCGTTTAACGCTTACCGCTGAAGGCGAGCGCTATTTTGCTCGCGGCGCGCTGATTTTGGACGAGCTGGATGAGCTAGAAAATTCATTGGGTGAAAAAGCCAACCAAGCGCTTAGCGGCCGGTTGCGGGTTAACGCTACGTTTGGCTTTGGCCGTCGTCATATCGCACCGCTGCTGTCGCGCTTTTGTGCCGAACACCCTGAGGTGGAGGGATGGCTAGAGCTGACTAATTTTCCGCTTAACCTGAGCGATCATGGTTTCGATATCGGTATTCGGGTGGGCGAGCCGCCGGAGTCTCGGTTGGTTGCCCGGCGTATTTTGGCCAACCGGCGAGTGTTATGTGCATCTCCTGCTTATATTGCCCAAGCATTGGCTCTCAAAGCACCGGCTGATTTGCTGCAGCACGCCTGCTTGGTCATTCGTGAAAACGACAGCGATTTTCCGCTCTGGCGTTTTGAGCAAAGCGATCAGCCAACCAAAATACAGTCAGTAAAAGTGAGTGGCCGATTGGCCAGCAACGATGGCGAAGTGATTACCCGCTTAGCATTAGATGGCCATGGGGTGATGTTACGTTCCTGGTGGGATGTTAACGAGCATCTTGCCAGCGGTGCATTGGTTGCATTGCTACCAGGCTGGCAGGGAGTGCGGGCAGATTTTTATGCGGTGTATGAACAGCGCCGCCATGTGCCCGCCCGGCTGCGCGCTTTTATTGACTATGTACAACGCGAGATGGCGGGGCGGGTGTCGGTGCTGCCCGAAAGTTAGTGGGCTATGAGGTAGGGCACTCGTCACCCTGGGTGACGTCGATGAGTTCATCAATGGGGAAATTCAATTCCGCTGCTCGCTCGCGCAGGCGGCTTTCGGTCGCGCTATCCATTTCCGGCGAGCGTGAAAGTAGCCACAGGTAGTCGCGATTAGGGCCTGCCACTAATGCCCACTGGTAATCATCATCTAACTTAAGCACGTTATAGCCGCCGTAAAAGGGGCCAAAAAAGCTCACTTTCAAACGCCCGACGTTTTCATCGTCAATAAAGTAGGCGCGGCCTTCGGCTTCATCCCACTCTTGCTCTTCCAGGTTATAGCCCCGGTTGATTACCCGCACGCCGTCGTCGTCACGCAGGCTGTAGTCAGCTGTGACACAATCCAGGCCGCGCTCAAAAGAGTGATCCAAGCGGGCAATTTCGTACCACTGGCCCAAGTAGCGGTCTAGCTCGAAACCGGTGACGGGCTGAGTGCCTTCGGGAATACCGGTACAGCCGGTGAGGAGTGCCACGCTAACTAAGCTGCGTCCTATCAGAGTTTTCAATGGGTGCTCTCCTTGTCGGTAAATCTTTTCAGTGGCTGTTGATTAAAATAGCGGCAGAGTAGGTCATAGAGTTCTGGATAAGCATCTTTTAAAGTGACGGGGTCACTAAAAAACAGCTCACAGCAAACGGCATAACACTCGCCTGGGTGGCTGGCCGCGTAATCATCAATAGGCGTCATTTCACCCCGTGCTAGGCGAGCATTCAGGTCGTTCCACACGCGGCTAAATACGTGATGCCACTCGCTTGGGCTGATCTCCCTTGGCAGTGGCGGGAAACCGTCAGTATCGATGGAGTTGCCCATGTCGAGTTTATGGGCAAGTTCGTGAATGAGTACGTTGGACCCAGTGAAACCGCCGCTCTTCATAAGGTCGGTAAACGATAGGATGACCGGCCCTTGGTAAGAAGTTTCCCCGGCAAGTGTGTCGCTATATAGATGAACCACGCCCGTTTCATCTACTTCTTCCATCTGGCGACTGAACCCATCGGGCAGAATGAGTATCTCATGCACGTTGGCGAAGGCTTCTAGATGCTCGGTTTCTGTCCAGCCAAGGGTCAGCAAGCAGGCTTGGCCGGCCAGTACCAACTGCGCGGCAAGATCAAAGGGGGTATCGCGAAGATCTGCATGCAGAGTAATACGCTTGTGGTTTAAAAAGTGCCATGCCCGCTGGCCCAGGCGTTCGGCGTCGGCCTCATTTAAGGTGGCAAGCAGGGCAACGCGTGCCTGGGCTGCCCGCCATTCAGTAGCAGGTAGCGGTTGCGCAGTGAATCGATCAAACCAGCGGTGAATCATTGGCTATCGGCTACTTTTAATGGTGTTAGATTGTGAAAAGTTGAATGTCGTTATTTTGCCACACAACAAGAGCACGCTGGTGATGACGTGCCTCATACAGTGAAAAACAAAGGAGTGTTTATGTGGTATCAACAGGAAATCCATTTGCCGGAATTATCTCGTGGCTTTCACCTGATTACCGATGACATAGCACGAGCGCTGCCATGCTTAAGCGACTGTCACATTGGTATGCTGCATTTACAGCTGATGCATACTTCCGCCTCGTTAACGTTGAACGAAAACACCGACCCGGACGTGCGTCATGACTTAGATGCGTTTGTACGTCGTCTAGTGCCCGAAGAGTTGCCTTATTTTCGCCACACGTTAGAAGGCCCTGACGATATGCCCGCCCACGTGGCTGCCAGTCTGATGGGAACGCAGATAACATTGGCAGTGCGGGATGGCCGTTTGGCATTGGGTACTTGGCAGGGGATTTGGCTGGGAGAGCACCGCGACCAAGGAGGGCCGCGGCGGATATTGGCCACATTGAATGGCTGTGAAGCATCCTAATATCGGTGAAAGCTTACAGATTAAAGCGCTCTTCAATCACGGGCCATGCGGGGTCGCCGTCCGTGGTTGTTACATCGTCTAGCATTGCTTCTATGCGCTCAGGGTGATCGGTGACCCACTGTTCGGCGACATCGGCAAGATCTTGCTCTTCTTGACCGAAGGCTTGAATCATCCAGCTCTGCTCTTCAGCGGTGAAGGTGAACTGTTCAAAGAACGTCACCACGTTGGGGTGGGCATTTGCATAGTCGCTGCGTAGCAGCGTCAGCACGTCGCTTTCGCCGTTGTTTTCACCGAATAAATTCTCAGGATCATCCAGGTAGCGCATCGGCAATTCAAGGTTCATCCAGTGAGGCGTCCAACCGACCCATACGATAGCCTCTTCTCGGGAAATCGCATCACGTGCAGCAGAAAGCATGCCGACTTCACTGGTATCGACCAGACGCCAGTCACCTAGTCCCCAGATGTCGTTATCAATCGCATCATGCAGAATCTCACTGGCGGCAGAGCCTGCGCCAAAACCATGAATTTGGCCATTGAACTGGTCACGGTGTTCATCCAGGTCGGCAAAACTCTGAATGCCACTCTCATACAGATATTCCGGCACCGCCAGAGTCATTTGCGCGCCATCGACGTTGTTGGCGACATCAATTAACACACCCGACTCTTTACGGGGATTAAACATCTCACGTTGTGCAGGTAGCCAAGCGCCTAGGAATGCGTCGATGTCACCACTTTCGATACCCTGGTAGATCACCTGCAAGCCAATTTCATGAGTGCTGGTTTCGTAACCCAGTGGGTTTAATAGATTTTCAGCAATGGCGCTTTTAACCGTAATGCCGGGCCAGGCGGGAACTCCGAAATCTAGGGTTTGATCGTCGGCATGAACCGTCGCGGCGAATAGCGACGCGGTGGCGAAAGCAATGCTTGAAGCGAGAGGTTTAAGATGTGTCATGGGATCTCCTTGTTGGGTTTTATAATTGACTCGTTTTTGTCGGGATAGATGAGTGCCACTTTAATCGCTGCGGGCTATCACGCGAAGGCGCGAGGCCAGCATGTCACGATCTAGGTAGGTGCCTTGTAAATGACGAGCGCCGCTGTTGGGGTCGAACTCGCGCCGTCCGTGGAGTACGCGGCGGTTATCAAAAGCGATCATCTGCCCAGGGCGAAGGGAGAACTCTAACTGGTGCGCGTCACTATGAAATAGCGTCCATAGAAGGGCGTAGGCGTTGTACCAGGTATCCATCTGCTCGACGGGTAGGTGCAGCGCATCGCGAATCCAGTTGTTTAACCGCATTTCGACCAGCTTACCTTCGGCATCTAGTGTGATAACCGGTGCTCGGGTGGAAATGTCATGGGTTTCATCCTGGAAGCGAAAATCGATCGGTGTTTCGCTGAGGATGGCTAGCGCTGCAGGGTCTTGCTGGCGTAGTGCTTCTACCACTCGGGCGCCGTCGGCAAATAGCGATTCGCCGCCACTGGCTTCGTTCTGTAGGCAGTAGAGCAACTGAATATCCGGCGGCTGGCGCCAGTTGGGTAAGTCGATATGCAGCGGTAACCCCACCGCGGTGTAGGCCGCATTATTGGGATTGGGTTTGGAGCGTACATCGAAGCGGGCACCAAAGTTGGTGGCGCGCAGGGGGCCAATGCGTTCGGCTAAACGGCTCACTTCCTCTTCTATCAAGGGGCCATCGGTAATCAGTGCCAGCCCGTCGCGAAGCATGGCGGTTAGCCAGGATTTTTCGCCTTGAGACGTTAAAAAGTCCGCATGGTGGACGCGTTCAGGAGCAAAGTTATCACCCCACGGCTGGATGCTGGGTACCGCCGAGTAACGTATAGCCTCTGGGCGGCGCTGGTGAAGCCAGCCGCTATGAAAAGCGCTGACATGACCATCCTGCCAATGGAGATGTAAGTGCCCATCCAAAAGGGCAACACTGGGTGTCTCAGTGATGGCATCAAGGGGAAGGTAAAGTCTTTCGCGGGTCTGCGGATGGCGGCAGGCTTGGCAGGCACAGTGGTCGCGCAGCCAGCGTAACGGCAGCGTCGTCTGCTGTCCGTCTTGCCACTCAAGGCTAACACCCATTGGTGTGGTCGCCGCTTGTATGAGTGAGGGTTCGGTATGATAAGGGGTTAGCTCGCCCATCTCTGGTGCGTGTTTATTGCTCGCTGTGGGTATGGTTTGTACTGCGCTGTTCATTAAAACTCCGAATGGCTCCCTTTGCTGCAGTGCATGAGGGGCGTGCGTAACTGCCATTAAGGATGATGAGTAGCGGCGGCGCTGACAAACGATTAATCTGACCCCTGAGACATCGTTTTACTTATAGGTTGCTTTTTCATGAGTCAGTTACCGCCCCTTTTATGGTTACAAGCCTTTGAATCTGCGGCGCGCACGCTAAGCTTTACTGCCGCAGGTAACGAGCTGGGCGTCACTCAAGCGGCAATTAGTCAGCGTGTTCGGTTGTTGGAAGACCGGGTCGGACAGAAATTATTTGTTCGGCACGCGCGTAGCTTAGCGCTCACCCCCGCCGGGCAAGCGTGGCTGCCGAGTATTCACGATGCCTTTACGCGCATCAGCGAAGGCACGTTGGAAGTCTTTGGAAGTACTTCTGAGCAACCTGTCACGCTACGCACGACGCCGGTGATTCAGCAGTCATGGTTGGCACCGCGATTAATCGCATTTCACCGTGCACACCCCCACGTTGCTTTACGTTTGGTCAGCGCTATCTGGCCGGATGATTTTGGCCCCGAAGGGGCGGATATCGAAATTCGCTACGGTAAGGGGGAGTGGTCGGGTATAGAGATGCAGTCATTGGGAGAGGAGCAGCTGTTGCCAGTCTGTTCGCCCGCGTTGGCTGAACAACTATCGACCCCAACCGATCTGGCGGGGCATACCTTACTTCATGCGGCGGGGTTTGGCATAGGCTGGCCGGGTTGGCTACAGGAAGCGGGTGTAGCGCACTTGGAAGCGCAGTGCAGATCGCTCACTTGCGATAACCAGGTGATGACGTTGGCCTTAGCTAGCCAAAGTGGCGGTATCGCGCTAACTCATCGGCGCTTAATGGAGCAGCGTAATGATTTAGTGGCGCCTTTTGAGCTGAGTGTGCCCAGCGATGAGCGGTTTTGGCTGGTGCGACCAAGCCGACGCCA
>JAMCZP010000063.1 GCA_023485185.1 Gammaproteobacteria bacterium
AAAATGGCCGGGGTGCCGTGAACAATGGTGCCCGCTAGCAGGAAGAACACATTGATCGCCAGCAGCACGATCCAGTAGTTATCGGAGATACCCAGAATGCCTTCGGCAATGTCCTGGGGAATACCCTGGTTGGTTAGGTACCAGCCCAGCAGCGTTGAGGTCGCGACGATAAACATCAGCATGGCGCTGCGCTTGCCTGCTACCCGCAGGGTGTCGAGCAGTGAGCGGAAAGTCAGCGAGCGGTAATAGAGGGTGGCCAGTAAAATCGCCCATAACGCCGCCACGGCACCCGCTTCAGTGGGGGTGAATACGCCACCCAAAATGCCACCAAGAATCAGAATCGGCAGTGTGATCGGGATGATCGCCTCACGGCCAGTACTGAGCACATTCTTGAAGTCGAACTTGCCCTCAATCGGGTAGCCCTTGCGTATCGAAATAATATAAGCGGTCATAATCAGCGCGAAGCAGACCACGAACCCCGGAATAATCCCCGCTGCAAATAGCTGAGCAATAGAAGTGTCCGAAACGTAGGCGTAGAGAATCAGGTTAAGGCTCGGCGGTACGATGATTGCCATGGTCGCTGAGGTAGCGGTGACCGCCGCTGCAAACGCCACATCGTAACCGCGCTTTTTCATCTGCGGGATCATCACCGAGCCGATGGCCGCTGCATCGGAGGTTGCGGTGCCGGAAATCTCGGAGAAGAACAGAGAGGTAAGAATATTAACGTGGGCTAAACCGCCGCGAATATGCCCCACTAACGAGCTGGCAAAGTTGATCAGTCGCTCGGCGATGCGGCCCTGGTTCATCACTTCACCGGCGATCATAAACAGCAGCGCTGCCACTAGCAGGTAATTGTTAGCCCCGCCAAAGGGCACCATGCCCATGATTTGTGGCATCACGTTAGGGTCGAGCATAATCATGACCATGGCGGTCACGCCTAAAACAAAAGCAATCGGCATCCCGGTGAATAGGAAAATCACCAACATGGTCAGGATAAGGTAGCCAGGATCCATGGGCATTAGTCGGTCTCCGGGTAGAGGTCAGTGGGGTGGACTTTGCCACTCACCAGGCCGATTAGCCGCCAGGCTGAAATGATAGCGATTAGCGCGAAACCGACCGGCATTGCCCAGCGAAACAGTGCCAGCGGTAGATCGATAGAGATTAGTGAGCGCCCATGGAAACCGAGACTTGCAAGAGAGCCGTAATAGAAGACGGCCACGGCGAAAGCCAGCATGAAAGCGTGGTTGATGCTCAGCACAATGCGTTGCCATAGCATCGGCATCAGCCGCAGCACACTATCGAAGCCGAGGTGTTCGTTGTTTTTGGTTAGGTAAGCAGCACCGATGAATGTGAGGACGGCCAGCAAGTTGGCTGGCAACTCCTCCCCCCATGACACCGACGAGTTGAGTACAAACCGCGAAAACACGGCGTAGTTGAGTAATATCAGCAGCACACCTGCCAGCAAAATCACTACCGCATCCAGCATCCGTAACACCCACTGTTCAACGAGTGAAAAAAAGGACGGCGTCATGTTGGCTCCCTCAGCGGTCGCGCATGGTGTTTAGCGTGGCGTCGATCATGTCCTGGCCGATAGCGTCAACGAATACTGATTCCTCATAGAGCGGAAGCGCTGCTTCTTGGAAAGCAGCGAAGTCGACGTCGTTGATCTCCAGGTGTTGCTCCAACTCGGCTAGGACCGATGCATCGGCCTCATCACCCCAGTTAAATGTCCAGGTAGTCATCTCTTGGGCAACCCGCTCAAGCACGTCCACATCCTCAGCGGCAAGGCGGTTTAGGAAAGGTTCGCCGAAGACCAGGAAGGTAGGCAGGTAGATATGATTGGAAACCGACAGGTACTCCTGCACTTCGTAGAGGCGTGACGACATAGCCACGTGGGCGGGATTCTCCTGGCCGTCAATCACACCTTGATCAAGCGCCGAGTAGACTTCGCCGAACGCCAGCGGCGTGGCATTGGCGCCTAGCGCGTTGAACATCGCCACCCGCTGACGGCTATTGGGGGTACGAATGCGCAGCCCGTCGAGATCATCAGGGGTTACGATTGGCCGCTGCTTATTGGTGATAACCCTGAAGCCGTTGTCCCACATCGCCAGCAGGCGCATGCCGGTTCCATCGAATCCTTCGCGCAGCATGTCGCCGGCTTCACTGTCGATGAAGTGGGCAACATCCTCCCGATTCTCAAATAGGTAAGGCAGATCGAAGATCGAGGTGCGTGCATTGAATTGTGTCACCGCCGAGGCAGCGAGGGAGGCGTGGTGAGTTCCCATGCCTAGCCCCTGCAGTACATCTTCTTCCGTGCCTAGGGTGCCACCCATAAACAGCCTGACATTGAAGCGTCCAGGTGCTTCCTCCTCAAGGCGCTCGCTGAACTCTTCCAGGAAGGTATGGGCGAAAGAGCCGGTGGGAAGGGTATTGTTGATCTGGATATCGATAGGGTTAGCGAAGGCAGCTGGCGCAGTAGCCAGTGCCGCCAACGAAGTAGCGGCGACCAGCTGTTTTAGGGTGAAGCGGCGAGTTCGGATAAGCATGGACATGGGGGTGACCTCAATCGGTGTCGAAGGCAAAATGAACACCAAGAGAAATACATTTTTCATTCTATTTTTATAAGAAAATATTTTTTCATGATGGGTGGCAGTACGATAGCGACAAACAACGATTATTTTTATCGCCAGATGTCACGCTATAAAGTGGAAAGGTGCACACAGGTTGAGCGCTATTTCCTCGCCGTGCACCAGATGTGATCACTGCAACTCGTCAAGAGCCTCGTGAATCGCTTCAATGCCGGTCAGCCGATGTCGCCCCTTAGCTCCCGAAAGCTCAATCACCCGGGTGGCCAGAAAATGACACAGCGTCAGCACTGCCACATGGTTAAACAGCGGGCCAGGCGCCGCCGTGCGACATACTGCATGCCAGCTCACCTGAGTATTGCTGGGGGCGCTCTCATCGGTGATATACAGCACTTTGGAGTTGCTACGCGCAAGCTGCGCTAGAACTGCTTCAAGATCAGCAGTACGGCGCTTGAGACCAAACAAGATCACGCAGTCGTCAGGTGTGATACTGACCAGACTCTCGGCCAGGGTCTCTCCAGCTCGCGGCAGCAGGGTAGTGTTCTCGATCACCTGCAATATCTGCCAGTTGAGGTATTCGGCAAAGGGGTGGCTGCTACGAAAGCCCATCACCCACACTTTGCGGGCTGCCAGCATGGCTCCTGCCACTTCATCCAGCATTGCTTGGGAAATATACTGGCTGGCATGCTCGAGGTTTTTGATGCCCTGGTGAATATGGCGATGCAGCAGGCTATCGCCATCGTCGTCTTCGTGTCCCTCTACCCGCAGCAGTGCCGCACCCTCTTCGCGATTGTCACGGACGTGCTGGCGCGCCTCCTCGAAAGAGCGATAGCCGATCTTTTTGACGAAGCGCGAAACAGTCGCATTGGACACACCGGCTAGGTTAGCCAGTTCGGTTGCGGTATAGCTGGCGAGTTCGCCAGGGAAATTCAGAATAAACTCGGCAAGGCGTCGCTCGGTGGGATGCAGCGTCGGCAACGACTCCTTTACCAACGTCACAAAAGAAGTTTTTTTTGCATTCATACGCTTATGTCCAGCACCAAAACCGCGTTTGGCTTGATCATTGAGTCTCCATTACGGCCACCGTTTGGCAGGTTAACGAGCGCATAATTGCCTATGCACTCGCTGTCAGGCGACGTTGGCCGCTGACTATTCAGCCCTACTTTAACCGATACGCAATCGGCTCACGCGTTTTGTGGTGGATAATAAGCTTAGTGATGTGTTGTTTGCTCCTCCGGCCGCAACTCCTTCGTACTTGGCGGAGTACCCACCCTCACTTCACTCAAATCCTCCTGGGATAAGCCCCGATACAACGCAAACATCATAATAAACACCAGAATAAACATCGGCAGACCAACAACGGTGATGACCTCCTGCAGGGCAGTAAGCCCGGCATCGCCCGCCAGCACAATCAGCATGGCGGCCAGCATCCCTTCGGAAACGCCCCAGAAAACCCGCTGATGCCAGGGGCCGGGGTCTGAGCTGCCGGTACACAGCATATCGACGACCAGCGAGGCAGAGTCTGATGAAGTGGCGAAGAAGATGGCGACGATCACCACCGCGAGCCCCTGAATTAAGGTAGCGGCGGGGAAGTTGTCAAAAAATGCGAACATGGCGAGGGGGATGCTTTCCGCGACCGCTGCCGACAAGACGCCAGCCTGATCCCCCATGGCTTCGCGGGTAGCGGTGCCAATGCCATCAATCTCCATGGCTGACCAACCAAAGATGGCAAACCAGACCAGCGTAAAGATGGAAGGAGCGAACAATACGCCAAGTACGAACTCCCGGATGGTGCGGCCACGGGAGATCCGCGCTACGAATATGCCAATGAAAGGCGACCAGGTAACTGTCCAGGCCCAGTAGAAGACTGTCCAGCTACCTTGCCACCCCCAACCGCTGCCGTCATTACTGGTGTATCTCGCCAGGGTGTCATTCCAGAACGCCATGGGCAGCAGGTTGGTAATATAGAGGCCAAAGGTTTCCACAACGGCACGTAATAGAAAAACGGTCGAGCCGGTAAACAGCACAAAAACCAACAGGCCAACTGCCATCCCGATATTCATATTGGAAAGCCGTTTTATACCTGAATCCAGCCCCGCCACAATCGACCCCACGGCGACAGTGGTCAGCACGGCGATGATCAGCACTTTGGTAAATACGGCGTCTGGAACGCCAAACAATTCCGTTAGCCCCGCATTGATCTGCTGGGTGCCCAGGCCTATAGAAACTGACACCCCAAACAGGGTGCCGAGAATGGCAAAGATATCGAGGGTTTTACCAACGGGGCCGTAAATGCGTTCGCCTAAAAGGGGATAGAAGACTGAGCTAAAGCGCATCGGCAGGTTGTAGCGATAAATAAAGTACGCAAACGCCAGGCCCGGCATAGCGAAAATCGCCCAGGTATGCAGCCCTAGGTGATAAATCGAAAAGCTCATGGCGTCATCTGCGGCTGCCACCGAGAAGGGCTCGACACCCGGCCGAGGGGGCGTTGAAAAGTGGGAAATAGGTTCAGCTACACCCCAGAACATCAACACCGTACCAATACCGCCAGCGAACAGCATGGTGAACCAGGAAACATTGGTATAGGCCGGCTTGGCATCATTGCCACCCAGGCGAATTGCACCGTAACGGCTGATCGCCAGCCACAGCAGGAAGGCCACCCAGCTCGTTACCCCTAAAATAAAGAACCAGCCAAGGTTAGTAACGATCCATTCCCTACCTGCACCGAAAGCATCGCCGATGGGGTCTGGCGCAATCAGTAGCGCCACTAGGAAAACAACCATGATCCCTGCGGATGTAAAAAAGATCGTGGGATCTGTCTTAAGGCCTAGCTTTCGAGCAAGTGCATCCATCGTTACGTCTCCCTGTGCTTTATCACTATTTTTAAACTGGCCTTAAAAAAAGCCCTTAAAAACGCCTTTTAAACAACGTAGGAGCTATAGGCCGATTACGCCAAGCTAGTCTTATTCAACGCTATGCATTCGAGGATGTCGCCAACCGCTAAGTCAGCGATGCCGGAGGGTATCACTAAGATATAAAAATGATTTATGAACCCGCCAAGCCAGAATGCTCTCATTCAATGAGCCGACTAAAGCGGGCATAGCAATGTGGGTATAGGGAGGTGAGAGGAGCTTCAACAAAGCCAGCTGAGTGTGGCTGACTTGCTAGTGTCCTTCTAAAAAATCAACATCAAAAGGCCAATGACCACTAATAAGCCGATCAAGAAAATGATCCCAACTGTACTAGCTAAAAATTTCAACATGTAACGTCTCCTTTGTTTATTTAGTTAGCTCATCCTGAGTTAACAGTAATAGCTAACATCTATCATAGAAGCCTCGGCTGATTCGTGCAAACGAATCAGCCGAGGACAATAAAAGGTTAGCGGTGACTTATATTGCTTAAACGAAGCCTTTGTCTGGCAGCTGTATCAATTAAAACGTCCCAGGATACGCGCCGCCGTCGAGCAGAATGTTCTGCCCGGTCAGGTAGCCTGCATGCTCACTGCACATAAACGCACAGAAGGCACCAAACTCCTCGGCGGTGCCGAATCGCCGGGCAGGGACGCCTTGTGCGCGCTGCTCTCGGACCTGTTCGATATCTTGCTGGGTATTCTCCGCGATATTGTTCAGGGTGCTGCGCAGGCGGTCGGTATCAAAGGGACCGGGTAATAGATTGTTGATGGTGACATTACGTGAGGCGAGTTGTGGCTGGCGCGCCAAGCCTGCAACGAAGCCGGTGAGCCCGGTGCGTGCGCCGTTGGAAAGCCCGAGGATGTCGATGGGGGCTTTTACTGCGCCCGAGGTGATGTTGACCACGCGGCCAAAGCCATTGGCGGCCATGCGATCGACGGTGGCCTTGATCAGCTCTATGGGGGTGATCATGTTGGCGTCTACTGCCTGTATCCACGCTTCACGATCCCAGTCGCGAAAATCACCCGGCGGTGGCCCACCGTTGTTATTAATCAGGATGTCGATCTGTGGGCAGGCCGCAAGTAACGCCGTGCGAACCTCTTCACGGCCAATATCGCCGGGTACAGTGAGCACTTCAATGGCTGGGTTCAGTGCCCGTAGTGCCTCGGCTGTACGTTCAAGCGTCTCTGCATTGCGCGAATTAATGGCCAGGTTAACGCCTTCTTTGGCGAGTGCTTCAGCGCACCCTCGACCTAACCCCTTGCTCGCTGCGCATACCACGGCCCAGCGGCCTGTGATTCCAAGGTCCATAATCTTATTCCTTCTTATTTGAAAGTCAGCTTTAGCGTGACGAATAGCCACCATCCACCGGTAATAATATGCCAGTTATAAACTTGGCGCCCGGCGAGGCTAAGAACAATGCTGGTCCGGCGAGGTCGCTGGGTTCACCCCAGCGGCCCATCGGCGTCCGGCCAACGAGTTCTGCTGAACGTTCGCTATTCTGGGTGAGTGCCGAGGTAAGCTCAGTGGCGATCCATCCAGGCGCAAGGGCGTTAACTCGAATACCATCGCTGGCCCAGGCGATGGCCAATGAACGAGTGAGTTGGGCTACACCTCCCTTGGAGGCGGAATAGGCCGGCGCTTGGCCGCTGCCGAAAAACGACAGCATTGAGGCGGTGTTGATGATACAGCCACCCGCCACCTTGAGCGCTGCATGGGCGGCATGGCAGCAGCGCTGTGTGCCGTTAAGGTTGATGTCGATGACCTCCGCGAAGCCTTTCGGGGTGAATTCTTTGCCACCGCGCTGGATAACTCCGGCGCAGTTCACCAACACATCAAGCCGCGGGAAACCAGCAAAGAAGCGCTCTACCTGGTCTGGGTTGCGTACATCAAGTTGATGGTGATTGATCAACGCTTCGTTCAACTGTTCGGCCGTTGGCTCGATGCCGGTGACGTGGACATCGTCGCCCTGCGCGGCAAAAGCCTGCGCAATGGCCTGACCAATGCCGCTACTGCCGCCGATGACGATAACAGTGTTCATGACGCTCCTTAAAATCGCGAGAATGAAGCAATTAATTCGAGGTGGCTGAAGCGCGCACTTGCCAAGCGGATCTCGCACTGGTGGCTATAATTGCTAGCCAAACCAGCAAAGCGAGTCCACCTAGCACGGCTGCGATGGGGCGTTCGAAGAGCACCAACAGCTCGCCGTTGGCCTTGATCATCGATCGCATAAAGTTGCTTTCCACGACCGGGCCGAGAATAACGGCCAGGATCATTGGGCCTATGGGAAAGTCATTTTCAACTAGGAAATAGGCCAGTAGACCCAACCCAAGCATTAACCAGACATCGAGCAGACTGTTATTTGCGGCGAAGGCACCGACAATGCAGAACAGCAAAATTAGTGGGTATAGCACGCTGGAGGGCACCGCTAAAATATGGCGCGCGCCACGTATGGCGAGCAGGCCAAGTGGTAGTAATAACAGGTTGGCTAGGATGAAGACGATAAAGATGGCATTGACCAAAGTGGCGCTGGAGGTGAAAACATCTGGTCCTGGCGTGATGCCTTTCATCATTAGAACGCCGATAATGATAGCGGTGATGGTGTCGCCAGGAATGCCGAACACCAAGGCGGGAATGTAGGCACCCGAAAGCGCCGCATTATTTGCCGAGCTAGCTGCGATCAGTCCTTCGGGGTGGCCTGTGCCATATTTCTCAGGCGTGCGCGAGAGCTTGCGCGATAGGGCGTAGCTGATCCATGAGGCAATATCAGCTCCAGCGCCAGGAAGTGCACCGATGAGGGTGCCAAGGACGCCACTGCGTGCGATGCCTCCCTTGTTCTGCCACATGAGGCCACCAACGCCGCTAAACGGCTTCCTTACTGGCGGAGGTGGTGGAAAGTGGGTGTAGCCGATTTCTGGCATACGTCGCAGTAGCTCAGCCACGGCGAACAGGCCAATGAGTACTGGCAGGATTGAGATCCCGCTTAGGAGATCAGAAATGCCGAAAGTAAAACGGATCTGGCCTGAGACTGAGTCCATGCCTACCATGGCAATCAAAAGGCCGATCAACATTGAGATAGCGCCTTTTAGTGGATCCGTTCCTGATACCAGCACAGCACAGGAGAGCCCGAGCAAGGCCAGCCAGAAGTACTCATCGCTGGTGAAGCGAAGGGCGAAATCGGCTACTAGGGGTGCGAAGAAAACCAGGATCGCAACGCCAATGAGCCCGCCAACGACAGAGCAGGCCAAGTTTACGCCAAGCGCTTGGCCGATCTTACCTTGACGGCCCATCAGGTATGCTTCGTCGGTATAGGCGGCCGAGGCAGGTGTGCCAGGAATACGTAGGAGAGCACCGGGAATGTCGCCAGCTACGATGGCCATCGCCGTGGCAGCGACGATGGCGCTAATTGCAGGTAGCGGTTCCATGAAGAATGTCACCGGGACAAGCAGAGCTGTCGCCATAGTCGCGGTCAGGCCTGGAATAGCGCCGATCAGCAGGCCGAACAGCGAAGCGCATAGGATGACCACGAGTACATCCCAGGCGAATACCATGCCGAGGGCAGCGTATAGATCTGCCATTAGTAGAACGCCTTTTCAAGAACGCCAAGGTCAAGTGGCACTTGCAGCAACAACGCGAAGACGCTCCATACCACCGCGCTAGCCACTATCGCGACCGTAAAAGCCAGCGCCCACCGGCCACAGGAAAGCCAGCCTATCAGCACGGTGAGCATGAGCGGGGCGACTAGCAGGAAGCCGAGAAGTGGTGTGAGCAGCGCGTAGCCTGTCACTGAGGCGATCACGGCGAATAAACATATAAAAGTCCGTGATAATGCCACTTGTCCCTGCCAGACGAACAGGACGCCTCGCTGTTGCCAGCCGCGTAGCGCCAGCAGCAAGCCAAGGCAAACTAGAAAGGCCCCGACCAGGGTAGGAAAAGTGCCAGCACCGTAAGGCTGGCGTGCCAGCGGTGCAAAATCCTTAGAGGCCCAGATGGTGACGGCTCCAAGCAGCGCCATCACCAAGCCTATAGCGAAGTCGTTAATGCGCATTGCGTTACTCTGCTAGGCCCAGCTTCTCGATAATTTCGGCATTGTTAGCGTCTGATTCTGCCATGAAGTCACGAAACCCATCGGGGCCTTCCCACTGCATACCAAATCCCTGCTTGGTCATGAAATCCTGGAATGCGTCAGACTCATAGACAGCTTCTGCTGCCTCGGCCAGGGTGTTAACCACATCGTCAGGTAGTCCTGCAGGACCAACTAGGCCACGCCAAGTACCTGCTGCCCACTCATCGCCAGTGACTTCTTCTGAGGTTGGAATATCGGGAAATGCGTCGAGGCGCTCGTTAGCGAATACTGCGAGCGTTTTCACGCGCCCGGCGCTGCGCATAGACTCAGCTTCAGGAAGCGAGGAGAACACAAAATCAACCCCGCCAGCGGCGAGTTCTTGTAGGCCAGGCGCCGCCCCTTCGCTGGGCACTAGCGATACAGTGTTAGGATCAATGCCTTGCTGGTTAAGGAAGCCAGCGAATGCTAGGTGATAGGCGGCTCCCGGCGCAGAGCCAGAAACAGTGTACTCATTGGGGTTAGCTTCAATATCTGCTAGCGCGCTATCGAGGTCTTCCCAGTCAGATTCTGCGCTGACGTTAAATGCAGCGGCATCGAGATTGATCAGCGCGATCGGTGATAGATCCTCATACGACACCGGGGAGGTGCCGATATGGCGATAGGTAGTGATCTCTGCAGTCACTAGGCCTAGGGTGTAACCATCCGGGTTTGCATTCGCCATGGCAGTATGACCTACCACTCCGGCACCACCGGTACGGTTGACGACATTGATCGTTCGTCCGAGTTCTTCCTGAAGACCATTGGCAAATTGACGGGCTACGGCATCGGTGCCGCCGCCAGCAGACCATGGCACGAACAGCTGAATGGGTTTTTCAGGATAATCAGCTTGGGCTATACCAGAGGATAGAGTGAAGGCAAGCAGACTGATGGAAACGGCTAGCGGGGTTTTATTGAAAATCATAGTAAGTGCTCCTTGTCGTATTTTGTTGTTGTTGTTGGCGGTAAGGCGTTGCATCGTACTTGTTATTTGGTTTAAGAGAATGTCTCGACTCAGCGAATGAAGCGGTCTACATATTCGCGGCCGAGCCCGCAGGCTTCATAATGTTTGCGGCACATGTCAATCTTGGTAAAGACATCTTCATAACCTAGGTGTTTGCCCCACGGGTCGACGTAATACATAACGCCGTTGACCTGGAAGAGAGTAATCATCTCTTCGACATCCTCGTCGACAACTAGGGTATGAGTCTCGCCAGGGGGCTCATAGACGTAGCTTCCCTCTGTGGCTTCCCAACTGTGCTCGAGATAGCGCCATTTGCCTTTAAGAACCATTCCATGTACGGGGTTAGGGTGTCTGTGTCGGCTAAGAACGCCGGATTTGCGAACGCGCAATAAGTTAACCCAATAGCCTTGCGAAACGTTCAGACACAGCGGGCGGAAATGAACGTTTTCAGCTTGTGGCACCCATATGCGCTCGTCTTGGGGGAGGGCATGTGGTTCAACAATTTCAAGGGCGGCCTCTGCGGGCTGCGGATATTGATATGGCATCCGCTGATGTTCATCGGCTTGAACCGTCATACTCCCTCCGTCCACAATGTGGATAATAGCGTCATAATATGGACAATGTGTTATTAAGGTAAGTGGCGTGTCTGAATGCGTCAATTGCCAGTGCCTAATTTGTGATTAGACATTCGTATGATATGCAGAGAGGGTTTATGCGGGCTAATGGTGAGAAACTAACGCAGCGTCCCACTGTTCAAGGTGCGGCGGCAGTAACCAAGGGGTTGCGGCTGTTACAAGTAATAGCCGAGCTAGGAGATGAGGCCACTTTTCGCCACATTCAGGCGCAGCTGGGGATGCCGCGACCTACTGTTTACCGTTTGCTCAATACGCTAGAGCAGGAGCGTTTTGTTGAACGTAATCCCGTGGGCGGGGAGTATGTGCTAGGTCGCGAGTTACTGCGCCTTACCCAGCAATCGCTAGCGCGGAGCAGTTTGCAGGAACGCGCTCGGGCCACTTTACGCGCCATTGGTAAACAAACAGGGGAGACGGTGCATTTGGGAGTACCGTTCGGCTGCCATATGACCTTCGTTGATAAGGTGGAGTCGCCCGAAGCAGTCCGAATGGCATCTTATATAGGCATGCCTGTACCAATGCACTCTACCTCCGTGGGTAAGGCTTATCTTGCTGCCCTTGATGAAACCACACGGGAACAGTACTTGGCTCAACTCACGCTTGAGCCAGTCACAAATCGCACTTTCACAACGCTTGATACGTTTCGCAAGGAACTCACCTTGACGAGAGAGCGTGGCTACGCGGTTGATGATGAAGAGAACGAGTTAGGCATTATTTGCTTCGGCCAGGCGGTGTGCGGCGCTGATGGGCGAATTGAAGGTGCGATCAGTGTCAGTGTGCCTATTTATCGATTACCTGATGATGGGCAGCAGCGTATCCTTGAGTGTATCCATTTACTATGTCGCGATGCTGGATTGGTATAGTGTGCAGGCCTACCACCACCGTCAATATTATTAAGCCTGCAGAAACAAAAAGGGCGCGACTATAAGCATCTGGAGGTTAAGACATCCTGATACTAATAGCCGCGCCCGTAGAGCAAGTACTGATTGGGTTCTAGACGTAGAAATCCAGGTCTTCTTGCGCTTTCAACAAGTCGCGCATGGTGATTGGGTCATCGCCAAAGAAGAACAGTAAGCCCCAATGCGTCCCGAAGGCCGACCGGTCTGGCACTGTTTCTTCTGCAGGTGCGACCAGTTCGTGGGACTCGAAGTAGGGATGATTAATCGTTGCTTCGGGCATTTCTAGTTTGCTAACCACCCGACGGCGTGGGTACACACCGAAGCAACCTGCGTACCCCTTGGCGTCGACCACTTCGCGGGGGAAGAAGGCCGCCACTTCCTCTGGCGTGCTTTTCGGATCGAACACCAGCATTGACGCCTGATAGGCGTTGAAGCCGTAGGCTTTCTCGATCAGTTCAAACGCCTTGAAGCCGGGGGGACGGTAGGCCACCTCGCCAAAGTACATTTCACCATCCGCCGTAACGAAGTACTCGGGGTGAATCAGACCAAACTGAATATCGAACGTTTTGATCAGTAGCTCGATCTGCTTGGTGATCGCGGGGCGCCAGCTTTCAAGTTCTGCAGTCGCAGGCACGAAAACCGAATAACCCAACGTCACGTATTCCGAAATGTTCAGGAACTGGATTTTGCCATCGTGAATCCAGGCCTCAACGGCGAACTCCCAGCCATCCAGGTGACTTTCCATCAGCAGGGGATATTCTTCGTCTGGAATGTTGTCGATCTCTTCTATCTTGCGAATCATTCGATGACCAAGACAGCCAGCTTTATCGAATGCCTTGACGTGAATCGGATCGTCCGGGTCACCATCCAGTTTCAGCAGCGTTTGGTTAACGCGCTTCATAAAGCGAACGATGTCTTCTTTCTCGTGTGCCTCTTCGAAGATCCCAACGCGAATCCCGCCAAGCTGAGCGCGGCGCTTCATCAGGGCCTTGTCACGGAACAGAATGGATTGCCCGTACATACGTGGGCTGTCGAGAAGAACAGAGTTGATCGCACCGGACCACTCAACGGTTTCTTCAAATAGCGGAATGGCGATATCGACGCCTTCCTCTTTCAACCTTTCGGTAATCTCCATGGACCGATCATTCAAGCGGATAAAATCCCACGGTATAAAAGGAATGTTGTTTGCAGTACAGAAATCCGCGGCCCATTCTGGAGCTACGACGATATATCGGCGGTCAAATTGTTGCGCAGCCTTAATGGCATTAACGCTCCAGCCCAGCAGGGCGATATAACCTTTGTTTGGATCCTTGGGGGCTTCGGTGCCTTTTACCGAGTCCATTTCCGGATCAAGCCAGGCCGCTACCGCTTCGGGTAATTGCTTTTCTGATGTGATCGACATTCGATGTCCTCCTTGCTGGTTGACCCAAACCGACTGAGCAGAGATTGGAGCGCACCAAGTGAGCTGAGCTGCAGTCAGTAATAGGGAAGTGCTGTTGAGCAAGCCAGCATTAGAAAAGTTTTTAGCGCACCCGTCGTAACTAAACTAGTCGATACTGTTACAAATGGCAATTAAACTGTAGAATAGTTGTTGAATAGCTGTAGAAGTTTTTTGCTGCTCAGAAGAGGATTATTGGCTTTAATTGGATAGCTTCTAAATCAGAGAAATTTCATGTAGTGTTTTTTATTACTTATAAGCTACTAACCCAGTAAAAGCGCTTTATCTATCGCTATAAACTCACTGGCTTCATTCATTAGCGACGCTGCAGTAAGCTGTGGCACGCCATAAACTTCGACCTTTTTCCCATGCTTTACACGAATTTTATTTGCGAGAAGATCAAAGTCGCCATCGCCCGATACGAGTACGATAACATCTGCCTGTTCGGCATACTCTATAGCATCGAGAGCAATGCCCACATCCCAGTCCCCTTTTGCAGAACCATCTGATCGTTGAATAAAAGGCTTCAGTTTTACATCAAAGCCAATAGCTCTGAGTATATTCTGAAATTCACGTTGCTTTTGATCACCTCTATCTATTGCGTAACAAAAAGCGCTGATAACTTCTCTATTTTCAGTTGCTTGCGCCCAAAATTTATTATAATCAAAGTTTTTGCGATACGCTTCCCGCACTGTGTAATATACATTTTGTACATCAACAAATATGGCAACTTTCATCATGAAATATAACCTTGTTAATCAATAATCTCTTAACTTGTTATTTTTTTCGCAGAGATGCTTTTATCAGTGGCTAGCGGGATTAGTTCAATCTCTTTAACGATAACTATCTGTGGAACTGCTTTTCGCGTTCTGGTTGCCAATAAATGGCATCGATACGTAGGCGCGCTTCGGTATTATTAGGCAAGGGCCATTCGATGATATCACCGACTTTGAGCCCGATTAAGGCAGCTCCGATGGGCGCCATGACTGAAATACCATCCGGTACGCTTGCCAAGGAATGCGGGTAGACCAGGGTTCGAATCATCTTGAGCCCACGAGTGAGATCAGTGAAGCGCACCTGACTGTTCATACTGACCACGTCATCCGGAATATCCTCTGGATCGCGTACCTCACCACGGGATAATTCTTCCTCAAGTAATTGCGCCACCACCATATCTTTATCCGATGCATTATCGATCAGGCGCTGAAGACGCTCAGCATCAAGGCGGTTAATAATAATAGCAGGACGTTGTCCCATAATTACTCTCCTTAGAAAGCAATAAATTTAAATCAATAAAAAACAGTCCTTCCCAATAAAGGAAGGACTGTGTGCCGTTTACAGTATAAGCGATTTACAAAACAAAAGGTGCTCAGGTGACGCCTTGTTCAATCATGGCGTCAGCTACCTTTCTGAAGCCGGCAATGTTGGCACCTAGCACTAGGTTCGTTGCATCACCGAACTCTTCGGCTGTGTCAGCACACTGCCGATGAATATTAGCCATAATCTGCTTTAGTTTCTGATCAACTTTTTCCAACGGCCATTGCTCCATACTGCTATTTTGTGCCATTTCTAACTGGCTGGTAGCGACGCCACCAGCATTAGCGGCCTTGCCGGGGCCATAGGCAATGTTAGCTTTTAAAAAAAGATCAACCGCTTCTTTTGTGGAGGGCATATTGGCACCCTCGCTAATACACATTATGCCATTGGCAAGCATTGTTTCTGCATCGCTCTCGGTCAGCTCATTTTGTGTGGCGCAAGGGAAGGCCGCATCGGCTTGAATACGCCATACCGCATGCCCTCCCTGAGGGTAGTCACGCGCAGAAATATAGTGTGCGTCAGGATGTTCATTTAAGTAGGCTTCTAATGAGGTGCGCTGCATTTCTTTGAGCTGCTTGAGCAAGCCTAGATCGATTCCCTTCATGTCGTGGATGGTCCCACGTGAATCGCTACAGGTAATCGGTTTAGCACCTAGTTCGTATAGTTTCTCAATGGTATAGATTGCTACATTGCCCGCGCCGGATACTAGGCAGGTTTTATCACGCAGCTCTTCTCCGCGGGCGGTCAGCATGTTTTGTGCGAAGTAAACCGCACCGTAACCGGTGGCTTCTTTACGGCCAAGCGAGCCGCCCCAATTAAGCGCCTTACCTGTTAGCACACCTTCGTATCGGCCGGTTAGCCGCTTATATTGGCCAAAGAGATAACCGATTTCACGTGCACCTACACCGATATCACCTGCTGGCACATCACAGTGAGGGCCAATATGGCGGTACAGCTCACTCATAAAAGCCTGACAAAAACGCATGATTTCGTTATCTGATTTACCCTTTGGGTCAAAATCGGAACCGCCCTTACCCCCGCCGATTGGCAAGCCCGTTAACGCATTTTTGAAGATTTGTTCAAAGCCGAGGAATTTTATGGTGCCCGAGGTAACGCTGGGATGAAATCGTAAGCCTCCCTTGTAAGGTCCAAGGGCAGAGTTGAACTGTACACGATAACCCTTGTTGACCTGTACGTGGCCTGCATCATCTATCCAGCTTATCCGGAACATGATTTGTCGTTCAGGCTCGACTATTCGCTCAATGATGCTGTGTTGGTGATAGTAAGGGCTCTGTTCAAACAGCGGACGCAGGCATTCAAGGACTTCTTCGGCGGCTTGATAAAATTCTGACTGTGCAGGGCTACTTTTATTGAGCCGCAACAGCGTATCGTGGACGTAGGGCATCGGAGTATGTCTTCACCGTATTCAACATTATATTGGCTGGCCAGAGCGTTGGAATATTTAACTGTGAGTGTGTTGGTTTGCATAGGCTATGCGTGTTCGGTATGAAGTAAAAAAATGCGAAAATTAGACCAAAGTATACAAAATGGCGGCTTTAGATGATGATTCTTGAAGGAGTGATAAACGATAAATAAACTAAGTAGCTTGTTTTTATTTCTTGGAAATGAACTGCTTTTTATGCGTTCAAAAGATCAATGCAGACAGTTATCCAGAAGTCGAACGGCTCCTTTTAATTTGATACATATGGCTATCTGCATGGCTCAGCAGAGTGTCGGCATCTTCCCCATCTGCGGGATAACAAGCCACACCGATACTACAAGAGGGCATGCTAATATCGCCGAACTCAGTGCCTAATGGCTCGTTCATCACCATTAAAATTTGCTCAACTTTTACCGTAATAATCTCCATAGACGGGATATCTGTTAACAGCACCGTGAATTCATCACCGCCCATTCGAGCTACGGTGTCTATGGCGCGTACACAGCTTTCCAGGCGCTTTGCTACCGTACAGAGCACCCGATCACCCATCGCATGCCCATAAGTATCATTAATAGCCTTAAAATCATTGATATCCAGGAACAGTAACGCCAAATGATGCTGATGGCGTTGCGCCGAGCTTAAACTTGAAGACAATCGGTCATAGAAAAGTGATCGATTCGTCAGCTTTGTTAGAGGATCATGATGGGCGAGGTGACGTAACTCTTCTTCAGCTTGCATAAGCGCCGTTACATCCCGCGCGACACCAATTCTAACTTGTTCCTCTTCATACCAACGAGCAGACCATAGGATGTGAACGATGCCGCCATCCTTACGAAGATAACGATTGCGAAAATCGATATGGGGCTGACCGTTCATAACACGGTGAATGGAGTCGTGAGTAGCCGCTAGATCATCAGGGTGCATATAACGGGTGATTGAGGTGCCAATCAACTCACAGGATAGATAGCCGAGCAATGACTCACAGGCATCGCTCACAAAGACAATCTGGTTTTCTTCATCGACTACGAAGACGGTGTCCAGCATTAGATGAATCAATTTTGGGTAGAGCGCTTGCAGGTCAATGGCCATAGGCGAGTATCATCCGGTTAGCATTCTTCGACTATAGAGCAAATGCGAAAGGAGGTGAGAAGAAATCCTGTAGAGAAGGTGACTATGAGTAAGCCGTAGATTAATTTTTTGACTCTTTTCGAACCTGATAGGGCGTTTTTTTTGTCCAGCGTCTGAAAGCCCTGCGAAAATGCGCGCTGTCGCTAAAGCCTAGTCTCGTCGCGATATCGTCCATGTTCATTTTTGTTGTCACCAGATATTCAGTTGCTAACGTACAGCGGGCATCGTCAAGTATTGCTCTATAACTGCTCGCCTCTGCAGATAGTTTTCTTCTTAAAGTACGCGATGTAATACACAATTGGTTTGCTACGGATTCCATATTTGGAAAGCTATTCGGGGACATCATGAGTATCTGATAAACCTCTCCACTAACACCGGATGACATTTTGGTGCGGCCAAGTAACTGATTGCAGGTCTCTTGAAGTAATTTAATAGAAAGCTGGTTACCTAACAGGGGAGACTGGTCAAGAATTGATTGTGGGAAATGTAGTTCATTTGTTTTTTGATTGAAGTGACATTCACAGCCTAAATAGTGCTCATGTATTTTCTCGACTCCCACACCCGAATAAGTTAGCAAGGCTTTTGTAGGTAACTGGGTTTTACCCACTACATCACGTATGTGCGTCACATTTTGTGCCATCTGCTGCTGTATCAGAAAATATTTTATTTTTATGTTTTTTATATAAGAGTGAATTTCTTTAAACTCAAAAATGGCAGACTCTTTTGTTTCTCTCCATGTCATATTTAATGTTGGCGTAGCTAAGGGGTGGTATTTTACTCCAAAATTGAAGTAGTCCCTTATGGTCGGGCTTGAAAGAAGAGCGTATCCATACATTCCATATGCAGTTAAATGCAGTTTAGTGCCAGTCTCAAAAGGCGTTGAAAAGTTTACACCTGCTTCGATAGCGTTCTCGCAAGCGTCGATATACTGCTTTATCGAAACCAGTGTGCCTGGGTGCAGCAGTGCTTCCTGACTTAATCTAATCCCTTTCAATATCACGCCAGCCGCAATTCCCTGCTCTGTGGCCGTGGTCACTAAAGCCGCAATTTTATAGGGTGAATAAATCTTTTTATTCAGCAGTTTAGGTTGGGTTTTTATCATCATGAATCTTTTTTGAATGTCCGAAAAAGGCCTCTTTAAGGCCGCTTTCGACCTTCCTCAGGGCGAGGATACCTTTGTAGAGTAGCGCAACAAAACAAGGCTTCCAAAGCCCTATAATAAGGATTTCCATGAACACTCCTGCCAAAGTATGTGTTGTTGGCGCCGGCCTAATGGGGCACGGAATTGCGCAAACGTTCGCCCAGGCTGGGCACCCGGTTTCTTTGTTTGATGTTGACAAGAATACGCTTGAGCTTGCGCCACTGCTTATTGAGAGGAATCTTCGCCAAATGGGCGTAGAACCTAAACCGATACTCGATAATATAAAGTTATGTTCAGATGTTGCCAGCGCTGCCTTGTCAGCTGGCTTTATAATTGAAGCTGTCACTGAAAACCTTTCCTTAAAGCAAACGTTGTTCGCTTTATTGGCAGAGCTAGCTCCTGAACATGCAATTCTGGCAAGTAATACTTCTGTTATACCCATTACTGATATTGGTGAAAAACTAAGTGGGCCAGTGCGATCACGGCTTGTTGGTACACATTGGTGGAACCCACCCCATCTGATTCCGCTGGTTGAGGTTATCAAGACACCTTTCACTGACAATGCTGTTTTTGAAGCTACTTTCGATTTGATGCTGAGTATAGGTAAACAGCCTGTAAAAGTTTTTCAGGATGTGCCGGGATTTATTGGTAATAGGCTTCAACATGCTATGTGGCGTGAAGCTTTATACCTGGTCTCAACGGGGGTATGTGATGCCGAAACAATTGATACTGTGGTCAAGAATAGCTTCGGTATGCGCATGCCTTTTCTTGGTCCCATGGAAAATGCAGATTTAGTGGGGCTTAAACTTATTCAGCAAGTTCATCAATTTATTTTTCCTCATCTTTGTAATGAGCAATCCCCAAGACCCATGATTGAAGACCTTATTAAACAAGGCTTCTTAGGCATGGAAAGTGGAAAGGGACTGCAAAACTGGCCCCCAGAAAAAGCGGAGAACGTGCGCAAGAATCTGAGCAATCGCCTCATTGATTCCTTAAAAGACTAAACAACCGTAACGCCTGATTTCTACCCAACAATAAACTGATTCAAGCTACTTTGATAAGGCAGGAAACAATATGAAAACTCAGAGCACCCTCACACTGACTGGCATCGCCGCCGGTATAGCACTTGCCTCCATTAGCACTTTCGCCCATGCGCAGGAGCAGTGGACCATGACCTCCACCTGGCCAGACAATATTGCGCTCATTGAAGTCGACCGCCACTGGGTGGAATTGGTCAATCAACTGGCCGGCGACGAGCTTGAAATTAACTTCCGCGCTGGCGGTACCCTGATGCCTGGCACGGAAGTGTTCGATGCCACCGAGACCGGCAGTATTGAGGCGGCTGGTGACTGGCCAGGTTACTGGGCAGGGGTCAGCCCCGCTTTCTCTCCATTGGCCTCCACGCCGAGTTTATTTAACGCCGCTGACTATCTTAATTGGATTAACCAGTGGGGCGGCTGGGAGCTCTATCAGGAAGTCTACGGCCAGTTCAATATGGTCTATTTGCCCTACGGCATTCTCAATAATGAATCAGGTTTTATGGGCCGCACACCGATTGAAAGCATCGCTGATATTGACGGTAAGCGGTTGCGCCTTTCTGGTCGCGATCAGGGGCGAGTGCTTGAGAAACTGGGCGGGTCACAGGTAACGCTGGCGGGTGGTGAGGTTTACCAAGCAATTGAGCGCGGTGTGGTCGATGCGGGTGAGTTTTCTTCGCCTGGGGTGGATTACTCCGCTGGCTTTGCTGAAGTGGCCAACCATTGGTCCGTTCCCGGTTGGCACCAGTCTGCTAGCGTTTTTGGGGTAATGATCAATAAAGATGCCTGGGATGCCCTTTCCGAACAGACGCAAGAGAAACTGAAGACCGCCACCATGGCTACCATGGCTTGGTCATTGGCATGGTCCGAGCGGGAATCAACCGAAGCTACCCAGAAGTTTCTTGATGCCGGTATAGCAATTCATCAGCTTCCCGAGGAGGATTTAGCGCGTATTCAGGAGATCACCAACGACGTCATCCTGCAGGGCGCTTGCGAAGATCCAATGCACGCCAAGGTCTACCATTCCATGGTTAGCTACATGACACAATACGCGACCTGGCGTGATATCTCTGTGCCTTACAATATGAGCCGCGTTACCGATGACCTTCCTTCGCTGGAAGAACTTGAAACCTGCATGAACCAGTAAGCAGAGCGTCTAGGTGGGCCTTAACAGGCCCGCCTAGTGCGGTTAACTTTGCGACTCTTCGCGAACCTGATGGGGTGTTTTGCCCGTCCAGCGTCTGAATGCTCTGCGAAAGTTGGCGCTGTCGCTAAATCCCAATCTTGCGGCGATGTCTTCAGTGCTCATTTTAGTCACCAGCAGGTACTCCGTTGCCAATGTGCAGCGGGCATCATCGAGTATTTCCCGGTAGCTGGTCAGCTCTGCATCGAGCTTTCTTCTTAACGTGCGAGTAGTGATGCAAAGTAAGTTGGCGACGGCTTCCATGGTGGGGAAACTGTTCGGAGACATCAGCAGTATTTGATACACCTCGCCGGTAACACCGGATGACATCTTGGTGCGCCCCAGCAGTTGGTTACAGGTTTCCTGGAGTAGTTTTATCGATAGCTGGTTGCCTAGTATGGGGGATTGATCAAGTATCGATTTGGGATAGTGGATTTCGTTTACTTCTTGATTAAAGTAACAGTCACACAGTAAATATTTTTCATGTATCTGTTCAACATCTTTCCCTGAATAAGATAGCAGCGCCTTGATGGGAAATAGACTGGGGCCTGCAGCATCGCGAATATGGGTAATGTTTTGCGCCATCTGTTGCTGAATTAAAAAATTGCGGGTTTTGATACTGGTGATATACGAGTAAGTTTCTTTGAATTCAAACACGGCAGACGCGTCGGTTTCTCTCCATGTCATATATAACGTTGGCGTGGCTAACGGATGGTATTTCACCCCGAAACTGAAATAGTCCCGCATGGTGGGGCTGGTTAGTAGGGCGTAACCGTACATGCCATAAGCAGTTAAATGCAGCCGAGTGGCCGTCTCAAAAGGGGTGGCGAGATTAGCTCCTGCATCAATCACATTCGTGCAAGCGTCCACATACTGTTTGATGGAAACCAGTGTGGCCGGGTCCGCCAGCGCTGCCTGACTTAAGTTGAGCCCCCGTAAAACCTGATCAGCCGAAATTCCCTGTTCTGCTGCCGTATCCAGTAAAGCGGCGATTTTATAGGGGGCATATATCTTTTGATTCAGCAGGTTAGCCTGAAAACTGGCCATAAGTTGCTCTCAATGAAATGTCCGAAAAAGACCTCACGAAGACCGATTTAGACCTTCCTTGAACCTAGCGTAACTTTGTAGAGTAGCCTCACGCAATAATAAGGACTTGGCCGCAGAAACTAAGTGCAACACCTCAAATAATAGTGGCGGACAAACTTTACAACAAAAGCAGCTTAAAGCTGACGGTTATCGAAAGGAAAAAACATGAAAACGCAGCACGCCCTTATGCTCGCCGGATTCGCCATCGGTGCATCCTTGGTTCCCCTTAATGCTAGTGCCCAAGACCCGCAGAGCTGGACGATGACCTCTACCTGGCCTGAGAACATCGACGCGGTCAAAATTGATCGGCACTGGGCTGAGCTGGTTAACAAGATAGCCGGTGATGAGCTGCAGATTGAGTTCCACCCTGGCGGTACTCTGATGCCAGGCACGGAAGTGTTCGATGCCACCGAGACCGGCAGCATTGAAGCCTCGGGGGATTGGCCTGGCTATTGGGCGGGCCTAAATCCTGCTTTCTCGCCACTCGCGACAACAACCAGCCTGTTTAATGCTTTGGACTACTTCAACTGGATTCAACAGTGGGGCGGTCGCGAGCTTTATCAAGAGATCTACGGCCAGTTTGGTTTGGTCTATCTCCCCTATGGCGTATTGAATAACGAATCTGGCTTTATGGGCCGCACGCCGATCGAGAGTATTGCTGATCTGGACGGTAAGCGGCTACGCATTGCCGGTCGTGACCAGGGGCGTGTGATGGAGCAGTTGGGTGGCTCCCAGGTAACGCTTGCCGGTGGTGAGGTTTATCAAGCGATTGAGCGCGGTGTGGTTGACGCGGCGGAGTTCTCTGCGCCCGGCATTGATTACAGCGTTGGCTTGGCCGAAGTAGCGGACTACTGGGCGACACCCGGTTGGCACCAGTCTGCCACGGTGTTTGGTGTGATGATCAATAAAGACGCCTGGGATGCACTTTCCGAAGAGACTCAGGAAATGCTTCAAATTGCTGCCGATGCCACCATGGGTTGGTCGCTTTCGTGGTCAGAAAGAGAATCAACGGATGCCACGCAAAAGTTCATTGATGCTGGCATTACCATCAATCAGTTCTCTGAGGAAGATTTGGCCCGTATCCAAGAGATCACCAACGAAGTAATTGTGCGCGGTGCCTGTGAGCACCCGGATCATGCCAAGGTTTACCACTCCATGATCAGTTACATGAAGCACTACGCAACGTGGCGTGATATTTCCGTGCCTTTCAATATGAGCCGCGTCACCAATGATCTTCCCTCGCTTGAAGATCTTGAGGCTTGCATGAACCAGTAAGCGGATTTGGGTGGGCCCTTAATGGGCCCATCTCGTCGACTTACTGTGACTTTAATGCCCTGCTTGAACTGACCTATTCCGAGATCCTCCTCATGAATGCCATTGCCAGGGCCATCGATGCCCTTAACGAAGGATTCGGTCGCTTGATTGCCCCGCTTCTTGCCGTCATCACCATGATCGTCATCTACGATATTGCCATGCGTTTCTTGGCCGGGCGCCCGAGTGACTGGGCCTTTGATGTCACCAAAATGCTGTTTGGGGCCCACTTTATGCTGATGGCCGCCTATGCGTTACGACATCACGCTCATGTCGAGGTCGACGTGCTTAAGCGATTATTGCCGCGTCGTAAGCAGGCAGCTCTCGAGCTTCTCGGTTACCTGATCTTCTTCGTACCCTTTATTTGGCTGTTGATCACCTATGGCTGGGCATTCTTCGAACGCTCCTTCAGCCGCGGCGAGACCACTTACGGCATGGTCTCGCTTCCCGTCTACCCCATTAAAGGGGTGATTATGGTGGCCGCCGTACTGATTTTGCTGCAGGCCGTCGCCATCGTGATCCGCGCCTCTCAGCAATTACGGGAGGAAGCCGCATGAACTTAAGCCCTGAACTACTCACGCTGGTGATGTTCGGCGGGCTGCTGATAGGTCTGTTTATGGGCCATCCGCTGGCCTTTGTGCTGGGCGGCGTCGCTGTGATTGGTGCTTTTCTAGGCCCCGGCGAGCGTGTGCTAGGCACCATCATCAACAACATTTATGGCAACTCCATGGACAACTATGTCTTGGTGGCCATTCCTCTTTTCGTGCTGATGGCGCGCTTTCTCAACGACTCGGGCGTCACGGAGAAGATGTTTGAGGCGATGCGCTTGCTGTTAGCTAACCTGCGCGGTGGCCTAGCGCTGACCGTGGTTATTGTGTCAGTTCTGTTGGCTGCCACCACCGGCATCGTCGGCGCCTCGATTGCCGTGATGGGTATGATTGCGCTCGTTCCCATGCTGAAGCACTCCTATAACAAGGAGCTCAGTACCGGCGTTATCATGGCCAGCGGCTGCCTGGGTATCCTGATTCCACCTAGCATCATGCTGATCCTAATGGCCAGCTATTCGCCAGTCTCGGTGGGGGCGCTGTTCGCTGGCGCACTGGTGCCAGGGGTAATGCTAGGGGCGATGTATGCGCTTTACGTACTGGTGATCTGCTATTTAAAGCCGAGCTACGGCCCGCCGGTACCGGCTGAAGAGCGCGCCCAAGTCTCCACCTCACAGCTCATGGTGATGCTGCTTAAGTACGTGTTGCCGCCGATGGCACTGATCCTGGGTGTATTGGGTTCGCTGTTTGCTGGTATCGCCACGGCCACGGAGGCCTCGGCGATTGGTGTCTTTATTGCGTTTATGCTGTTTCTGATCTTCGGTGACCGCAAACTCGCGACCTGCTACCGCACACTGATTGAGGCTAGCAAGACCACCACTATGGTGATGCTGGTACTGGTGGGCGCAACCGCCTTTACCGGTGTTTTCTCACGCGGCGGCGGCATGCAGGTCATTCACAATGTCGTAATGGCCATGCCCGGCGGCACCGCTGGCGCGCTGATCCTAATGCTGTTCTTGGTCTTCATCCTTGGCATGTTTCTCGATTGGACCGGCATCGTGCTGCTTAGCTTCCCGATCATGCTGCCGATCGTCGCTGATATGGGCGTGGATGTGCTGTGGTTTGTGGTCATGGTGGCGGTGGTACTCCAGACCTCTTTCCTGACGCCGCCATTTGGCTATGCGCTGTTCTACCTCAAAGGCGTGGCGCCGCCTGGGGTCGAGACGCTTGATCTCTATCGCGCAGTGATCCCTTTCGTGGCGCTGATCTTACTGGCTTGCGTTCTGATGACCCTCTTCCCGGTGCTGGTGACAGGCCTGCCTGCAGTGTTAATGGGCAGATAAACCTAACCCTACGGCCTGCCTGCTATGGCAGGGCCAGCGCTAAGTTTCATGGAGTAAATAGATAATGAAAGTGATTGAGAGTTTGATCCCCCGTTCAGGGCTCAGAGTATTGATTACCGCCGGGGCAAACGGCATCGGTCTGGCTATCGCTCAGGCCTTCCAAGAGGCGGGCGCCCATGTTCACGTTTGCGATATCGATGAACAGGCGTTGGCCGCACTGCCCGAAGGTATCACCTATACCAACGCTGATGTCAGCCAAGAGGCCGATGTCGACCGGCTGTTTGAGGATGCCGCTCATTTAGGCGGGCTAGATGTGGTGGTGAATAACGCTGGCATCGCTGGTCCCACTGCTAGCATCGAAGATATCGATCCTGAGAGCTGGAACCGTACCATCAATATCAACCTCAATGGCCAGTACCGGGTGGCTAATCGAGCCACGCCATTGCTGCGCGAGAGCCAAGGGCTGCTGATTAACATGGCCTCGGTTGCTGGCCGCCTGGGGTTTGCTTATCGCACTCCTTACGCGGCGAGCAAATGGGCGATTGTTGGCTTTACCAAAAGTCTGGCCTGCGAGCTTGGCCCTGAGGGTGTGCGGGTCAACGCCATTCTGCCCGGTATTGTGCGTGGGCCCCGCATCGAAAAAGTCATCGCCGACCGCGCGGCTAAACGTGGCATCAGCTACGCCGAGATGGAGAAGGAGAACCTCTCAAAGGTCTCTATGCGGCGCATGGTTGAACCGACTGACATTGCTGCCATGGCGCTGTTTTTGTCCGCCCCTGGCGGCGCCAATATCTCGGGCCAAGCGCTAAGCGTGTGTGCCAACGTCGAGACTATTTAACTGGCTTCACGTTTTTTGCGTCACCCTACTTATAAGAGACACCTTCATGGCTACCCAACGCAAAGTCATCATTACCTGCGCCTTAACCGGCGCCATTCATACGCCTTCGATGTCACCTCACCTGCCGGTGACGCCGGAAGAAATTGCCGAGTCAGGCATTGCTGCCGCTGAGGCGGGCGCTGCTATCATCCATCTGCATGCCCGCGACCCGATTACCGGTAAACCGACTCAGGATCCGGCAGTTTTTGAGCGTATTCTGCCACGCATGAAGGGGGCCACTAACGCAGTCATTAACCTTACCACCGGTGGCAGCCCGCATATGAGTGTGGAAGAGCGCATGCGTCCCGCCATGGAGTTTAAGCCCGAACTTGCTTCTATGAATATGGGGTCAATCAACTTTGGCCTGTTTCCTATGCTCAGTCGCTACGAGAGCTTCCAGCATGAGTGGGAAAGAGAGCATCTTGAGAACAGTCGTGACCTGGTCTTCAAGAACACCTTCGCTGATATCGAAAAGGCCATGACGCTGGGCGCAGCGAACGGCACCCGCTTTGAATGCGAGTGCTATGACATCGGTCACCTCTACAGCCTGCGCCATATGATGGATCGTGGCTTTATAGGAGGACGAGTTTTCGTACAGAGCGTGTTCGGTATTTTGGGTGGCATCGGGCCGCATCCCGAGGATGTTATCCACATGCGCCGCACCGCTGACCGGTTGTTTGGAGACAGCTACGAGTGGTCCGTACTTGGCGCAGGAAGTAACCAGATGCGCATTGCTGCGCAGTCCGCCGCGATGGGCGGGCATGTGCGGGTTGGGCTGGAAGACTCGCTGTGGCTATCGCCAGGCAAGCTCGCTGAAAGCAATGCCAGCCAAGTGACTAAGGTGCGTAAAATTCTCGAAGGGCTCTCTTTTGAGATCGCCACTCCCGATGAAGCGCGTGAAATGCTGCAACTGAAAGGAGCCAGCAACGTCGGCTTCTAAGCACACAGGAATCAACGATGAATGTAACTAATAAAGTCATTGCGATTACAGGCGGCGCGAGCGGCCTTGGCTATGCCATGGCCGAGCGCTTAGGCAAGCAAGGCGCAACGCTGGCGCTGCTAGATAGAAATGCCGCTACGCTAGACGACGCTGTCTCCGCACTCGCGGCACAGGGAATAAATGCGCATGGCTTTCCGGTAGATGTGTCCGATGAGCAGTCAGTGATTGACGCATTTGCCGATATTGCTGATCGATTAGGTCCCGTGGAGGGGTGTGTCAATAACGCCGGTATTACCGACGACGCGCTGTTCATAAAAGCAAAAGACGGCGTGATTGCTAAGCGTATGTCGTTGGACGCTTGGAAGAGAGTGATTGATGTGAACCTGACCGGTGTTTTTCTATGTGGCCGCGAAGCCGCCAGCCAAATGGTGGAATCAGGGAAAGGAGGTGTCATCGTTAACATCTCGAGTATTTCTCGAGCGGGTAACATGGGACAAACCAACTACGCGGCAGCAAAAGCCGGAGTGCATGCGCTTACCGTAACGTGGGCAAAAGAGCTGGCCCAATACGGTATCCGCACCGGCACTGTCGCACCAGGGTTTATTGCTACCCCCATGACAGCTGCGATGCGCCCAGATATGTATGAAAAGATTGCGGGCGCGGTACCCCTCAAGCGGCTAGGTCAGCCCGATAATATTGCCCAGAGCGTCGCGTTTATTATTGAAAATGATTACTTCACCGGCAGAATTATTGAGTGTGACGGTGGTTTAAGAATGTAGCACCGGCTTTCTGGGAGGCTGTTTCAGAACCGAGAGCGATGATTTACCACGCTCTCGGCTTGGCTAAAAGTACCCTTTAAACCAATATTAACATTCAAAAAATATGCTTTATCACACAATATCGTATTGCAACGGGCTGATATATTAGTTGATCAAGGACTGATTTTCGTTGCTAAGTACGGATACGTTAATGAATGCCCAAGAACAGGAGCGTCTGTTCGCACTCCGCCAGCTCAATTTGCTGGATACTCCCCCTAGTGAGAGCTTTGATCGGATTACGCGAATGGCCAGTCAACTTTTCGACTTGCCGATTTCTGCAGTGTCACTTACCGATGAAAACCGTCAATGGTTTAAATCCAGAGTAGGGGTCGACCATTGGGAGATTCCCCGTGAGACGGCTCCCTGTGCAGATGTGTGCACTACCTCGCAACCGCTTATTATTCCAGACCTGCTTATTTCTGATTGTTATCGCAATAGCTACTTAGCGAAGTCGGGCATCCGTTTTTATGCGGGTGCACCGCTAGTCACGCGGGAAGGCCATACACTGGGAGCGATGTGTGTACTGGGCACTGAACCACGTGAAGTGACAGAGCAGGAGCAGGCTACGCTTCGTGACTTGGCCGCCATGGTCATGGCGCAGATTGAGCTGCAGCACGCTTTTGGGCGGATTGACCCATTAACGGGCCTTTCCAACCGCAACCAGTTTGCTGAAGACCTGCAGGATATGGAGCGAGATAACCCCAATGGCCCAAAAGCGGCGATGTTCACCGAGGTGGTCGATGCGCGTGAACTGAGAGTGCTTCATCGCACGATGGGCCCCACTTTTCTTGATGAACTAGCGCGAATAGCCGCTCGCTGCTTGCAACAGGTTATCAGCCCGGCCGTTAAGCTTTATTATCTTGGCAGCTGTCAGTTTGTACATCTGGTGGAGCGTATGAGCGATGCTGCCTTGCTAGAGGAGGCGTTGCGACTGCGCCAAGCACTGCTGGGCTTGGCAGCTTCCCGTGAAGTTCCGGTGTTAGTGCATCCCACCATAGGTATTGCGCCATTTTATCTTGGCGCGTTAGCGGCTGGGGATGTGTTAAGAAGTGCCTTTGCTGCAGGCCTTGATGCTCGCTTGGCTGAAAAGGGGGCGGGGCTCTATTCATCGGATATTGATGCCCATTACCAGCGGCGTTTTATTCTACTGAGAGACATTGAACAAGCGTTGGAACGCGACGATGAGCTGTACCTGGTTTTTCAGCCACGTATCTCACTTGATAGCGCGCAGTGCTCTGGCGTGGAAGCGCTGTTGCGCTGGCATCACCCAACGTTAGGCGAGGTTTCACCGGGCGAGTTTATTCCACTGATCGAAAACACGCCGATGGTTAAACCGCTCACACAGTGGGTGTTACGCCGCGCAGTTCGTCAGGCGGCAGCTTGGTACCAACAAGGCAAGAGGCTCCAGGTGTCGGTCAATGTATCGGCGACCAATCTAGAAGAAGAAGATTTTGCTGCACGACTATTAGATGAAATGGCGCGAATGGCATTGCCAAGCACTGCTATCGAGGTAGAACTGACGGAAAGTGCCTTGGTTAGCCAGGGGCAGGAAGCCACTAACCAACTCGAAACACTCATCGCGGCAGGCCTGCGGATTGCCATTGATGATTTCGGCACCGGCTATAGCAGCCTCTCCTATCTACACGAAATTCCTGCTCATACCGTCAAAATTGATCGCCGCTTCATCACCGATCTTAATCAGGATGCGCGCGCCGAAACCTTGGTCAATTCGATGATCTCAATGGCTCATGACCTCGGCTACCGAGTGGTGGCCGAAGGGGTAGAAAGCGAGGCCGCCTACCATCGCCTAGCCCAGTTGGGTTGCGATGAGATGCAGGGCTATTTTATCGCTAAACCGCTATTGCCAGAGGTATTTGAGAAGTGGCTAACGACTTCCTCGTCGACCGCGTGGAAGCCCTCCTCATAAACAAGTTAGGTCTAATAAAGCCTGTATCGCATACTAGATTTAGTATTTAAAAAACCATATCAGACACGTTGGTTTCAGGCAGTAAGCGCGTCAAAATAGGCTTAATAACCTGCCCAGTGTTTCCATGCCGCGTTCGCTGCGTTGCGTCCAGGGGTGGCCATAACTTAGTCGCACGCAGTGGCGAAACTGTT
>JAMCZP010000137.1 GCA_023485185.1 Gammaproteobacteria bacterium
CAACAGCTTGTTCAGGACTGCCGCTTTACGTTCATTGGAATAGCGTGGCATGTGTGCATCCATACCGCCCCCTGTGATGTGGTTTCAGGCAAAACTGCCTACTGGACAACTAGGCTGACACAGGGGGAGGAGAAGACCCTGCTGGTTGACGCCCTGAGACCGTGTTACCGGCTTGATGAGCTCTTGGCTGCACTGAGCCTTGCGCGCAGTTCCTATTTCTACCACCGTGCTCGGTTGCGCCTGCCAGAGAAGTACGCAGAAATCCGCGCCACCATCAGCCTACTGTTCAAGAACAACCACCGCTGTTACGGCTACCGCCGCATCCGCGTTGAACTCAATCGACTTGGCATTGTGATCTCTGAAAAAGTGGTCCGACGGCTGATGACAGACGAGCAACTCGTAGCCCAAAGAACCCGGCGTCGGCGATACAGTTCCTACCGCGGCGAGATCACACCGGCCCCAGAGAACCTTCTCAATCGCGATTTCAGCGCAGCGGCACCGAACCTCAAGTGGCTGACCGATATAACCGAGTTTCAGATTCCTGCGGGCAAGGTCTACTTGTCACCGGTGGTTGACTGTTTCGACGGGTTGGTCGTGAGCTGGACGCTCAGCACAAGCCCGGATGCAACGCTGGTCAACACCATGCTCGACAACGCCATCGCAACGTTGGAGCGGGAAGAGAAGCCTGTCATTCACAGCGACCGGGGCGCGCATTATCGCTGGCCCGGATGGCTTTCCCGCATCCAAGACGCCGGCCTTATACGGTCTATGTCTCGCAAGGGCTGCTCGCCGGACAATGCAGCCTGTGAGGGCTTCTTCGGGAGACTGAAGACTGAGTTTTTCTACGGCGTGGATTGGCAGGGGGTCAGCTTGGAGCGGTTTATCGAGCAAGTCGACGCCTATATCCAATGGTACAACCGGAAAAGGGTTAAGCTGTCCTTGGGAGGCCAGAGCCCACTGGAGTACCGAGGCGGCTTAGGCCTTGCCGCATGAACATGCACCACAACCAGTCCAAGAAAACCGCCGCACCCCCATTTTAACAACTGGGGTGAGTCAGCCAAGGGAACTGCCCCCTCGGCTGCTCTCAGAACCCGGCGTGAACCTCTCAGCTCACCGGGCTCCCATTGCTTCAACCGAAAACGCCCCTCGCCCACTCCAATGTGCAAAGAGGGCTGGTCGTTTTTGCTTGATACGAGCAAGCCAAGAGATCGCTCTCATTTTATGCCCACGCAAGCGCTTGAATTTTCGCATGGCCCATCGAATGATGGCTCGGTCAATGTGCTCCGCCACGGGCTGGAATTCAGAGCCTCTGAAACGACAGTAGTAGTTGATCCATCCGCGCACTCGAGGAGCTATCAACTGGGCCAGCTGATCCAGCGAAAACTCACTCCGAAGTACGAGATGCCAACGTCGTATCGATTGACGCATAGCAGTCATCGATTGCTGACTTACCGCCGGGGTGAACCCGAGCGAAGCCTTGCCGCTCCGATTGACTATACGTCTTGGTCTGAACGTGTACCCCAGGAAGTCGAACTGAATATGCTCATGGTTTCCAAGCCGTCGACTGTCCTTGCAGTACACCACTCGCGTCTTCGTCGGGTGCATCTCCAAACCACACTCTCGTAGCCGACTTGCCAGTCTATCGCACAGATAGACTGCTTCCGCTTCGCTTCGGCAGTGCAAGATGCCATCGTCTGCATATCGACAGAAAGAGATGTCTGGGTGGTTAACGGTCAGCCAGCGGTCCAGAGCATAGTGCAGGAACAGGTTGGCAAGAACCGGTGACAGTGGCCCACCCTGCGGTGTACCCACTGTTCTGGATTTCCGCTTCCCATCTCTACCCTGCAGAGGTGCCGTCAGCCAGCGCTCCACATACAGCCACACCCATCGGTCTCGACAATGATGACGAAGAGCCTTCAGCAGCAAGTTATGATCTATGTGGTCAAACAGGCCGCGAATATCATATTCCAGTACCCAATCCCGTTGCCAACAGCGCTTTCGCGTTACCGCTATGGCATCGTGCGCTGATTTACCCCGCCGATATCCATATGAGTCTTCATGAAAGACTGGTTCCAGAATCGGCTCTAGGGTCAGGGTGACAACCGTTTGTGCAATTCTGTCACTTACCGTTGGTATCCCTAATATCCGCTCGCCACCGGATTTCTTCGGAATCGGTACTGCCTTTACTGCCGGCGGGAAGTAGCTGCCCGACGACATCCGATTCCAAATCTGGTAAAGATTCCTGCTTAGATCACGATCAAAGTCAGCGATCGATTGACCGTCAACTCCCGCTGCACCTCGATTGGCTTTGACTCGCTGATACGCCTCCCATATCAGCCGCTTTGAAATTTCAAATGGTTTTGCTGGTGTCACAGGCTCATCCTTCCAATGAAGTTGACCCGTGGACCAGCCGAAGCAATTCGGCTCCTTCGCTCCGAATCCATTACAGATCCATCACCACTACTACAAGCCGATCCGTCCTCGATCCGTGCCTCGGTACTCTGCATCTTGTTTTTCTTCACTTGATGCCCTCCCTTAACATCACGGAATCGAGTTCCCACAGTTCCGTTGAAACGCCTGAACCGAGCTCGCGCCATCTCTATGCCGGACACCGCCCACCCAGTAAACAGGTTTCCGGTGGACTTATCCCGGGGATAGTTGTGGCCCCCAGTTTTGATGTCAGTTATCAATTTCGACACCTTGACGATGGTTCGCTTGTGCTCGCCTTCTCGGCTCGTACCTGACCCAACACATGGATGAGCCTTTTCCCCCGACGCTCACGACAACGGTCTTTAGCCAATGCCGCTCGGGGCGGTTTGAAGCCAACCCCTGCAGGCGGACTTCGGAGGGTCGCTTCCTCCATCGCTTCAACAGCTTCTCATACCGAGCAGACAACTCCTGTCATACCGCTGGTATTGCTGTGGCACACACAACTAGGCTGACACAGGGGGCATGCTTCACTCCATTAACTGAAGCGACTTTAGCATGTGCAGGTTTACACTGGGTCATTACACTGCCGCACAACTGAAAGCCGGCAATCGAAGTGTAATCGCCGGATGCTTACGAACCAGCTACCTTCGATAAATCAAAAACTTAAACAACAGAAAACATCAACACAGTCAGCCGGCTAGATATCAACTGACCAAGATACTTACACTGCAGTCAACGTATCCCCACCATGCTTAGTAACCCTTGGGCGACACTGAATCTTCATTGCGTCGCTGACAAATGCGTTATCACTGGCTTTGCTAGACCAAATATATGCCTCACCTGGTTTTAACGCTCCAAGCTTCTCAGGCGTTAGTGATTTCAAACCGATACAGGCTTTTTGAATATGCTTTAACCAGTCCGGAGCGTTGAACTTATGCAGAATAATCTGTGATGAAAGCTGAATAAGCTCCACCGGTACAGACGGTGGATCTTGGCTGGCAATCATGACACTGGTGCCCTTGTGGCGCATTTCGCGTACCGTTTCCACAAGCCCTTTTACTAGGTCTGGACTATCGATGTATTTATGACATTCATCAAACACAATTAGCTTGTTAAAAGATTGCCCTTGGAACTTGGCTTCCGAGAATATTTGCAGAAGCACCACAAATAAGCCTAATGCCTCATCTTTTTCGATGAATTCGTCTCGAACATCTACAACGATCATTCTGCCTGGTCGAATCAGCGATCCAACGTTTAATTGGTCATCAATGTACTGTTCAGCAAAATCCAAACGCATGTCTGCTAGGTCTTTAAGTGAATCCGAAAGATTAGAGTTTTGTATTCCATCCCTTATCGCTTGGATCGAGAGGTTATTTCGATTTTTACGCATAATATTGCCTAGTTGGCGGATATATGCGGCTTGGTTGCCGATAGCCCCCATCAAAAATTTCCAGTGCCCAGCTTGCAATTCAGAAGAACAAAACTTCAACGGATGTACCTGAATTCCAGGGTACTCAGCACGACGTTCGTTTAACTTGTCTTCAGGAGCTAACAACACAACATCATCTAAGGAAGCTGGCTCCGCACCATATACTTCTTTAAGCTTAGCTAACTGCGTAACATCGTCATTTGGGGCTATCATCGACGTAAACTCAGGTTTATAGTCCTGAGTAGCGCTGTAATGGAATATCACACTGGCCAACTCTTTATGCAGCGTATTGATCGATGGAATTGATTTAGTTGCCATCTCCACAACTGAGCCTAATGTATAGCTTTTGCCCCCACCTTGAACACCAAATAAACTTAGTGTGTGTGTATGGTTTAAATCTAAGGCTATTTTCCGCCCATGGACCTCTCCCAATAGGCCAAACTGAGCAGAGTCACCGTTGACACCAAGAACAATATCGTGGGGAACGACCTCAACTTTATTACCCGTTGTGATGTTAGGGATGTGCAAATTTTCGTCAGGCTCTGGCTCTGGCTCTGGCTCTGGCTCTGGCTCTGGCTCTGGCTCTGGCTCTACAGTATTAGTTATTGCAGGAGCTGGATTACCAACAGGTTTTACTTCTTCAACGCCCTGATTAATCGACGGCGAAACAGTAGCTGGCTCATCATCATTAAAAGGCAGCGCTTTAATCGTTTCATCTTTCGAAGTATCTGGCCGCTCAGGTAAAGTGATCGCAGCTTGAGATACTAATTCAGCCCAAGATACGGTTCTATCTCGCTCTTTATGTAAAAATTCGGCCGAAGTTAACTTAGGCAGCGTTAGCTCAAGTGAATCCAACGTTCCTTCACTGTGTTCATTATCCTCAGGCACTTTAGCGGAGAGCAATTCGTCAATATGGTTTCGCCCAACACGATGAAACTCGATACCAACTTCTTTTTCAACGACGGAACTATTCTGACCGAAATCAAAAATAACTGCACTTCGGGTAATTGAAAGCTTGTATCCCTGTTCCAAGGTCCGAAGCAAAAATCTCGCCTCCTCAACAACCTCAGAAGTCAATAAACCAAAACGTTCAGATCGTTTAAGGTAATGTTCAAGAAGGACACAGAGCTTTTGTGTTTTAACCAAGCGATCAGGTCTATCCGGTGTTGTTCGAGTCAAATCAAAATGACGCTGAAGAACACGTTCAGATTCCGAGATTTGCTCAGCAATACTCTTTTTTAAACCTTCGTACTTCGTCATATCGCCGACTTCTGAATAACACTTAACTTCGACTAAATTACAACGAATTGTGCGTGATGAAGCATCTAAATCGAACAATGCTAAATCAGTTCTTTTAAAGCTAACGTCAGCACCAAGCTCCCCATCTCCTTTTTGAAGCTCGGAATATAGCTCTAGGTGGGCATCTAAAGGAACAATGATCTGATCTTTGAACACCCCCTGGTATTCAAGATAAAGTTTGGATAGCGCCAACCCTAAGGCTTCCGACTTTGAAGCGCTATTTGAAGCCAGTTTTAGTGCAAGCCTGCCTGACAACGCTCTAAGTGAGTCTAAAACCCTCGTCGCCTTATTAACATTAGGAACAATTTGATGCTGTTCTAAGGTCCCTCTCAATAATGCTTCTATTTCTGTAGTAGAACGCGAAGTAATAACAAAGTTGTGCGTGTTTGAAGAAGCCATTTCAGGGCTGTGATCAATCAGATAATCTGGACGACCATCTTTACCACCGTGATCAAAAAATTCAATGCCCAAATTTCTATCCACAGTGAATACCCAATCACTGACTTCGTGTAATTGATTTAACAAAGCTCTTTCAGCGCTATCAAGAGCCAACCTGACTACAGGCACCTGTTCTAAAGAAAAGTCGCCCGTCGCTAATGATGCGGTTATTCCCGACATCATTTTAGGCAGTTTTGCTATAGCCTCAGATATCTGGCCACCAAAAAGCATTTTCGCAGCACCATGTCTCGTGTGACGATCCCAAGCAACAACCCCATTCTCATCGAAGTAATCAATGCAATAGTCCTGATACAACCCATATATAGGCGCAACTTGTTCATCTGCCTGCGGTTTTACTACCGATAACTCTTGTGCAGGGAACACATCGAATAACATGCTTAGATGAGACTGAAACTCATCAGGCGACTGCTCAAACTCAGAGCTAGCTCTGAGCGAAATGCTTAACTTTGGCTGCAAGTGATTTTCTGCTGAATGAAATAGCTGATTTTCATTCTCACTGTCTTCGCCACTATTTATCAGCTTAAATAAATCAGCGCCTACTTCTGTCGCGTATGGGTCAGCTACGAATAGACGAATATCAAAACTAATATGCTTTAGCTCCGGTTTCTTTCTCAAAGCCAACAACATGCCCGCTACGGCTCCCGCAGACCCCGCGTTAAACACATTGATCGATAAACAATTCACATAGGGGTGTTGTATCAGATATCTTTCGACTTTTGTGGCGAGAAAGGTACTACTTTGCTTACCAACTTGCTGGTAATCATTTTTAATACCAAATGCAGTTTTAATTTTATCAATGAGTGCTTGTGGCTCTTTTTCTTGTGCAGACGACAGAATACTCCAAAATGGATGAATACTATCAAGTGCGACCATCAACTGGCCTTGAGAGTCTGGCAGAACGTAAGGAAAATTGGTTAATGCGAGTTCTTCTAATAAACTGTTTTTAGTTCCTACCGCGATTTCCTTACCAACCTTCTCACTCTGTCTTGCCCAAGCTTCCGCAAGAGAAGCCCATCCACCTAGCCATAAAGCCCTCAGTGGATGTGTAGGCCCCAGTAACATGGCTTTTTTATAGCTGCCGTCATAATTCCATATCACGATTGAAAGTGAATCCAAGCGAAGTAACGCGGCTAATTCAGTCGAATAGTCATGTCCATTTTCAGTTTCCTGAAATACCGCTGCTAGGTATTCTAAATAGCTGCTGGAATACAAGTAGGCTTCATGTGATGAAGACACATGATCATGAGCGACAGAAATTAGCTCTTTCTCATCTTGATGTATAATTTGAAAGTACGTTTCACGTGCCACTTTAAACTTTTCAAACTGGCTTTCTACACCCTTTATTGGCCAATCTACAGCATCGGCACCAGACTCACTTGCTTCTTGATTGCGAATTTCTACACGCCAAGTCAAAGCGGCCATTGGATTAGCTAGAATTTTTTGCTCAAAGTCTTTTAAGTAAGTGGTAACGGGGATTTGAATACCACTTCCTTTCTTGAATTTCACATTGACGATCGACTCAGCCTTACTCTTACTATCCTGCCAAGTCGTTTCCATTACTTCAGCATTGGCAAATTTCTCAGTTTCGATGACGTTGGCAAATTCAGCTTTAATCTTCGCATGCGCTAATGACGCCTCTCTGACTTTTCGCCCCTCAATTGGCTCAACCTCTGCATCTGCTGCTGGCAATACATAAAACAGATCACTTTCATTAATTCGTGAGCCAGCTTCCTCCGTACTGGACGTACCCCACGGTATTGGACACTGTTCGCCATCAACCAAAGGTAGTAATTCATCGTTTTCATCAAACGCTTGAATTCGAATGTAATGCCAACCTTCTTCCCATTCGATTCCAGTCAACTTATTAAACGTGATTGTAACTGTGGATTTTGATGTAGCTTTACCTACCTTAATTAACCCAACAAAATCACCTTGTTGAGTAAACACCTGAGCTTTATATTTCGCTAAACCATTAACTTCACTAGGCTTTGGTGAAACAGAAAAAGTCACAGAAAACTTTTTCAAACCACCTTGGCCAGTAGTTAATACTTGTTGGCCAATCAGTTGTTGCAAGTTTGGGTCTGTTTCATCTTCAGGAATAAGCGGCAAACCAACCTCAGTCACCGTTAAACAAACTGCATCAGTGGCATCTTCCTCATATTGAAAGCGCCATTTATCAAAAGTGAGTGCCCAGTTGCTGCTATCCACCACTAATTGCTTGCGCCAACTGCTATCGAGTAAATTTTCCTGATCATTTAAAAAGAGCGCTAATCTCTTGTTAAAATCTTCACCTTCTAGTTGCAGGTCATAAACGGTTGCAATCGCTGATTTCTCAGAGCGGTTTATAATTTGTACACACTCACGATTTTTAACTAATTTGCGTACCAACATAGAATGATCTTGATGCAACTCAAGATCAGGAATCAACCCCAACTCGTAAAGAGCAGCACCAGCAACACTTGGATCAAAGCCATTAACCTTAATCGTTAACGCGTATCGCAACCATTGATAAGCACTGAGTTTTAACGCCGCCTTTTCTTGAAGAATGAAGTAAACTTCGTCCAACAACCGCTTAATCGGATCAGGAGATTCAGCCTTTACTTGATTAAACGCAAGCCAATAAGCATCTGAAATATCAATTTGTTCAAAGGTCGCAGCACCAAAAGAGTCTTCAGAGGACGTTTTTAATTCATTGGGTACAAAAATCAGTAATGGCTGGCGAAGCTGGCCGTGTTCATCAGGGTTTCGCAGTTCAACAAGCTTGGTACTGGTAACCGAAAAATTGCGCGTCGCTTTCTCTGCCAATACGGCAACCTGGGCATACTCAACCGCACCTGATACGACTTCACTAAGCTGATACATCAGCTCTGTTTCTAAATCAGATACCTTCATGCAGTGGCCCGCACCGCGAGTTTCTAGTAACAACTTAAACTTAGGTACAAGGACACTGATTAAGCTGCCGTCAATATCTGACTTAATAACGGTTTGGATTCCCTTAATCATGCGTTATGTCCTTTCATACTCTCATTTTGCTTACTATCTATCTGATACCTTGGAGTAACCGTTTGTGTTACATACGCATCAGAAAGATCGCGATAAAAACCAATTTCTCGTAACCGGCGTTTAAAACCAGATAAGTTATCTCTAAGCGCTTTATTTACATCAATTGATGACTCACAGAAAGCATCTGTATCGGGTAACGAATCAATAAAAATGCCATATCGTTCTGTTAAGAAAGTTAACAGCTCATCAACTCTTAACTCCTTAGTGTGAAAACCCAAGTCACCACCTTTGGTGAGTACTGCCAGCTGTAACAACACTTCTAGCAGTCGTCCATCAACGCTAAATCGACGTCCACCAGTGCTACCACTTTGTTGTTCTAACAAAGCACCAGGTTTATTCTTGAGCATAAAACTATCTAGGTTTTTGACTAAACCAGAACGGATTGCATTACCTTGGACAAATAACAAAATCTCTATGTAGGTTTCATACTCAGATAAGCCTAGCTGGGTAATAGCATGAATCTCTGGCGGAATTTCCTCTGACTCATGTGCAGATGACACTGACGCATCTAAAATTCCAGCGTTGCGTTGACCAAAAAACTGATCGCGCTCTTGCTCTAACGGCGACTCCAGCAAAGTGAACAAATCAGGCACTGACATTTGTTTTATCGATTTTGACCCCGATAATTTACCTTTTTTCGATAGATACTCTGCAAATTCATCGAGTTTTTTAACGCCGAAATAGGCTTTAACAAAAGCAGGAATACGCTTGTAGTGTAACGTCGCGCTTTGCTCAGCCATCGATTCACTCAAGCCATTAGCGCCATTTGTCATGTCCACATAGAGCGCCGTCTTTTGCTTATTGCTCTCTTGAAGATTACGTCCCTTACTCTTAGACAAAGCCGGTAGCAACTTAAACAATTTCAATTGGTATAGCGCCAGGTGAAAGGCTAACAATATCTTTATGTACTCAACCATCACTGAACGAGGAATATACTGGCGATACGTCAGAAGCTTAATGATATCTTCAGCTAAAATATCCGCAGCTTGTTGATTAAGCGGCGCAAAACGTTCTTGTAAGTCAGCGTGATCAGGCGCGTCAGACTTTACTTGATCAGACAGTCTTAATATTGCCTGCGTTTCAACATCTACTTGCGACGAACTATCATACTGACCTGTCGTAGAATCGACACCAGCAAAGAAAAACTGTTTGAGTCGGTTAATCGCGGTCTGACCATTATTGGCATGGTAAAGCAACTCATATACTTGCTTAGAGGCACCATAATCCCGGCAATTTTTAGGATTTCGAAACAAATAAGTATTGCCGTGAAGTGGTCTCGGCGCAGCAACCGCTTCGTTAGCCTTGCCACGATTAATTAAGTCCACCAAGTGGGTTTCAATCCACTTTTCAATAGTAATAGGGGCTTGAGAGAAGTTTTTAAAATGTGTTCCATTACGAGAGTCTAGAAACTCGTCTTTAAACAACTCAACGGTCATGCCTTTAGCACTTAGTTTACTAGAAGCGCCATTGTGCTTTAGCCGAGCGAATAGATGAGTTAAGACCCTATCCATTTCGACAATTTTGTAATCAAGATAACTCACTTTATTGGTGCGAAAAGCCTTATCTTTTTTACCTAACTTCATGGCTGAACCTCCGCTACCAATCGTTCTAATTGCAACACACCACCTTCGTCGCGGGTTATTTTTTCGTACTGTTGGCCGTTGGTAGTTAGCAAAACCTCTTGATATGGTGCTGAAGCCAATACGTTCTTAAATACGGTTAAACTTAAATAAAAACTCTGCTCCGCTTGCGCCGAAGGCACGTAGCCTTGATTAAGACGATGCAGCATTTCAAACAAATCCAAGTCCAATTCCAACTCAGCCGTAAGGCCGGTCGCATCTTGGTACTTAAGCAATAGTGACTGCGGACTATGCTCCACAAATGACGAGTTCATCGCTGAGTCTTTCACTTCAATGGAAAAAACATCCGATGGGAATAAGCGATAACTTCTAATAGTGCCTAAGTGTACCTTACGTACTTGCATCGCCAGTTGGCCGTTAAAATACATCGGATTATGCAAACCTTCGCCACGGTTAATTGCATTAATGGCAAGCGATTTCGCTTCATTTAGTAACGTACTGTCTTCGAGGTAACGTACTAATAACTTCGCTGAACGATAAGGCAGTAATGTTTGCCAGTTTTCTCCACGGCGCTCAAAGTAGGCCTTTCTGCGTAACATCCCGACCACATTACGATGAGATAGATAGCGTTCCTTACTCTCACTTAGTGCCGTGTCATTGGGTAATCTCTGATGAACATTGGCTAGCAGCTGAGTTTCGTGTTCACTACGCTGATCAAACTGCAACCAATCAACAGCATCTAAGCCTAAAAAGTCCAGTCCGCGATCTAAGCGAACGTCAGACCCTTGAGCAATGTCGATTTCCCTCAGCAGCTTTAACAATCTATCTTGGGTATTGTCGTTACCGCACCAAGCGTTAAAGTAATAACCGTGAAGAATTTTGTCGGCTTCGCCATTGACATAGATTTCTTTAATTTCGTTACAGGAGTATTCACCGACTAGCGTATAACTCAGTGCCGAGCGTAAATCTCGCATCGTGATATGTAGCTGATTGCGTAAACTGGTCAGTTTGTAAATATACTTCAAACGCTCGATGACTTTAGGGCCAGTTTGCTCGTCTTGAAAGGTAGCAATATTGTGCTTAACGTAGCATTTGTCTTTTAGCGCACAATAATCACAGCCTTGCCAAACCTTGGCTGAGGTCATTTTTCCGATGATTCGCTCAAAAATAGAATCAGGTTGACTTTGCGTCGAAGCCAGCACATCGCGCATATTCAGGTTAACTACCGCCACGTCATTTTGCACTGAGCCATCTTTTAAACTTTGTTCAACTACGGCTTTTAGAGCAGAAAACCTTTCTGAATGTTGGGTTAAAAAGTCGACTAGCCGACCTTCGTTAATGGCAATTAACCGGGTCTCGTGATGTGGCCATGCATTTGAATCGTTACCTTGATAGACGCTAAATAACTCTTCGAGTACCGCGTCATTATCTTTGTTACCTTCGTCTTGACTACCATCGTAGTTAGTCAGGTATTTATGACCATTTATTTCAAACCAGCTGCCATTCCCTTGTGGGTTTAAGTGAACGCTTGTTCCTTGCGCTTCAACTTGAGCCTCCAATTGCTGCAAAAATGCGGTTTTGCCATCACCTGCATTACCAGTAATCAGTACCAAGCGCAGTTGCCCAGCCAGAATTGCAGGAGCAAGCTCGGTATCTAAGGCGGTTTCAACGTAAATTAACTTTGCGTAATCATCTAAGCCACGGGTGCCGGCATTTGAATGCCGACTTTGGCTATACAGCGTCAGCATAAAATCATGAAACGCAGATTTACTTGGGTTAGAGCCATCCGCAAGTGGCGGCAAATGAAACTGCGAAGTACTTTCTTCCGATAAAGTTTGCGCCTTTTTCAATTGCTGGACTTTATTCAGTGCTTTCAGCAATTGTTCGGCAGATTCAAAACGGTCAACTCGTTTTGGGGCGATCAGTTTTAGCAGGACCGCCGAAACATCATCGGTTAAGTTAAAGCTCTGGGTAAACTCACTAGGGTGACGAGCTAACTCGTCCATAGGTGGGCACTGCACATTGGCCCATGGGTATTCACCGGTCATAGCTCGATACAGGGTAATGCCCAAGGCATATAAGTCCCTATCAACCAAATCAGAGGCTTGCGGTGTTTCAGTAATGCTTAAATCTGGGGGTAAATACTTCCGTGAACCGCCCCCTAACGTTAGGTCTTCAGCATCTACCGATACATTAAAATCGATGATACGAACTTTACCGTCTTTCCAAATCAGGTTTTGTGGCTTGATGTCACAGTGGAAAATATTGTGATCGTGTAAATGCTGTAAACCTTCCGCTACCTGCTTAGCCATGGTCCACACTTCGTGTGCCGTTAATGAGCGTTGCTGGATCAGTTCACTGACATCTAGGCCTTCAAGGTACTCAAAAACAATATAAGGAGGACCTTGATTAGGAAGTACGTCTGCATCGTACACCTTTACCACATAAGGGTGCTCTGGCAGTTTAACCAAGGTGCGGTATTCCTGCTTTAAGCGCTCTAATAACGATTCTCTATCATTCAAAATCAGCTTCACCGCACGCGAAACATCACCAAAGGTATCCGTTACCTTATACACAATACCAAAACCGCCAGGTTTACCCAGCGGTTGCTGTACGACGTATTTATTAGTTAGCTGGTAGCCGCTCTGTAAACGCTTGTAATTGACTGAAAGCTCATGGTTATTTAACGATTTAACAATCTGTTGTTCGGGTTTATTAGGCTGAATAGTTTCTACTGCTGCTTTGGGTTGCCAGAGTGCATTAAATTGTGCCAGCGCATCTTCTGTGCTTGGCCGTTGCAGTGCCTCTTTGTGACATAAGGTTTGAAGCCAATCATCAAACTCTGCTGGTAGCTGTTTATATCGCTCACTTAACTTTGTACTGAGCAGACACGATTTCTCGATAGCTTGGGTGACCGATTCAAAGGCTGTGTCACCGCTAAACAGCTCAAAAATAACCAGACCTAAACTGTAAACATCCGAGGCGCAGCTAGCTGCATGGCTATCAGCCCAGAGTTCGGGGGCTTTATAACGGTTTGAGATCCGCTGCTGTAATTCGTCGGCAATCGTGGTGGTGTTTTCAGCCCCTATGCGAGCGAAGTCAAAATCAATCAACCTTGGCTGACCGTCGGCCCCCATTAAGATATGCTCAGGGGTAATGTTTCGATGAACCACACCATTGCGGCATAAGTGCGCTAACGCCAACAACAAGTCATTAACAATGCGCTTCTTCTGATCTAATGTCAGCAGTGAGCTTGCGTCTTTAAGCTTTTTGCTAAGGATTTCGCCAGGAATATCATCGGTTAATAACAAGTATTTATCTTGCGCTTCGGTAACAAAGAAGTCTTTCACACCAATAATGGCGGAATGCGAGGGCATTTTTGCAATGGCACGATACGCGTTTTCAATCAGGCGCTTTTGCTTGCTGCGTTCTTCATCTGGTAAGTAAGGGTCGGCTTTATAGGCTTTAGCCAGCACAGTGCCGCCTTTGCGACCAGCGGTAATGTTAAATACACGGTATTCCGTAAAGTACTGATTATCGGTCAAGGTTTCAGCCACTTCCCAGTTACCAAAACGTACACCATGGCTACGCTTTTTGGCCGATTTACCCAAGGCCTCTGCGATAATCTGAATGTACTTAGTCACATTGCGCCCAAAGCGCTCTGGAATACGGGCACTATCGGTAAAAAAACGGGTGCTGTTTTTTAATGCCACTACATGGCCGCGCTCGCGATCTTCCGGGTCCTTGAACTCGCAATCATCTATGGTGAGCACCACCGCAGTATCCACATAGATGTTATTTAAATCTCTATTTGCGCGGTTTTGCTTGCAAATAAGGCCCGATAACGACTTCGCATTGCCGCGTAATTTTGGCAATGGCGAGCGATAACTGTTGTGGGAAGTGTGCCAAGTGGTGCCATCAACTTCGACTTGGCCATGAATGCCTTTGGCATCAACTAAGTAAATAGCATGGGGCGCAACAACACAGATATCCACTTCAAACAGCTGATCATACTGTTCAACTTCAAAGCTATGAATAATAAAGTAATCGTCGGGTAACTTTTCTTTTAACCAAGCGATCGCTTTGCGCTCTTCATCGTTAACCACATCACCAATTGCAAATACCTGTGCCATAACCTCTCCTTAATGCTTTGGTGCTGCTGCTTCTATTGCGTCTTCGACCATTTTTACTGCTTCATCTTCGAGCTTCTGTGCTTCTGCAGCGAGTTCACCTGCTTTTTGAACTAGCTCATGCACTGCTTTTTCTTCCATAGCCCCCATACGAGGCAGCTTTAGTTTCAAAACATCGTCAGAAGATAAGTGTGGGATTGAGCTTCCGGCAGCTGACCTAATAAGCTGTCTGTAACCGACATCCGTACACATAAGATAGGCATACAGATAACCAGGTAAAACCTCCGATTCTTGAGCTTTTATTCTGATCACGTCGACTGACACTGCTGCGTTTTCAAAGCGGGAATCAGCCCAAACACCTGTGCCAATAATGCCGCCTACTTGCCCACTTCGAGCCAATAAAATGTCTTCCTGTCGTACACCCCAATCTGCAACATCACCTAACTTTGATTTTGCTAAAAACCGCTTTGGCTCATAACGAGCACGAAAAATTTCACCGCTCGTCGAAAATGGAACACCGTGATCACTCTCGGTAAAAATCAGCTTCATTCGACCAGATTCGCCGGTATTCACTCCTAACTCAGCCAACGTTTTCTCTGCGCCAGCCTGTTCAACCAAATCATCACTCATTTGTGCAATCTGATCGTGGTATGTTGCATCCATACGTTTTTGTACTAACGATGATGCTGCTGCTGAATGAGTAAAGATACGGTGTGAAATAGCAAGCTTCTCCGGAAATGAAAATTTTGCGTTTACTATTTCTCCCGCTTTGTCTAACAATTCTTCGCTATCACTTCTAAACTCTGAAGCTTTATCTACCTTCTCGTGAATCTCATTTTCTAGCGATTTAGCAAATCTAGGAATTGGAAGATTAGCGATATGCTCCGGCGCAATGTGGGGAATAATTGCACCGTATGTACTGGATGTAATTATTGGAACACCAAACTTGCTTGCCAAAAATGCATAGGCATAACCACTTTGGACTTTATCTGTGTCACATACAACCTTCAGCATATCTTGGCATGACCAAGTTCCATCCATTGTTCTGCGCGTGTAAACCATACGGCCAATGGTTCCAGAGCATGAAATCATCGTCATGCCTTTTTTCAGTTCCAAATAGGATAATTTCTTTGAATATGCATCTTCTTTTTTTAGCAAAGATACTCTATTCATCCTCGCCTGAATCATACTGCTCGTTGTTAAGAATTTAACTCCATACTCTTCGTGCTGAACATAATTACGTTTAAATACTGGGCCATTGTAGATCCCACCTTTATAACCAGCAGTAAGCTCTCCCAAGTGATCGCATTCTGAATCCAAATCACGTAGAGCTTGCTTCGCCTCTAGAGCACCAGTGGCATATGGAGCACAATCTAAACGCAATCCGGTTTCTTGAAACCAAGTGCTAAGCACCTTTTTAATAATCATGCGTAAACCCTCGGATACCAAGCCTGAATCTGATGCAATAAGCCATTAAACGACTCATCTTCACAACCACGAAAAGATACCTCTTTGGCAATCCGCTTAAACAGCTGAGAGTGGGTCTTTTTCCGCCCCCAGTTTTGGCCTCTTACCGCATCAATTGCTGCTTTAGGATCGGCAGGTTTAAGTTCATCCGCATCCCAAAGGTTTCTTTCTTGCAACCAAGCTCTCAGGCTGCCACTAGCACCTGGATAATCAAATACTGACTCAATTCGTCCGGTATCCGCTTGCCACATTAATACTTCCAGCTCTGGGTTTATCGCCATGACAAAAAAGCGGTCATCTGGCCAACCTGCGGCACGCATATTGGCTTTCATGGTTTCACAAAACGCTTGGTAATCCATTGTTCGCAAATTGTCATTAAACGCAAAGTCGACCATAACAACCGCGTAGTTATGGGTATCAACATAGCTTCTCAGCAGGTTATGACCATCCTGATAAACACCCGGATCTTTTCTTGGGTGTTTGATTAAATCTTGCTTGGTTTCGAATTCAAATCTGGCGCATTGCAGTCGTGCATCAAACGCCGGATTTTCGAAAAAGCCTTCTACCGTGGCTTGCATTTCACCGTCGGCTACTAAAAAAACAATATCTCTCATGATTATTCCAACACTCCGGCCGCAAATAGGGTTCCTAAATCCACTTCGCCCTTCCATGTTTTTAGGCGGGGGTGTTCATGGCCTTTTAATACTTCTGTTGCGCCGTCTTGGTTAAAGCGCATGGTGATGATTTGCTCTACTTCGGTATTGGCGAGCACCACAGGTGAGTGCGTTGATAACCACAATTGCGTATCAGAGGTGAGCTTTAACGCTTCTAACACCGCATCGATTGCCTTAGGGTGAATACCGTTTTCAGGCTCTTCTAAGGTGATGATCTTAGGTGCATTTTGCAAATACGGAATAATGGTCAACGCTAAGATATGCAGAGTTCCGTGCGACAAGCCACTCGAAGGCACTACCATACCGTTGCTATAGCTTACTTCTAGGTAACAAAAGCTATCATCGATACGTTGCTTGGCTTCAATTTTGGCAATAGAGGGCAGCGCCATTTGCACCAACTCTAGCCATTCGCTTAAGCCTTCGGGATCGCTCTGCTGCAAGGCATGTACTTGCCAAGGTAAACTACTCCCGTCCGCTTTAAAGGCATGCTTATCTCTTGGCGATGCAGCCATTCGCATTGCAGGCCATTGTGGCTCGTAGCAATGTGAGCCTTGTATAAGAAACTCTTGAAGCCATAGCGCTACGGGGTATAAATCATGGTCAGCAGGTAGCGCGGCTAGGGCTAATTGGTTATCTCGTAGGCCAAATTCAAGGATGGATGATTTTCCAGCTTGATACTCTGCCTTGTATTTAACTTTGGTACCCAAACTGCGCGATAACACCTTAAACCAAGGCGCACTGCGCCTGAAATCATCTACGCCAATAAGACCCATGCCATGCTCTGGGCGCAACTCATTATTAGGAAAAAGCGTTAAGTGCTCTTCTGTAACTTGAAATTTATCCTGGTTGATTCTGAACGATATTTCGTATCGCGCAGTATCGGGTCTTAATTCACTTTTCTGGAACTTATTCTGCCAGGCGTCGCTCGCGCCTCTTAATAATTCTTCAATAATCGAAGGAGGCAAGCGCACTTCCAGTGCCAAAATAAAGTACTCGCCTCGAAGCTGATGAACAACTTCTTTGGCTGCGTCTGCGCGAGCACGTTCTCTGCCATTGGTGGGTTTAAAGAACGCATCGTTTATATCCGACACATTCAGTAAATCACCAAACAAAGCTGGGATATCAAGTAACGTTGTTTTACCTGAACCATTAGAGCCTGCAAATACATGCTGCTGCTCTAAGGCGAGATCCAGCGTATTAAAGCAGCGGTATTTGTAGGCCTCTATTCTTGAGATCATACCGATGGCTCCGGATTGTTAGCGCGAAACTCTTTCCAGGCTTTAGCAATTTTTGGCAGATCGTCATCTAAAATTTTGCTACGACGCTTCAGCTTACGCACCACATTGTGGCCGTTGATGCGAATACGCTCTTCAACTTCCTCTTCGATAACTTTCTCTTCGCCGTCTGGATGACGCTCATACAGCGTATTTCCACGGCGATCAAAACCTACTTTTTTTGCAACCGCCATAAATACCGGGTATTCGGGCTCTCCACCGATGGCAATAGCATCTTTTTCAGTATCAGTTTTCTTTTTCAAGAACAGCAGGCTAGTTAAGATGTTTACGTTAGCTTCAACGATAAATGACTCAACAGGTAAGTCGACACAACCAAGCACCCAGCACTCTTGCATTAACCACCAGCGAATATACTCGTCACCTGGGTTACCTAGAATGCCGTCGGGTAACACGATACCCATACGTCCGCCTTGCTTAAGCCATTGCACGCAACGCTCAATAAACAAAATTTCGGGCGAAACTGCATCTTTACGGCGCTCTGTTTTTCTAAAGCCACCGTTTTCAGTGCGCTCCCAAACATAGGCAAGGTCGTATTGCTCTAGAATCTGCTTGTCGGTAACTGGGATATCGGAACCAAACGGTGGGTTGGTTAAGATCACATCAACACTGCCGTCTTTACCGCTGGAATCCCCGACTGGAATGGTATTCTTGGCGGGTTCGACACCTTTCAAATATCCATGCGGGTATTCCAATGAGTTCATATGGTAGATATTGGCCATGGCGTTACTTGCCATGACAACGTTCATTTGCGATGCACGACACAAGAAGGGGTCAAAGTCACAACCGAACAGGTTATTCTCGGCAAACTCCTTAATTTGTTGCTGAATGGAAATGAATTCTTCAGTGGTTTCAGCACCTAATTTGACCTTTTCTTCCTCGTGCAGCTGTTTGTTGATGAAACTTAAGGTTTGCTCAAGGAAACCACCGGTTCCACAGGAAGGATCCAGAACTTTCTCGTGCGGTTGTGGTGCCATCATTTCAACGATTAATTTAATCGCACCACGCGGTGTAAAGTATTGCCCTCTGTCACCACGCAAATTATCACCCACCACTTCTTGGTAGGCTGCACCTTTAGCGTCCATCTCAGTTCGGGTAAAGTCGTACTTAGCCAGCTCTGACACCATGAATGCCAAGGCTCTATCAGACAAGGTGATCTCTTCATTGCCGGCAAATATTTCAGGGTAGGCTTTCTTTACTTTTTCAAATAATGGGTTAATGCGTGCTCTGATTTTCTTGCGACCTTCATCGTCAAATTGCTCAGTTGGCGATGCCCAAAACTCGCGATCTCGATTGCCGATGCGTTCATCGTACATTTTTGAGAAAATCAGATATAAAAACTGCCAAAATGCCGCGTCTTTAGGCATCCCTTCATTACCATGAATAAAGTTGTGACAGCGGCGAAACGCCGTAAGCAGCATCTCACGATCAGCAGTTCTTAATTGAGCATTGGAGGCTACATCACGACTGCCCATTGTCTCATCAGCTAATGGCCAATCACCGACCGCATTAAATTTGGTATCGAAGCGTGACTCTTCTTTTTCTACAAAGAAAAATTCGATGCCGTTGGTCCACAAACCCCAATGACACTTTTCTAGCACATACTTATCGCCAACCTGTTCTCGCATCATATCTTCCATCAATTGGAGATCTTTCTGTGCTTGATCATGGTCACGTAATTTTATTGCTGACTTTTTCCCCTTTTTAGGCTCCTTGTCACAAATAACGATACGACGAATATTCTTGGGTAAATGCTCTGTACCATGCTCAAAAATAGCGATATCTATTTTTTTCCTTTTGCCACCCACGGTAGTGCTAAAATCAAGTGACATGTCTTCAGCACTGATGCCGTATTCATGGAATAAGGCGCGTAAGGTCTTTTGGCGAACCAATTCTTTGGGTGTTTCTTTGATTGGGTTATTGGTCAAGTAGTCCAGCATCATGCCGTCTTCAATGGCCAGTACTTCTGATGGCTTTTTATCTTTGGTTGTTGTCATTACTTGTTCTCATTAAATTCGGTTTCGGCTGGCGATTTTTGTAATAGTTCTTGAATTTCGCAATCAAACAAATCACACAGCTTATCGAGCGCCTCTAGGTCCACCTTGAGCGCGGTTTCTTTGTAAAGTAGCGTGACGGTTGTGCGGCTTAAGCCGGTTTCTCGCATCACGTCGCTAATGCGCATTTTTCTCTCACCCATTAATCGGGCTAGGTGGCAGCGGATCATGCTCTCTCCACGGTGTTTTCTAAACCATAAACTTGGGGTTTTTCACTGTTGCTTACCCTACCATGACTACGATTATTCTCAACTTATTTGAGTTAAACCCAAATAATTGTCCTCGTGTGTTATTTGTTCGGTACTGGTTGTTGGTACGCTGGCGATTCACGGGAATGCGTCTAGCGGTACTGTCCGCTTTAGACTTTGAACCTGGCCATGTAGTGGTCTAGCAATCCCGAACACCAACGTAGGTGGTAAAATCGCCACCATAAGCGAGGTGCCAGATCACCAAGAAGCGACTCACTTTTCACCCGAGTTCAAGCAAGAAGCAGCCAGCCTAGTGATTGATCAAGGATATAGCATTCCCCAGGCTTGTACTTCTCTCGGCGCGGGAGAAAGCGCTCTTCGCCGCTGTGTTGATCAGTTGTCGCAGGAGCGTCAGGGTGTCACGCCGAAGGGCAAAAAGATCCAGGAGCTCGAGGCCAGCTGTAAGCGCCCCGGATTTCGAGGAGGCTCCATCATCTGAGAGAATGGAGCCATGAACAAGTCAAACAAGTTTTCCCCTGAAGTAAAAGAACGTGCTGTGCGCCTGGTTCACGAGCACCGCGGAGAGTATCCCTCACTCTGGGCAGCATTGTAGTCTACCGCCCCCAAGATCGGTTGCGTGCCTCAAACGTTGCTGGAATGGCTCAAGCGCACGGAGATCGATGCTGGCGACCGACCCGGTATAACGTCAACAGATGTGCAGCGCCTGAAAGACCTGGAGCGCGAGAACAAGGAGTTGCGCCGTGCCAATGACACCCTGCGCACGGCTAGTGCTTTTTTCGCCCAAGCGGAGCTCGACCGCAAACTCAAGTCATAAACGCCTACATTGATCAGCACCGAGATACTTTCGGGGTCGAGCCAATCTGTAACGTCTTGCAGGTTGCCCCGTCAGCCTACCGGCGCCATGCGGCACGGCAGCGCAATCCAGAGCTACGTAGCGATCGGGCAAAGCGCGATGAGATGCTGAGTCCGCACATTAAACGTGTCTGGAACGACAATTTCGAGGTCTATGGTGCCGACAAGGTTTGGAAGCAAATGAACCGGGAAACCCTTCGGGTGGCATGTTGTACGGTTGAGAGCCTGATGAGGCTTAAAGGCCTGTAGGGCGCTCGTCGCGGTAAAGCGCTACGTACCACCGTTCCCGACAAGTCGATGCCGTGTCCGCTGGATCGGGTGAATCGACAGTTTGTCGCTGATCGCCCGAATCAGCTTTGGGTATCAGACTTTACCTACGTTTCTACCTGGCAGGGCTGGTTGTACGTGGCTTTTGTTATCGATGTCTTCGCGCGTCGTATCGTGGGTTGGCGGGTCAGCCGCACGATGACTACTGACTTTGTGCACGATGCGCTTGAGCAGGCACTTTATGCTCGTCAACCAGACGAAGCGGAGAGCTTGATTCATCACTCTGACAGAGGGTCGCATTATCTCTCGATTCGGTATACGGAGCGTCTAGCTGAAGCTGGCATCGACTCCTCGGTGGGCACCAACGACAATGCCCTCGCTGAGACCATCAACGGCCTGTATAAAGCTGAGTTGATACACCGCCGTGGGCCTTGGAAATCCATGGAGTCTGTTGAACTGGCTACCCTGACATGGGTGACCTGGTTCAATCACCAGCGATTGATGGAGCCACTGGGATATATCCTTCCGGCAGAAGCTGAGGCAAACTATTACATGCAACTCAACAGTCAGTCCGCGATAGCAGCCTGACTTAAACCAACGAGCCTCCGCAAAACCCGGGGCGGTTCAGTACTTACCCCTCACCCCACCCGCTCAAACTTCAAATCCCACACCCCATGCCCTAACCGCTCACCACGCTTCTCGAACTTGGTAATGGGCCGCTCGTCCGGGCGCGGAACGTAGGTGCCGTCTTCCGCCAGGTTACGGTAGCCGGGTGCGGCTTGCATGATCTCCAGCATATGTTCGGCGTAGTGCTGCCAGTCGGTGGCCATGTGGAAGATGCCACCGGGTTTGAGTTTCTGGCGGACTTTTTGCACAAAGTCAGGCTGAACGATGCGGCGTTTGTGGTGCTTTTTCTTGTGCCAGGGGTCGGGGAAGAACAGCATCAGGCGGTCGAGGCTGGCGTCGGGGATGGCTTTGTCGAGCACTTCGATGGCGTCGCAGTCGTACACACGCAGGTTGCTGATGCCGGCTTTGAGGACGTTGTTAAGCAGTGCGCCAACACCGGGGCGGTGGACTTCGATGCCGATAAAGTCCTGCTCGGGGCTGTTTTGCGCCATTTCCAGCAGGGAGTTCCCCATGCCGAAGCCGATTTCCAGGTTGCGTGGGGCCTGGCGACCGAACACGGCATCCAGGTCCAGTTGGCCGTCTGCCAAGCTGAGGCCAAAGCGCGGCCAGCCCTGGTCCATGCCTTTCTGCTGGCCTTCGGTCATGCGCCCGGCGCGCATGACGAAGCTGCGGATGCTGCGGCGGTGTTCCGGGGCTACGTTGCCTTCGTTCTCAGGCTGCTCAATCGGGCTATCGGACATCAGGGTTTCTCAAGTAATGGTGCCATCAATGGGCGACGACGCGCTGGCGTAGAGTTTGCGCGGCATGCGGCCTGCCAGGTAGGCGGCGCGGCCGGCGAGGATTGCGTGCTTCATGGCTTCTGCCATCAGTACCGGTTGCTGGGCGTGGGCGATGGCGGTATTCATCAGTACGCCGGCGCAGCCCAGTTCCATGGCGATGGTGGCATCCGAAGCGGTGCCGACGCCGGCATCAACCAGTACCGGGACGGTTGCTTCTTCGAGGATGATGCGCAGGTTCCAGGGGTTGCAGATGCCCATGCCGGAACCGATCAAGCCAGCCAGTGGCATGACGGCAACGCAGCCCATGGCGGCCAGTTCGCGGGCAATGATGGGGTCGTCACTGGTATAGACCATGACGTCGAAGCCATCTTTGACCAGCACTTCGGCGGCCTTGAGGGTTTCCACCACATTGGGGAACAGGGTTTTCTGGTCGGCGAGCACTTCCAGCTTGACCAGTTTGTGGCCATCCAGCAGTTCACGCGCCAGTTTGCAGGTGCGCACAGCATCCTCGGCGGTATAGCAGCCGGCGGTGTTGGGCAGGATGGTGTAACGGTCCGGCGGAATTACGTCGAGCAGGTTGGGCTCGCCGGGGTTCTGGCCGATGTTGGTGCGGCGAATGGCGACGGTGACGATCTCGGCGCCTGAGGCTTCAATCGCTGCGCCGGTTTCGGCCAGGTCCTTGTATTTGCCGGTGCCGACCAGCAAACGCGAATTATAACGAACGCCGGCGATCTCGAAGGCGTCTTGCGACATATCAGTCATGCTGTCTCCCGCAGTCAGGTAATTGCCGATGCCGGCAGGGGCGTTGGTTAACCACCGCCGATGGCGTGCACAATCTCTACACGGTCACCCGCTTGCAGGGTGGTCTCGGCGTATTGGCTGCGCGGTACGATATCCAGATTGTGTTCGATGGCCAGTCGCTTGCCGGCCAGCTCCAGCCGTTCCAGCAGTTCGGCCAGGGTGACTGGGCGCTCCAGGTCATAGGCTTCGCCATTGAGTTGAATCTGCATGGGGCACTCGATAGGGGATGGATCAGCTGGCTATGATACCGCGATGTGCTGGCTTTTCCGAGCCTGCAGGGATGCAGAGCGGCTGTTTACAGTTGCCGCCACACCCCCAGGCCGAATAACAGCCAGGCCACCAGGAAGGCCACGCCACCGATGGGGGTGATCATGCCCAGGCGGGTGATGCCACTCAGCGCCATGACATAGAGGCTGCCGGAGAACAGCACTATACCCACGGCAAAGCCGATACCTGAGGCTTTGAACAGGGCACTTTCCGGCCAACGCAGCAGCAAGAGCGCGACCCCGATCAAGGCAGCGGTATGCCAGAACTGGTATTGCACGCCGGTCTGAAAGGCGGACAGCAGGTTGGCGGGCAGACGGTCTCGCAGGCCGTGGGCGGCAAAGGCGCCCAGTGCCACGGCACTGAACCCGCTGAGGGCTGACAACAACAGGAAGGTTTTGGCCACGGGGAAAAACTCCGGTTTATACTGGGTCGCAACAGGATATCACTGCCCGCCGCCAATTGATGCTGATGGCGCGGGCGTTACGGGAGCAGGTGTGTGCGCCAGTTGGTCAAGACAGTGCTCGGCAAAACGGTCAAATGGCTGCTGATACTGCTATGCCTGAGTGTGGTGCCCGTGGTGCTGTTTCGCTGGGTGCCGGTGCCCGGCTCGATGATCATGGTCGAGCGCTGGGTGCAGGCGCGCGTGGACGGCACGCCGATCATCCTGCAGCACCAATGGAAACCCTACCGCGAAATCCCTGACCACATGAAGATGGCGGTGATTGCCGCCGAAGACCAGAACTTTGCCCATCACCACGGTTTTGACATGGCAGCGATTCGGGCGGCGATGGAACACAATCGCCGTGGCGGTCGCTTGCGCGGGGCCAGCACCATCAGCCAGCAGACGGCGAAGAACGTGTTTCTCTGGTCCGGGCGCAGCTGGCTGCGCAAGGGACTGGAGAGCTGGTACACGTTATGGATCGAGCTGATCTGGCCCAAGCAGCGGATTCTTGAGGTCTATCTGAATGTCGCCGAGTGGGATGACGGCGTCTTTGGTGTGGAAGCTGCGGCGCAGCATCACTTTGGCCGCGGTGCCAGCTACCTGTCGACCCAGCAGGCCGCCACCCTGGCGGCAGTGCTGCCCAACCCACGCAACTGGAGTGCGTCGCAACCTTCGGCGCATGTGCAGCGGCGCGCCAACTGGATTCAGCGGCAGATGAACCAGCTGGGCGGGCCGCATTACCTGCGCGAGATGGAAAAGGGCCAGCAGTGGTCACGCCCGGATTGGTTGCGGATGCCCGACGTGCGCGGGTGGCTCAGCGATTCAACGCAATCCGAACATAATCGAGTGCGCTTCTTCGCCCGTGACCGCAACTGCAACACCGCTGCGGTGGTAGATCCAGGTTTCGCCACCGGCGATGTCCAGGCGCATGTCCGGATTACCCAGTGAACTGCTGACCTGATGGGTATCGATGGGCTCATCCGGTTGCATGCTCATGCGGATGATCGGGTAGTCGGCCAGGGCCTGGGCCACTTCGCGGGACAGGGGCTGGTCATACATGTCCGGCTGCCAGTTCTGCGCTTCGACCAGGCTGTCCATATGATCGGCAGCCAGTTCCAGCGTCGCCTGGGCGCGCCAGTTCTGGCCGTCGGTTTCCAGCCGGTAACGGCTGACCAGGGCGGGCTCGCCCTCGGCGCTGATCATCCATAAATGCCCCGGCCCCAGGACGCGGCTGACGTCGCCCAGGCGCAACTCCTGCTCGCGCAGCGGCTGCCACAGGCTGGCCTGGTATTCCTCGTACCATTGCAGCGGATCAGCGGTTTCACCCCGGGAAAAATAATAGCCGAGGGCAAAAAACGCGGTGACCACCACGGCCAGCAAGGTGGCCAGGGGAAATCCAAGGCTGCGGTTCATCGTGACTCCTGAGCAATAAAAAGGGCAGCGCGGGGCTGCCCTTGTTCAGACATCTGGCAGCGCTGGCTGGCCTAGATATCCATTTCTGATTCGAGATTCTTTTTCAGCTTGTTCATGGCGTTCTTTTCCAGCTGGCGGATTCGTTCCGCCGAGACCTGGTACTTGGCAGCCAGCTCATGCAGGGTGGCTTTTTCTTCGGCCAGCCAGCGTTGGTAGAGAATATCCCGGCTGCGCTCGTCGAGCCCGGACAGGCCTTCCTGCAGATGGCCGGTCGAGTTGTCTGACCAGTCGGCGGACTCCAGCATGCTGGCCGGATCGTAGCGCTTGTCTTCCAGGTAATGCACCGGCGCGTAGCTGGCGTCGTCGTCATCATCGGCGCCGGCGTCAAAGCCCAGGTCGTGACCGTAGAGACGGCTTTCCATCTCGCGCACTTCGCGCAGGGCAACACCCAGATCGGCGGCCACGGCTTCGGCCTCGTCATGGTTCAACCAGGCAAGTTTTTTCTTCGCGCTGCGCAGGTTGAAGAACAACTTGCGCTGGGCCTTGGTGGTCGCCACCTTGACGATGCGCCAGTTGCGCAGGATGAATTCGTGAATCTCGGCGCGGATCCAGTGCACGGCAAAGGACACCAGACGCACACCCATTTCCGGGTTGAAGCGTTTGACCGCCTTCATCAGGCCGACGTTGCCTTCCTGCACCAGATCAGACTGGGCCAGGCCATAACCGGAATAGCTGCGGGCGATATGCACCACAAAACGCAGGTGCGACATGACCAGCTGGCGAGCAGCTTCGACGTCTTCCTGGTAATACAGGCGATCGGCCAGTTCGCGCTCTTCCTCGACACTGAGGATAGGAATAGCGCTCACGGTCTGGACATACGCCTCCAGATTGGCGCCAGGAACCAGGCTATGTATCGGTTGTAACGCAGTGCTCATGCGTAAACTCCCCAAAGTTGACGACCCAGTGTATCACTGCAATCTAAGACTGTGAACGGGAGTGGAAGTTCAGCGGAAAACCCGGCTGAAAGCTGAAAGCTGAAAGCTGAAAGCTGAAAGCTGAAAGCTGAAAGCTGAAAGCTGAAAGCTGAAAGCTGAAAGCTGAAAGCATCAGGATGTGGGTGGGTTGTTGAGCTGTCAAGCTCAGGTACGGCCCCGAGGCTCTTTATTCCACCCACACAGAAACTGCACTCCCCTCAAAGCTCAACCTTACAGCTTTCAGCCTCAAGCCTTCAGCCACGCGCGCCAGCGCGTGACCTATTGCGGTTCGATGGCACGAATATGCCGGCCGACCGCCAGCCAGGCGCCGACCAGACCGAGCAGCATGGCGCCGGCGAGCAGGGTCAGGCCATCGGCGAAGGGCATCAAGCCAAGGCTGAAGTCGCTGTTGTACAGACTGGCGACCTCGCGCACGGTGCGGTTGAGCCAGAACAGGCCGATGCTCAGCAGCAGCCAGGCCAATACCCCGGCCACCAGGCCATAGAGTACGCCGATATAGAGAAAGGGCCGGCGCACAAAGGCATCGGTGCCGCCGACCAGTTTGACCACCATGATCTCATCGCGCCGGCTTTCAATCGCCAGGCGAATGGTATTGGCGATCACCAGCAACAGCGCCAGTATCAGCATCAGCGCCAGGCCACCGATAAAGCGCTCCAGCATGCTCAGAATGGCCGCCAGACGCTCGACCCAGAGCAGATCAATCTGTACCAGTTCAACGCCGCCCAGTTGTTCCAGCTGGTCACGCAGGGGTTCCAGTGCTTCGGCACCGCCGGTCACGCTGGTCGGGGTGACGACGATCACGTGCGGCAGCGGGTTGTAATCCAGTTGCTGCAGGGCATCACCCAGCCCGGAATGTTGCTGGAACTCGGCCAGCGCCAGGGTGCGGTCGAGCAGTTGCGTTTCGGCAACGCCGGGCAGGTCACTGATTTCTGCGGTCAGGGCAGCGGCTTCCTGCTCGTCCACGCCATCATCGAGAAACACCGACAACTGGGTCGAGCTTTGCCAGTCGATGCCCAGCTGGGTGACCTGGTTGATCAGTACCGATAACCCCATGGGCAGGGCCAGGGCGATGGTGATCACCAGAATGGTCATGGCACTGCTGAAGGGGTAACGGCGCAACTGGCTGCCGGCCTGTTGGGCACTGTCACGGTGACTGGCGGCCCAACTGCGCAGCGGGTGACGCCAGTTGCGCTGCGAACGGGCAGCGCCGCTGGCGCTCTTACGCGGGGCGTCGCTGCGTTTCGCAGCTTTCTTGTCAGCGCTCATGCCTGCTCCCCGTCGGTGACCAGCTGGCCCTGGTCCAGCGTCAACATGCGGTGATCCAGCTGGGCGATCAGCGGCAAGTCGTGACTGGCAATCAATACGGTCACACCGACCCGGTTGAAGTCTTCAAACAGCGTCATGATTTCCGCGGACAGCGCCGGGTCCAGGTTACCGGTCGGCTCATCGGCCAGCAGCAGGGCCGGCTTGTGCACCACGGCGCGGGCGATGCCGACGCGCTGCTGCTCACCACCGGAGAGGGCAATCGGGTAACTCTTTTCCTTGCTCAGCAGGCCGACCTTGTCCAGCGCGGCGCGCACCCGGCGGCCCACTTCGTCAGCCGGCGTACCGTTGATCACCAATGGCAGGGCGACGTTGTCGAACACAGTACGGTCAAACAACAATTGGTGGTTCTGGAACACCACGCCGATCTGCCGGCGCAGGTAGGGAATATCATCACTGCCCAGGTCGCGCAGGTTCTGCCCGCCGACATGCACCTGGCCGCTGCTTGGCCGTTCCATGCACATGATCAGCTTGAGCAAGGTGCTCTTACCGGCCCCTGAGTGCCCGGTGATAAACACCATTTCCCCGCGGCGAATATGGAAACTGACGCCTTCCAGGCCCTGGTGACCGTTGGGATAGCGTTTGCCGACCTGTTCGAATTGAATCATGGATTACTCGCGGCCAAACAGGGCCTTGACGAATTCCGGAGCGGTGAAGGGACGCAGATCATCAATCTGCTCACCGACACCAATGTAACGGATCGGCAGGCCAAACTGCTTGGCCAGGGCGAAAATCACCCCGCCCTTGGCGGTACCGTCCAGCTTGGTCAGTACCAGGCCGGTCAGGTCGACGGCCTCGTTGAACAGCTTGGTCTGGCTGATGGCGTTCTGGCCGGTACCGGCATCCAGCACCAGCAGCACTTCATGCGGGGCTTCACCGTCCAGCTTGGCCATCACCCGTTTGACCTTTTTCAGCTCGTCCATCAGGTTATCTTTGTTGTGCAGGCGCCCGGCGGTATCGGCGATCAGCACGTCCATGCCGCGCGACTTGGCCGCTTGCAGACCATCAAAGACCACCGAGGCGGAATCCGCGCCGGTGTGCTGGGCGACCACCGGAATCTGGTTACGCTCGCCCCAGACCTGTAACTGCTCGACGGCAGCGGCGCGGAAGGTGTCGCCGGCAGCCAGCATCACCTGCTTGCCTTCGCCCTGCAGGCGCTTGGCCAGTTTGCCGATGGTGGTGGTCTTGCCGACGCCATTTACGCCGACGACCAGAATCACATAGGGCTTTTTCGCGCTGTCGACCTGCATCGGCTTGGCGACATGGCTAAGCAACTCTTCCAGCTCGCCTTGCAGCGCCCGATAGAGCGCCTTGCGGTCCGAGAGTTCACGGCGGCGCACCTTGCCCTGCAGGGACTCCATGATCAGCATGGTCGCCTCGATGCCGACATCGGCCATCAGCAGACGGGTTTCCATTTCTTCCAGCAGTTCGTCGTCGATGTCCTTCTCGCCGAGGAACAGATTGGCCATGCCCTCGCCCAGATTGTTGCTGGTTTTTGCCAAGCCCTGCTTCATCCTTGCGAAGAAGCCTTTGGGCTCACTCTCGGCAGGCTTGTCTGCGGCGGCGGGGTTTTCCTCGGCCAGACCGGAGAAGAGTTCAGCGGCTACCTGGCGTGCGGCGGCATCGCCAGCCGCCTGTCCACCGGGCTGTGCCGGCGTGGCGCTGGTAGTTGCCTGGCCGGAATTACCAGTCGGCTGCTCAGGACTGTCGTCGCCCTTTTTCTTGATCCAGCCAAACAGGCCTTTTTTCTCCTGCTTGCTGGCATCCTGCCCGTCC
>JAMCZP010000293.1 GCA_023485185.1 Gammaproteobacteria bacterium
CGGCCCGTAAATAGCTCGAAAGCTGCTTTCGCCGCCAGCGATAGCTCGACCCGACTTAAGCTGGCGTAGCGAAAAGGAAGCCTCTGGTTGGACTGGCTGATATGTTGGATACGGCTGCTCTGGCGCCTGACCAAGTCCCTTAGATCAAACCCTAATGTCGGTGATGCTTTACTTTCCATGAAGGAAACAGCACGCAGTGTCTGGGATTCTTTCGGGTGCAAACCGGCGGCACGCTGACGGCCCTGCGCCTGCTCGTCACCGGCCGATTCCAACAGTTGCATCGACTGTTCTGGCCCCTCATGTTCCTCGTCATCCGAATCCGACACCTCAACGCACCGCTCGATCGTTCGGGCCGGGTGACCACCCCCACCTCCACCGTCTCTCGTCTTTCCCTTATGGTCGAGTACTTTTCGAACGAGCAGCTCGATACCCGACAGCGGCTCGAGAATCTCGTCGCCCTCTAGCAGATAGCGTTGACGATAGCTTTCGAGCGTAGTGTCCACCTCAACCTCTACCAACAGCCCGAGGGGCTTCTTGCCATTGGCGATCGTACGTATATCACGACAAGCAGCGGTAATTTCGGAACCGATGCGCGCTTGGTGCCGCTTGCGCTGGACGGCTGAGCACGCCATAACCACACCCATATGCTGCCAATACGCATCATTGCCATAGCACTCAGCATCGGAGGTAAGAATCAGCATCGCCCATTCAGGGTGGTCATTGATAATGCCGCGCTGCTTCCCCGACTGGTCTAACCACCTCTCTGGACAGCTTTTGCGATCACATCCCTTCAGCACGGCGATAATCTGGATAATGACAGGAAGGTAATGAAAGAGGTCTTTCTCCTCCTTTTTCTCGGTCGCATCATCAAGATCCTCCCGAATTCTTTGGGTTCCCTGAACTGCCTGTAAAGCACGGTTCACGTTTTCCAACACCAGGAGAAGGTGGGTTAGATCATCCGGCGCTTTCAGCAGTGCAAACACCCCTTCCAGGCAGGAAAGCTCCACGCCAGTCAGTTTTGCCAATTGCTCCATGTCCGCTTAAACCACCATGCTAAGGGGATTCCATGATCCGTTGGAGTTCTGACTTCCGCTTCCTTGAATGTGTGATGCGGCGCCCTTCTAGTCCCATTAATGTCTTTAGATTGCGTGTGGACAGACTCTTAGGCACCTTGATGCCGTGCGTCTTACGCAGCGTAATGGAGAGCTCTTTTAACTGTCGATAGACGCGCTCCTTCGCATCCATAGCCTCAGGACAGTGCATCAGGCTATGGCTAATAAGCTCAAGCAACGCTCCTCTGACCAGATCAGATTCGGGAGCATCTGTGATGCCTACCGAGATGGAGGCCTCTGGATCCAGCAAGGCACTAACGGCATGAAACGCGCGAAATCCACTGACCACTTCGTAATGCCTCGATACCTTTTGCACAGAAACGGGATGGTAGGCAAGTAAGGTATCGGCTAATTCAGCATCCAGCCATGACGACACGGGCAATTGATTGGCAATATTAATGTTGACTCGCTCGACCTCAGCGAGCGCACCGGAAGGGGATTTGATCTTCGATATTGGCAACCTTGTCACAACATTCCTCGTTGATCGCCTCCTCGCCGACGCTCTTTTTCAGCAAGATTGCCTAAATTTTCAGCCAGCATATTTCGCATCTCTGCGAAGGTACGTCAGTCGTCGAATAGCTCATCAAGTGAATTGGCAGTTAGAATTTTCGCCACCAAAGTATCCAGCTGAGCATCACTCGCTTGCTCCAGGCACACATCCACCCAATTGGGAAGTTCGCCAAACTTTAAGACAATTTGTTTGCGTAACGTGCCCTCAACGCCTTGGTGACGCTCTTGCTGCGCCCAGTTCTCTAAGTTCTCTGCCAACATATCTTTATCCTCCACCAAACTGTTGAGCTGATCCAGATTGACTTCAGCCCCAAGCCGCTGCAAATGGCGCTTAAGCCAGCGAGTGATGATCCTATCAATCCGATCCTTATGGGGGTCAGCTTGAATGATTGCCACGACCCGATCAACGGCCTGCTGGAGCCCCTGGCGGTCTTTGGAGGCCTTCTCGATACTGAACACCCCGCTTAACGGTGTTTGTACCAAACCTAACTGTTCGTCAGTATAGCGCGCCTCGTCCACTAGGTAGTAGCGCAGGTGTGGCTGGTAGGCCCGAAGGAAGCCCCGCGGTTCAGGGGTGATCATCTCAAAAACATCTAATGGTGCCGTCCAAGGCTTCGAGCCGTTATAGAGCACCACCGGAAACACGGGCGGTAAGCCTTGGCTTGGCGTAACGACCTTCTGCTTGAGCAGTTCGCTGTAGAAGCAGGCCACGTAGTGCATTAGCCGGATCGGCATAGTGCGATCTACCGAGGACTGAAACTCCAGCAAGATATACAGATACACCTCTTGGGTTACACCCTCCCAAGTGACGTTAACCGACCACACCACGTCCTCGATCTTCTCTTCAAACATCGGGGTGATGTAGTAGCCGCTGTGCTGTTTCAACGTGGTGAAGTCCATCAGTTGGGCAATCTCGGCGGGAGCAAAGCCTTCAATCAACTGCTGAACGAACTCCGGATAGCTGAATAACTCCTTGTAGCCAGTATCATGATGCTTGTAAGTAGTATCGGCCATGCGCACTCCTGTCTTAATCGTTCAGTCCTACTACAGTATCGGTTTGCCCGCCAACCTTAACTGCCTGCACCTACGTCATTAAGCAGACATTTGCCGACAATATTGTGAACAAATGTCGATGTAGAAAATTACTACAGCATGGGAAAGGATCAGCCAGAAGGTTTGTCTCTAGGCTGCAATGACATTCGTGGCAATCTGTTATTCCAATTTAGCATTGTAGAGCAGCACCATTGAGCAGATCAGGCCTTGGGTACGAGAATGCCAGCAGCGGCGTTTTCTTCCGGCTGTCTTCCATCTTCTTAATTGCGCTGCGTCTGGCAGCGACACAGCATCGAGTGTCCGGATTCTGCTTATCTTCACCCAGATATTTCTCCATGCCGATATAGCCCGCGTCACCGTATACCCGCTTGTCATCATCACGAACCAGGGCGCCTGCCATGGTGACATCGGCGACGCTGGCGGAAGTGGCAGCGACACTATGGGTCAAGCCGGTGACCGAATTGACACCGATATGGGCCTTCATACCGAAAAACCACTGACTGCCCTCCTTGGTCTGTTTCATCTCCAGGTCACGCTCCTTAGCCTTGTTCTTGGTGTAGGATGCGACCGCCACGATGGTGACGTCAACGATAGTGCCCTCGTGCATGAACAGGTCCTGTACGGCCAAACTGACGTTGATCTCCTCGAAGATTCACTGAGTCAGGGCATGCTTCTTAAACAGAAGGCGGAAGCGAAGCAGTGTGGTGGTGTCCAGCACGCTCTCGATGGCCAGTTCGATACCGACGAAGATACGCATAGTCTGGCTGTCGTAGATGGCGTCTTCCAGTGCCTCGTCGGCGAGGGCATAACACTGTTGCAGGAAGTAGATTCGCAACATGCGTTCCAGGCCGAGGGGCGACCGCCCCTGCTTACCCGCTGAGTTCGGGAAATAGAACGGCGACAGCGCCTCGATCAGCCGCTGCCATGGCACCAAGGCGTCCATCTGCACCAGGAACCGCTCTCATCGGGCGACCTTCATCTTGTTCTGGTGCGCAGCCTGGTCGAACGAGATCTGCTCCATCAGTTGGCTCTGTCAGACGGTGGTAGGAAGGTCAAACTCTGCCCTGCCGATGGTTGCCAGGCAGCTGTGGCGGGATTTATGCAGCGTTCCCCTAAATACAGCGAGCGGGTAGTCAGCCAAGAAAACGCCGCTTCTCAATTGGTGGAAGCGGCATTTCTTGCTGGTGAGGTTCCCGTTTGGGTCAGAGAGTCTCGAAGTGCGCGGCCTCTCCGTTACGGAACTGATAGACGTCCCAGTCGCCCTGTTTGGGTCCCGGCATGCCGGGGGTGCCGATAGGCATGCCGGCCAGGCCGATGCCTCGGGTGTCAGGACGCTCCTCGAAGAGCTTCTCCACCGCTTCGAAGGGCACGTGCCCTTCGATGGCGTAGCCGCCCATTTGGAGGGTGTGGCAGGAACCGAGACCATAGGGTAGGCCGACGCGCTGCTTGATCTTGCCCACCTCAATATCGTCAATGATCTTCACCGTGACCCCGCGGTCCTCGAGCTGGTGAGCGTATTCGTCACAGCAGCCGCATTGTGGGTTCTTAAACATGGTCGCCTCGACGGGCAAGGCGGCCTGAGCGGTGCCGGCGCCCAGCAGTAGGGTGGCGGAGAGCAGGAGACTAGAGCCAAGACGGTTCATGAGCGGACCTCCGGATGGTCACGGGACGTGCGAGAGGAGGAGAAAAGATACTTGGCAAGAGCAGCGATGCCGAGGCCGAGCAAGCTGAGCATGGCAACGGGCATGATCCAGCCCAGCCAGGGCAGGTTGCCCATCAGGGCGGTGCAGTGTGCAATCATTGTCATAACTCCTCAGTGGCCAACCAGGTCACGCCGTTGGGACCCTGGCCGGTGTCATGGCGGCTGATAACGGCGCTGGCTTCCAGGTCGATGACCGAGAGGCTGGCGTCATACAGGCTGGTGATGAAGGCGAAGCGGCCGGTGTCGTCGACGCTGATACCATGGGCTCCTGCGCCGACCTCATGGGTGGCCACCACCGTCAGGCTATCGAGCGCGATCACTGAAACCCGGTTATCGGGTTCGGCTTTGCTGCCCTGGTTGGCCACTAGCATGAAGCGACCATCCGCAGTGGCATGTACCTGGATCGGCTGCCGGCCGACCTCAATATGCTCAACGACCTCGCGGCTGGCGGTGTCGATGATGGCCACGCGGTTTTCGTCGCGCAGTGAAACGAAGACCCTAGCACCATCCGGGGTGAAGCCGACCTGAACGGGCGCCTGGCCTACCGGCAAGCGAGCGATCTCTTCCTGTGCCGCGACATCGATCACCGAGACGCTACCATCCAGCACGTTGGCCACATAGAGCTCCCGCCCGTCGGGACTCAGGCGCAGGCCGTGTGGATACTCACCGGTGGCGATGGTAGCCACGCTCTCCCTTGCCTCCAGGTCGACGACTGAGAGGCTGTCACCTCCGGCATTGGTGACGTAGGCGAATCGGCCCTCCAGGTCGCTGACCACATGGGCCGGATGGCTGCCCACCTCGATGCTGGCCAAGGGGCTGCTGGTTGGATCATTGGCTGGGTAGAGATTGAGCTTACCGGTGGCATCACCGTGGGCATGCTCGCCGCCATGGTCGTTGGGTGCCGCTTCGCCGACGGCCATCAAGTAGCGCCCGAAAGCGCTGACCTGGACATTGTGGGGCGCAATGCCGATGGATTGGTTCGTGGCATTATCATTCGTCAAATTGATGTGCGTGAGGGAGGCACCGTGCTCGTTAGCGGTGACGACGACTCCCGCGGGCAGTGTAGTGGCGAGCGCCGGGGTGGAGGATAGGGCCAGCCCGGTGGCCATGAGCCAGCCGAGCAGCCAATGCTTCCCGTTGAGCGAAAATGGGGAAGGCAGGGATACCTGGCGCGCCATTGCGGGTGATGAGAAATGTATAGACATGATGAACTCCTGATGAACGTAATGTTGGACGCGAATGGTTGTCGCGATCCGATGGCAGATCGTCTGCGTTCAATCAGGCTCTGGGAGGGCGTCTAGGGGTAAGTGGGAATTGGGGGGAAACTGCCATGGCCGGTGAGTTGGCCAGGCGTTCGGGGCCAAACACGAGCAATCGCGTCTGGCTCATGGTGATGGAGCAGGTGACGCAGGATGAAGCGTCATGGTCATGCACGGCGTTTTGGCTGTCACCTGAATGGCCGTCAACCGAATGACCATTATCCAACATCCACTCAGCAGCGACACCGCAATCGACTTGATGGCTCTCCATGGCGCCGTGACTCGACATCGTGACTATCGCCAACAGCAGCGCGAGCAGGAGGGCCAGCCAGCGACCTCCTGTGCGTTGTGTGGGTGATGTCCGAGTGAGTCGATGCATGATGAGCTCTCCTAAGTCAGGCCTTCAGCTTGCCTCGAAGTGGCCGGAGCTACATTGATCCAGGACAGCTTTTCTTGAGAGTTGCATGATGAGAGGCGCGGGGCAGTGCTGCTGGCTGGGCCTAGATCTCCTCGATACCGTCGAGGGGCTCGAGGGGCTTGTGCAGGGTACTGGCGCAGGGGTATGGGTCCATGCCGTGGGCCGTCAGGAAATGGTTGTGGTCTAGCTATCTATTAAATTTATGGGACTGGATTCATCAGAAGCCTTACAGTCATTTATGCATTAAATTTTACATCTTAGTTTGTGACAGAATTTAGTGTGCGCATTTGGCATTAAATTACCTAATTAGTATTTTTAAAAACATCTACATCCCCTTTATCATAGGCAATTTCGGGCAATAATAATAAATAAGGGAGTACAAAGAAGATCAAGCTGATCCGGCTCATAACCCGAAGGTCATCGGTTCAAATCCGGTCCCCGCTACCAATATTTTGAAAGGCAGATCAGTTAATTACTGGCCTGCCTTTTTTTATGTCTAATAATTGCGAAGAGCGTGCACTAGAACTGAAGGTGGTGAACCCAGCTCCCATTACCTAACATCGAAAAGACTGTATTTTTCGATTATCCGCTTTTTTTGCATCTGATTTTTATGGAAAGCCGTTACCAAAAAAGTAGCGGCTTTTCCCTTTTTAGCTGATCAATATATAACCTCTTCCCTCTCGCGCCAGCGGTCCCAGTGCGGCGTAGGCCCGACCGTCTCAAATAGATGCTCCAAAAAAGCGCTCACCTTGCGCGTGTGCAGGCGGCGCTGGGCATAAAGCACGTGAATGTCGCGTCTACCCGGCATGACCTCGCACTCCCACCCTTCGAGTACCGGTAGTAGCGCGCCTGAAGCCAACTCGTCGGCA
>JAMCZP010000218.1 GCA_023485185.1 Gammaproteobacteria bacterium
TGATGATGAGCGAGGCGCACTTCAAGGCATTTTGCCGTGACTGCGCCGTGCCAGAGCCGGTTCAAGCCGAGCTGCCAACCAGCGGCCTGGCTGAGCATGAAGTGGCTTTTTTTCATTTTCTTAAAGCCCAACCACAAGGGCGCCTGGAGCAGGAGTATCTACCTTCACAAGACGTACAGCGTGAGCTGCTGGGGTGGTTGGGTCGCTGTTAAGGGTCGCTGTTAAGGGTTGCTAGTACGCTAGTCTGGGGTCGAGGGGAAACTGCTCGACTGAAAGTTTAGCCAGTCTGGCGTCCGGGTGGCGTGGGTTAAACAGATAGTTGCAGTTATGCGGCACAATCACCGTGGGCACTTTGAGCAATAAAGAGTGACCTTCATTTAGCCACTGTGAGCCTAGTGAGCGGGTGAGCTGCTGTTGTTGAGGCCATGCTTCTGGCAAACTTGCTTCAATCGGCATCTCGCTGGCTGATGAGGGTAGCTCGACACGCAGTAACGTGAATTGATCAGGTAGCTCATCAATGTTCATTTCAAAGTGAACCAGTACCTCAAGCAACGCAGTGGCCGGTGAGTCGGCAAGGTAAACGACCGGCTGGCCTTTATGGTGCCACCGGCCAGCCGTGACCGTGCCGCCTATGCCAGATAGATCGGTGTAGTTGGATATACGCCACGCTACTTTAGTCACGGCGACAACCCATAGTGAAGTTGCTGAAGTAGCTCTTCTACTGCTTCGTAGCCTGGCGTCGTGGTGACTGCTGTCAAAGCACTGATTCCCCCCAGCGCACGGCGAGGCTTCTGTAGCCAACGAATGGCTTTCTCGCGATTGCCGAAAATCTCTTCGGCGAGGATAACGATTCTGCTCGTTCGGTAGAGTCGATCGCCCTCGTCGGGCGTTAAGGGTTTTCCTTTTGAGCGCCGGTGATCATGGGTGCGGCGATTGATAATCCCAACACCGTAGGCATCGATGCCATGCTCTTTACGAAGTCGCTCAAGGGCATCCAGCGGTACGCCTTTTCGGATCAACTCATCTGAGCGTGCGCCAACAGAACCACCCATTAGAGCAATAACGCCGCTTTCCACTTCATCGATAGCTTCCATTACAGTACTCCTTTTTCGCTAATCTTTTACCTAATGATAGGCTGTCTCATCCTATTCAGCAATTTGCTAACTATATAGGCGCAAATTGCCAAAATGAGTAAAAAGTATGAAATGGGAAGAAGTGGTTGAGTTACAGCTGTTAATTTGACATAGCACCGATACGAGCAACGGGTGTAAGCAACTGGTATAAACTGGATCCGTTTATAAGCTTGATAGCAGCGCCACAGCGGGAGAGGGATATGCGTACTGAGTGGTCGTTACGGACTGGATGGTTAATAGTCGCGACAGCCATTCTAGTGGCGGGAGTATTAACCGCCGCAGCTTCTCACGAGCCGTTCGATTCCCGGCTAGTGCGTTTGGAAGTACAGCGAGCGCTTCCTGCACTAGAGCCAACCCTTGAACAAGAGTCACCAGAGATCAATGCGCTGTTTCTTAGCTACGCCGCCGATCAGGCGCTGTGGATGAGCGCTTCGCTGGCGCTTATACGCCACGGTGATATAGCGCGAAGCGTCTTAATCGACTACGGGCTCTCTCCTCAGTTTCAGGATGTCCTGGTGCGCTTTGGCGCAGATGCCGTCCTCCCTATTAGCTATTTCCGCGATCATGACGTTACCACGTTGCGTGCACAGCACTGGATTGGCGAGCGCTATCAGCAAGTCAGCCGCTGGTGGAGCGATGAGCCAACGGATACCAATGAGTTGGGTGAAGCAGACGTAGAGGCGGCCATTGCAGAGTTAACTCCTTTTCGGCGTGGTCAGATGGGCATTGCGCTACTGGATGCCAACGGCCACGGGCTGCTCAATCAGTTTGTGATGAGTGAACAAGGCGACGTCGAGTGGTTACAGGGTGAGCGCATAGTCGCAGGCGTAGGCGATTTCTTTACCAGTGGATTACGCGACCTGGAAAGCCAGTGGCGGCGTGGCGATGCCATTGGCGCAGCCGATTTGGGCTGGGCCGGTGTCGATCTATTGGTGATGGCCAGCACCGTCAAGGTGTTGCGGGCGGGAAGAGCTGCCCGAACCGCTCGGGTAGGCAGCATCGAAGCTCAAGGCGCACGTACTGGGCTGCGTCAAGGAGCGCTAGCAACTACTGGCGGGCGCTTCGCTACGCTGCCGCGCATCGCTAAGGTCGCCGCGGTAGCGGGCACAGCCTATATAGTGATTCGTCATCCCAGCCTGGTCAGCGCACTGGGTGCCAATCTATCTAACTGGCTCGGCTGGCCAACGTGGCTTGGACAGTTTCTTATCTGGCTAATTGTACTATTACCGGTACTGTTCATTGCGCGCTTTATCTATCGCTGGCTACTGACACCACTGCTGTGGCTACTGATGCCATTGATCCGAGTGTGTTTCAAGGCCGCTAACCGTTCGCTGGCCAAGCGCTCTCAAAGGCAAACTGAAGGACTTAGTTGATAAAGCACTTTTTTAAACTAAACTAGCTAGACTAAGTCTCGTCTCTAGGAGACAAAAATGGAAGCTATTAATATACATGAAGCTAAGACACGGTTGTCACAGCTGGTGGCGCGCGCTGCTGAAGGTGAAGGGTTTATCATTGCCAAAGCAGGTAAGCCGATGGCACGCGTAACGGCGATTGACAGCCCTGTTTCTGGTCAGCAGAAGCGCCTGGGTTTTCTGACCGGGCAATTTAAAGTACCTAATGACTTTGACCGGATGGGGCAAGATGAAATAGCCGAGATGTTTGGAGGCTGATATGAATCTGCTTCTTGACACGCATGTTTTGCTCTGGGCGTCGGCAGAGCCGGAGAAACTCTCTGATGATGCGCTATCGCTAATCAACGATGATAACAATAGGCTCTATTTTAGCGCTGCCAGCATCTGGGAAGTGGTGATTAAAAACAGCCTACAACGCACTGATTTTCACGTTGACCCACATCTTTTGCGAAGAGGGTTGATGGATAATGGCTATTTAGAACTTCCGATCAGTTCACTGCATACACTCAATATTGCTCATTTACCCAGCATTCATAAAGACCCCTTTGATCGAATTTTGGTGGCCCAGGCAGAAGCTGAGGGATTTTTGCTGCTTACTGCGGATGAGCTGGTGGCTCAATATGCAGGCCCGATTAGAAAAATATAAGCATAAAATTTCTCTCGTAAAACGCAGCCTAACCACCTGTTCTTTTTAAAAGGCCCATCCGCAATGTTGCTCATGCATATGGGCCTCTCATAGCATCAGTCAGATCGGTGCGCCAACCACCCCCGCCAGCCGCCAAATTCGGTGATGTCTTCAGCTTCACCGCCTTCGTTAAGCGCACCGGCGGTGCAGATAAAACCACACTTCCAACTACCGTCGGCAAGCTCCACCTGGCCTAAACCAAGCGGGGCAGGAATGCCGGCTAAAAAGCTGCCCACGGTTTCGATGGGTAAGCGCCAAACTTCTACTTCAATGGCTTGACCGTTCTCGTCGCGCAGCATCGCCGGGCGTTTTGGCGGCCCGCCTGCCAGGGCAAACAGTTTATAGCGTGGGGCGCTGTGGGTGGTGCTAATCAGTACGCCGCCCCGCTGAGTGAGCTGATGATTAAGCGGAAGCCCTTTTAGGTGCGCGCCGCATACGACTATTTCCATGCTGCCATCCTGGGCAGGCGCGGGTAGTTCCGCTAGAGGAGGGTGTGGAATTCTTGTTGCGCCTAACGGTAGCATCAGGCGCGCTTCAAGGGCACGGGCGAGGGAGAGCAGCGGTAGGTCAGCAAATACCGGGCCAAACAGCGTGATGCCTACCGGTAAGTCATGCTCACTAAAGCCTACCGGCACGGCCAGGGCGCTGTAGTCCAACAGGTTCATAAAGTTGGTCCAGGTGCCCAGGCGCGAATTGACGCCGATAGGGTCTGCCGCTACCTCGGCCTTGCTCGGATGGGTAACCGTGGTAGGCGTGAGCATCACATCTACTTGGCTGATCAACGCGTCGGCCTGGCGCTTATACTCGGCGAGCTTATAACGCGCATCAAAGGCGTCGACTGCCAGCGGCGTCGCTCCCCCCTGAGTGATTTGGAAAGTGACTGGATGCACCGCATCAGGGTTACTCTCCATCAATTCACGAATCACATGGTAGCGTTCGGCCACCCAAGGCCCTTCGTAAAGCAGGCGCGCTGCTGCCAGTAACGGAGAACAATCTAGCTCAACTTTTTCGCCGCCCAGGGCTTCAAGCTCAGCAATTGCATGGTGCATGGCTTGGGTATAGGCCACATCGGTTTGCCATTGGGATTCCAGTGGCACCCCAAAGCGGAACGCGGCTGGCGCTTTTCCGTAGCGTTTGCCATGTATCGCAAAGTCATGCTGGCGCGACCAGGCGCACTCAGCATCATAGGCAGCAGTAATATCCAGCACCTTTGCGGCATCGTCAGCGGTCAGCGCAAATACGCTAATGGTATCCAGCGTGGCGCAAGCGGGAACCACGCCCCGAGTGCTCAGCAGCCCCAGGCTGGGTTTAACCCCGTATAAGTTATGAAAGCATGCAGGCACGCGGCCAGAGCCTGCCGTATCGGTGCCCAGTGCAAAGCTGACCATGCCGGCGGCTGTCACCACTGCGGAGCCGCTGCTGGAGCCGCCGGGCACCAGCGAAGGGTCAAAAGCATTGGCAGGGGTGCCATACACATCCAGGGCGCGCTCACCGACCAAGCCTGTAGCAAACTGGTCCAGGTTGGTTTTGCCCATGGGAATCGCGCCCGCATCGATCAACTGCTGCACCACAAAGGCATTTTCTGTGGGCGTATAGGCATACGCCGGGCTGCCTGCGGTGGTGGGCACTCCCGCTAGGTCGATATTGTCTTTCAAAGCAAAGGGGATGCCGTAAAGCGGCATTGTTTCCGGCGACTCATCTTCCAGGCGCTTCAAATAGGGCGCCAACTGCTCGCGACTTAAGCGAGTGATCCAGGCGGGCTCTTTACCGTGGCTTTCGGCCGCTGCCAACAGCTGACTGATAAGGTCAGAAGGGGTGAGTTTGCCGCTACGGTAGGCTGCATGCAGGCTGGCAATATCGAGTGCAATAGGAAGCGTCATAATAGATTCCTTAATTAAATCGGTGTCACTAAAGAAGAATTAAGTAGGTTTGCTGCACCGTCATAAATCACTCCCTTCCGCCAGGGATGGGTAGATAGCACTACCCGCCAACCGTGTTGGCTACGCTCTAAGTAGTCAAAGCATAGGCTGGCGCGCCAGCGAAGAGCGCTGTCAGTTAAGCTGCTGATTGGGGCGAACAGGGCGTCTGCACTGTCTGCCCAAGGGCGAAGGGTGATTGCCATAGCGTGGTCGCCGATTTGCAGCCAGCGCAGTTGGCCCTGCTCGTCTTGAATTACGTCTTCAACGGCATCATTGGAAAGCCGTTGCCAGTGCTCAACGTACTGACCGTGCGGATGTCGCTCTTCTAAAATGTTGCCGTCAATCCAGCGCAGTAGCCCTATATCCTTTTCCAGACTAGGGCATAGATCCTGATAGCGATGCCAGGTGCATACCCCTAGCTCACTATTGATTTGGGTAATACCTGCAAAAGCAGTGAGCCCCGCCAGCCACTCAAGCTGAGATCGGTTGCAGTCGTCTAAACCGGTGATGCCTGCAAAGTCAGGCGAGTCTGTAGGCAGGCGCAGGTCGGCATGCCAGTGTTTGCCCTGTAGCCAGTAAACCTGAGTAGTGGTGTCGGCTTGTTGATAGGGCTCTTTAGCGGGTTCGGCGTAGAGCGTGCGCTGCCATACGCCGCGAAATGCTTGAGGTATGGCAGGCAAGTCGACGTTCATAAGGAGTCTTCCTTATGCTTGCCGTGCTGGCCCAGGCTGCCTACTTCCCGGGCACCTTCGGGAAGTGCAATCTCACCCTTTGCCAAACGCTCGCGCAGGTAACGGAAGGTTTGGATAGTTTGGGCATAAAGATGATCGCCTGCTTTGAGCGATGCGTAATGGGCTTTACCGTGGCGCTCGATTAATTCGGGCAGCGGCGCGACTTCGGTATGGTAATCGCAGGCGAAAAACAGCGGGAATGAGTAGCGCTCCTCTTTCACTTTACGCACCCGGTGAGAGGTCGCCACAAACTCACCGCTACTCCAGATTTCCAGCATATCGCCAATATTGACGACTAATGCATCCTCTTGATACGGCACATCAATCCATTCGCCGGCACCGTTCATAACCTCAAGCCCCGGCGCGGTGGGTAGCAGCAAGGTAAAGCACTCATAATCGGTATGCGCACCGATGCCTTGGGCGTCTTTAGCCTCGGGATTATACGGGTAGTGAATCAATCGCAGCTGGCTGGGCGGCTTGTTGACGTGGCGCAGTAGCTGCTGCTCTTCAAGACCTAACGCCAGAGCAAAGCCGCCCATGAGTGCGCGGCCCACTTGGTAAGCGGCATCATAGTAAGCGGCGACCGGCTCGCGGAAACCTTCAAGATTGGGCCAGGGGTTGGGCCCGAGGAGTGGCGTACCCGCTAACACCTCAGGGTCGTCACTGGGTAGTTCAAAGGCAAGATCAAAGGCTTCTTTCATGTCCGGCTTTTTAGGGTCGGGCGACTCTTCACCAGGGGGAACATAGCCCCGGTGGTGGTGATAGAGGCCGATGTAGCGCTCCATTTTGGTTGCTTCAGGTTGAGCAAAGAAGCGCTTGGCTTGGGTAATTAATCCCTTGCGAAGCGTGTGATCAATCCCGTGGCCTACCATTTGAAAGAAACCCACTTCCCGCGCGGCGCGCCCCAGGGTCTCAGCAACCGCTTGGCGGGCTGCTGCATCACCATGGAGTAAACCGCTAATGTCGATAACG
>JAMCZP010000181.1 GCA_023485185.1 Gammaproteobacteria bacterium
TTGAGTTATGCATATCTATCAATGTTAACAAGCTCAGCGACAGACTGCCCCCTGCTGTTTCACTAAGCTGTGTGCACATTTTTCAGCTCTATTTTTTCCGCTATATTTACGACGTACGATCAGTTATGGCTATGAGAAGGATCTCATCCAATGGAATGGCTTAACGATAACGCCCAGGCAATTTCCGCCGTCGCAAGTGTTTGCACGCTGCTTGTATGGATATTCTATGCCCAGTTGCTTTATAACGGCTACGTTCGCCAGCGTCGCCCGCGGATCATTATTAATCGCGGTAAAGGAATAGGCACTGAAGCGCTCTGCTTAGTTAGTAATATGAGTAGCGAGGCTATCTATATTCAACATTTAGAGGCCATTCTGCATACTCGACAAGGCAGCTACTCGCTTGATGTTGTTGAGTACCAACAGCAAGGCGACGAACAGGAAGAAGATAGCTACCGCACCCATCAAGGCCCGCTTGCTTCAGGGGATTATCTGCACATCCAATCGTTTGGCAATATTGTCAGCCAGGTCAAACAGCATTGGAAACTCGAAGATGACTTGCTCCATGGGCATAACATTCAGCTCGAAATTCGCGTGATCGCTATTTACGGCTCTGAAGATATGCCAATGGGAGCTTCGCGCAATTTTAACCTAGATTTAAATGCATCGCCCAATCACCAACTCATACCCGCTAGCGTGGATACGCATCGGCTTAATACTCGTAGTCAACGCAAGCGTGTGCTGAAATGGGCAAAAGAAATTGAAACCCATAAAGCACGTTAAACTCCTTCATTAACAGGCGGCAAAGCACGCTACTATTGAGTACTCTCGATGCATAAAATGATAACGTTCTGCTGGCTTGGCTTAATGACTTCACTCGCCACCAATGCTTATGCTGAAGAGGAAGATAGCGACTTACCTGAGTGGGCTGAAGAGCGCGTAGAGCCATTTCGTGAAAGCGTAGGCAATTGGGTCGATAATACCTCACGTCGCATTGATGGTTTTTTTGGTACTGACGATCATATGCAGGTTGCCAACGAATCCTATCTACGCCTGGGGCAAGAAATTGACTGGATGGAGGGAGAGGGGACCAGCGGTGATATCAATCTTCGTTACCGTATTGACCTTCCCACGTCAGAAGATCGTTTGCGCTTAGTTATTGAGAGTGGCCCAGAAGAGTCTCAAGGCACGCTCGAAGAGCAAGGCTCGGGAAGATTAGCGAATGATCAACGTGACCGTAGCAGCTCCACACTGGGCCTAGACTGGTTAGAGAGCCGCGACAAACGTGAAAACTGGAGCAACCGAGTCGGTGCCGGTGTTCGGCTAAGATTTCCCATAGATCCGTACGTACGATTTACCAGCGAGCGGCTATGGCAACTTGGCGATGGGCCTTGGCATTTGGAGTCTCACAACCGGGTGTCATGGTTTAACAATGAAGGCTACTCAGCACGGACACGCTGGGATGTTGGCCGTCCCTTAAGTGAAAACCGTCATTTACGCTTTATTTCAAACGTGCAATGACGTGAGGAAGAAGACACGCTTGAATACAGTGAAGTTGCTGAAATTAACCATCGCATCAATCGACGTAGCGCACTTCGCTACTCTGCCATTGCGATAGGCGAAAGCATTTCCAACCCGCGCATGACCAATTATTACCTGCAAACGCGCTATCGCCGTGATGTTCACAAAGGGATTTTATTTGCCGATGTGATTCCAGAGCTCCACTTTCAGCGCGACGTCAGCTATGACCCTCGCTGGGCGATGACGCTACGTCTGGAAATGTATTTCCAGCGCGAAATCAGTCGCGACTATTTTTAATTCCATTTTTAATACAATGGCGTTAATAGCATTGCCGGGAGGCAGGCAGCTTTGGCTCGCCACCTCCCACAACTCGCAATAGACAACTAGCCCCAATAGATAGCTAGGTTAGCGCTAGCAGTTTATCAAAGCCGTAAACCGCCATCGCACTCAATAATACGACCAGTGAAATAGTCATTCTCAACGATAAAGGCGACGCTCTGGGCAATATTATCAGGCTCACCTAAGCGTTTTAGCGGCACGTTAGAGGAGATGCGCTCCAACATATCAGGCCGCATAGCAGCAGTCATCTCGGTTGCAACAAACCCAGGCGCCACGGTGCCGGTACGAATTCCATAACGCGCCAGCTCTTTACTCCAAGTGACCGTAAGCGCATGTACGCCTGCCTTGGCAGCCGCATAATTACTCTGCCCCGCATTGCCCGCACGAGAGATACTAGAGATATTGACAATCACCCCTTCGTGCCCTGCTTCAATCATCTGAGTCGCCGCCTCACGGCCACATAAGAAAACACCGGTTAAATTAACATCGATAACGCTCTGCCAGGATGCCAATGACATGCGTTTTTCTACATGGCCATCTTTAGCTTTAACCAGAAGCGCATCCTGAGTAATACCGGCATTATTGATGCAGCCACTGACGGGCCCCATGCGCTCAGCAATATCGCTAAACGCTTGGATCACGGATGCTTCTTCTGCAACGTTCACAACAAACGCTTGGGCATTAATACCCTCTGCGGCAAGTTGGGATACGGCTTGATCAAGTGAGTCAGCGCTCATATCCAATAGCGCCATACGTGCGCCCTGCTTTCCTAATCGCAGTGCCATGGCATAACCCAGGCCTCGCGCACCACCGGTGACGGCGATCACTTTATCGGCAAGTATCATTATTAACTCCTTACGGCAGATAATTCAGCTTTATTGTGCATTGCAGCATAGAGCAAACATAGAACAAATAGCGATAAAAATCGAGCTATTCCCTAGCAGCAACACTCAACTCTAGCTGCTTGTTATTGGCATTTCTGGCACAATATTATGCAATTACAACTGGTGTTGAGCCGCTTTTATTAGCGTTTATTGGAGTCAGTCATGCCCATTCTTATTTCCATATCTCTATTTACCCTGCTTGATTTTGTTATTCTTTTTTCAATTGGAAGTCAAATAGGTTTGTTAACAACCTTGCTTCTAGTGCTGGGCACCGGCTTCGCGGGACTACATCTGATTCGTAAGGAAGGCGTCTCTACACTGGCTCGTGCGCGCCAACGTATGCAGGTGGGTGAGCTTCCCTCAAGCGAACTATTCACCGGCGCGGCACTGATCTTTGGCGGTGCGCTGTTAATGGCTCCGGGCTTTTTATCCGATGCACTAGGGCTTGCATGCCTAATACCGAGCGCCCGCCAGTTACTGTTTAAAGCCCTTACCTGGTTGGGGCTGAAAACCGTCGTTGGTAAACAGCAAGGGCCACATGCCTCCTCTACCCACTCCTATACATCCGAGGAGCGTGTTGATGAGGCATTTAAAGACGCCAACTCACAAGACGCTTCATCGGCTTACCAGGAAGGCCCTATTGAGGGAGACTTTATTAGTCGTGATGAGCCTTCTCGTCGCCGCTAAGCCCCGTTTCGAAAATAAATACACAAAAAAAGCAATTTTTTATTGCCTCCCCCCTTGAAAGGCCACCTGCAGCCCCCATTTTTCAGGCAGCACATAAATTCGGTGGCTGACTCTTACAGACGCATTCTTGAAGAGCAGTTGCCATTAACAAGGAAGACCGTAAGGTCTTCACTTCTCGCGGCGCAGCAGTCCCACGAGAACTTTTTAGCGAACCGCCCTACCAGGGCTTCAACCATACTCAGGAGAACGTGAATGAATATCCGTCCTTTGCACGATCGTGTCATCGTCCGTCGCGTTGAAGAAGAGCAGAAAACCGCTGGCGGCATCGTGCTTCCGGGCAATGCACAAGAGAAACCGACGCGTGGAGAAGTACTTGCTGTCGGTAATGGCCGCATTCTCGAAAATGGCGATGTCCGTCCTCTCGACGTTAAAGTTGGCGATAACGTGATCTTTAAAGATGGCTACGGTGTCGAGAAACAGAAAGTCGACGGCGAAGAAGTCTTGATCATGAGCGAAGCCGATATTCTTGCGGTTGTTGAAGGCTAACAGTCGTTGCTGCTCACATTTGACTGATGAGCACCTCGATTATTTACTTTCACGTTTTGCATTCAATTTAGGAAGTAGCAGATATGTCAGCTAAACAAGTTAAGTTTTCAGATGATGCCCGTAAACGTATGGCCCGCGGTGTTGACGTCCTGGCCAACGCGGTAAAAGTAACCCTCGGCCCTAAAGGCCGTAACGTGGTACTGGAAAAATCTTTCGGCTCCCCAACTGTCACTAAAGACGGCGTTTCTGTAGCCAAAGAGATCGAACTGAAAGATAAGTTCGAAAACATGGGCGCACAGATGGTTAAAGAAGTTGCTTCACAGACTTCTGACGCCGCCGGTGACGGCACTACCACCGCTACCGTTCTCGCTCAGGCCATTATCGCTGAAGGCTTGAAAGGCGTAACGGCCGGTATGAACCCGATGGATCTTAAGCGCGGTATCGATCAAGCTGTTGCTGCTGCCGTTAAAGAAATCAAAGCAATGTCTGTACCTTGCACCGACACCAAGTCGATTGCTCAGGTAGGTACTATCTCTGCTAACGGTGACAAGCGCATCGGCGAAATCATTGCCGAAGCGATGGAAAAAGTCGGCAAAGAAGGCGTCATCACTGTTGATGAAGGCCGTGGCTTTGAAGACGAGCTGGAAGTGGTTGAGGGTATGCAGTTTGATCGCGGCTACTTATCTCCTTACTTCGTCACCAACCAGGACACCATGACGGTTGAATTGGAAGATCCTTACATCCTGCTAGTGGATAAAAAGATCTCCAACATCCGTGAGCTGCTGCCGGTACTGGAAGCCGTTGCTAAGCAAGGCAAGCCGCTGGCTATTATCGCTGAAGATATCGAAGGCGAAGCGCTGGCAACGCTGGTTGTTAACAACATGCGCGGTATCGTTAAAGTCGCTGCTGCCAAAGCACCGGGCTTCGGCGATCGTCGTAAATCCATGCTGCAGGATATCGCTATCCTGACGAACGGCACGGTCATCTCTGAAGAAGTCGGCCTGACGCTTGAGCAAGCTAACCTGGACCACCTGGGTACTGCTAAGCGCATGACCATGTCTAAAGAGAACACCACTATCATTGATGGTGCTGGTGCAGAAGGCGATATCGAAGCCCGCGTTAACCAGATCCGCGCGCAAATCGAAGACACCTCTTCTGATTACGACAAAGAGAAGCTGCAAGAGCGCGTTGCCAAACTGGCAGGCGGTGTTGCCGTTATCCGCGTCGGTGCTGCCACCGAAGTGGAAATGAAAGAGAAGAAAGCCCGCGTTGAAGACGCCCTGCACTCTACTCGTGCAGCCGTTGAAGAGGGCGTCGTCCCTGGTGGCGGTACCGCACTGGTTCGCGTTATGGCGAAAGTACAAGGCCTGACCGGCGAAAACGAAGACCAGAACCACGGTATCAACATGGCGCTACGCGCTATGCAGTCACCGCTGCGTCAGATCGTTTCCAATGCTGGTGAAGAGCCCGCCGTGGTTATCAACCGTGTGAAAGATGAAACCGGCAACTTCGGTTACAACGCACAAACCGGTGAATTTGGCGACCTGTTCGAAATGGGCGTTCTAGACCCGGCCAAAGTAACCCGTACTGCGCTGCAGTCCGCTGGTTCTGTTGCTGGTCTTATGATCACCACCGAATGCATGATCGCTGAAGATCCGGAAGAGAAAGAAGCTGGCCCAGACATGGGTGGCATGGGCGGGATGGGTGGCATGGGCGGCATGATGTAATACACCCCTGAGCCCTCTGCTCAAGACTGCTAGTAAAAGTAGTCATCAACAACCCCGCCTTGTGCGGGGTTGTTGCATTTAAGGCCTGCTGCTTTACGCAGTTTGATCCCCCAATGCGCTGGGCTTGCATGGTATCATCGGCGCGATTTTTTTAAGCTACCGGGCTGATTAGCGCATGTTGCAGCATATCCGTATCGTACTCGTACAGACCTTCCACCCAGGTAATATTGGGGCTGCCGCGCGGGCAATGAAAACCATGGGCTTAACTGAGCTGGTGCTGGTTAACCCACGGATGTTTCCTGATGAAGAGGCAACGCGATTAGCGGCGGGCGCTACCGATGTGCTTGAAAGCGCACGTGTAGTTGGCTCACTGGACGAGGCGGTGGTTGACTGTATCCAAGTCGTTGGTGCCAGTGCGCGGCTACGCAGCCTACCCTTGCCGCATTTTAACGAGCCTGATGAGATGGCGGCAGACGTTATCCAGAATGCCCAAACCGCACCGGTGGCACTGGTGTTTGGCCGTGAGCGTTCAGGCCTAACCAATGATGAGATCCGCTGCTGCACCCATCAAGTTAGCATTCCCGCCAACCCTGATTACGGCATTCTGAATTTATCTCAAGCGGTGCAGATTTTGGCGTACGAAGTACACCGCGCTTGGCGTAAAGGTGAGAATAGCGGCTTCAGCTACCAGCGCCCGCTGGAGGCAACACCACCCAACCGTGAACAGTTCTTACACTTTCAGGCGCATCTGGGACGTTTAATGCAGGAGAGCGGCTTTTTAACCCAGCCACACGCGCGCACCGAAGAGCAGTTGCAAGCCCTCTTCGCCCGCGCCCAGCCCAGCCGCAAAGAGCTTTCGCTGTTGCGTGGGCTATTAAGTGCGTTTGAAAGCCACCTGCCGAAGTAGTGATTTAATCGAGCACGATCAAAAAAGGGCCAACAGCGTTGTCCCTTTTTATATTTCTCAAATAGTTTTTTAAACAGTTTTTAAAACAGACCCTTTAGAGCATCATCGCGGCTAACCAACCAAAGCCCACTAACGGGATGTTGTAGTGCAGAAATGTCGGCACCACGCTGTCCCACATATGATCGTGCTGACGATCAACGTTCAGGCCTGACGTTGGCCCTAAGGTTGAATCCGAGGCTGGTGAGCCAGCATCACCCAACGCAGCCGCGGTGCCCACCAGTACGACCGTCGCCATGGGCGAAAAGCCGAACTGAACCGCCAGAGGCACAAAGATGGCGGCAATAATCGGAATGGTCGAGAAAGACGAGCCGATACCCAGGGTAATAAATAACCCAACCAGCAGCATTACCAACGCCGCCAAACCACGGTTATCGCCAAAGATTGCAAACGCACCAGAAACCAAAGCATCAATTTCACCGGTGGTTTTCATGACTTCGGCAAAGCCCGCCGCTGAAATCATAATAAAACCGATCAGCGCCATCATGCGCATACCGCTGGTGAACAGATCGTCCGCTTCGCGCCACTTAAAAATACCGCCCAGCGACAGTAAACCAATGCCCACCAAGCCACCCAGTATCATTGAACCGCTATACAGCTGCAGGCCGAGGGCCGCGACAATCGCCACTCCGGACATTACCAGACCCAGCATGTGCGGCTTTGCAGGCGTATGACCCTCAGAAACATTGGCAGCAATATCCTGGGCCTGATAGTCGCGGGGGCGTCGGTAACTCCATAGCAGTGCAACTATGAGGCCGAGCGCCATACCGCCTACCGGGATAGCCATGGCCATGGGCACCATCCCACGGGTGATTTCCAATCCCAACGGTTCACCCGCGCTGTTTAAGTTAGCCAATAAAATATCGTTTAGAAAAATTGCCCCAAAGCCCACTGGCAATAGCATATAAGGCGCGGTTAGACCGAACGTCAGCGCGCACGCCACTGCACGTCGATCCAGTCTCAAACGATTCATCACGGTTAACAGCGGCGGGATCAGCACCGGTATAAAGGCGATATGTACCGGGATAGCGTTTTGTGAAGAGATTGCCACCAGCAAAACGGCCGTTAGCAGCAGCATTTTGACCCGCGCTTGGTGTGCCGCGGTTGTTTCCTTGCCTAGCAGTGTTATCAAGCGGTTCGCCAGCATATCCGGCAAGCCAGAGCGCGAAATAGCCACCGCAAAAGCGCCTAACGTAGCGTAAGCCAGTGCCACCTGGGCGCCACCTCCCACACCTTCATTAAAAGCATCCAGCGTTTGCTCAAGCGACAAACCGCCCACCAAGCCACCAACCAAGGCGCCCACCACAAGCGCGAACACTACCGAGACACGGGCCAGCGACAGCGCCACCATCACCAGCACCGCAAGAATTACTGCATTCATGGAAATCCCTAGAGCTATTAAGAGGTCATTAACGGCGAAGGGAGCGGATTTTAGCAGATTAAAATGGCAAACCTAAGACTAAGGTTTACCCTTCACATATTGCTACTTTAGTCGATATGCTCTTGCTGCGGCGCACCATGCTGCCTACCATCCCCTCTTTTGCATGTATATCCGGCATCACTACTTTACTCTTTGCTTAGGAGCTCGCATGAGCATACTTGCCATTGTTATTTCTCTGCTGCTATTGATGTTCCTCGCCTACCGAGGAATTTCGGTACTGCTGCTGGCACCACTGATGGCGAGTTTGGCGGTGCTGCTTTCAGGGGACGCCGCGTTTTTATTGCCGATCTACACCGACACTTTTATGAGTGCGCTGGGCAACTACGTTATCCAGTTCTTCCCGCTATTTTTATTAGGCGCGCTGTTTGGGCAATTAATGGCCGACTCGGGTGCCGCGCAGTCGATTGCCAACGGCATCGTCAAAAAACTCGGCACTCACCACGTCGTACTCACCGTGGTCATGGCCTGCGCAATATTGACCTATGGGGGTGTATCGCTATTCGTGGTTGCGTTTGCTATTTACCCGATCAGTCGTGAGCTGTTTCGCAGCGCCAATGTGCCTAAGCGTCTAATCCCAGCCTCCATTGCGCTAGGTGCCTTCACCTTCACCATGACCGCGTTGCCAGGCACGCCGGCAATACAAAACGCGATTCCCATCCCCTATTTCGAAACCAATAGTTTTGCAGCGCCTGGACTCGGCATTATTGCCGGGCTGATCATGCTTGGCTTGGGTACTTTCTACCTGCAATCACGGGTCAAAAAAGCAGCGCAAAACGGCGAAGGCTATGGCCAACATACAGAACGTGAAGTGGATCCTAACGAAGAAAGTACCCCCACCACGGTCATGGCACTGCCGCTGGCCCTGATACCCATAGTGATGGTTATTGGCCTGAACGCACTGTTTACCTACGGGGTATTTCCAGCCATCGATTTAAGCTTTATTAGCGACGAGTTTGAAAATGTTTCCCCATCCGGTCAAAGCGGTCTATGGGCCATTTTAATCGCCCTTCTCAGTGCCTCGACATGGTTAATCATCACCCGCTGGAAGCATTGGCTGGATCTTAAAGCGAGTATCAACAAGGGCTGCTTTGGTTCACTTTTGCCCATTTTCAACACTGCCTCAGAGGTGGGTTATGGTGCTGTCATTGCCAGCATGGCGGGCTTTGCAATTATTCGTGATTCGGTGCTGACAGCATTTCCCGGCAATCCTTTAATTTCAGAAGCCATGGCAATGAGTGTATTAGCCGGGATCACCGGCTCCTCTTCCGGTGGGCTCTCGATTGCGCTAGAAACCCTGGGCAGTGAATATCTCGCTATGGCCCAAGAAGCGGGGATTAATCCAGAGCTGATGCACCGCGTAGCCACATTGGCAGCGGGTGGTATGGATACCCTTCCCCACTCAGGCGCCGTTATTACCCTATTAGCCATTTGCGGCCTTACCCACCGCCAGTCATACGCCAATGTGGCGATGGTGACTATCGTGCTACCGATCACGGCGCTGATTAGTGTTATTGCACTCGGCACTCTATTTGGCAGCTTCTAAAAGCGCACAACGCATGAGATAGTAAGCTAACTGTAAGCCTGCAAATAAAGAGAACACCATGGCTCTCGCTCGCAACCACGCGCTGCTGTTAATTATCTTAGGAAGTTTAGTTATCTCCACTGCCATGGGCTTACGCCATGGCTTTGGCCTATTTATGGAGCCACTCAGCAGCGACCTGGGCTGGGGGCGTGGTGTATTTGCCTTTGCCATTGCCCTGCAAAACCTAGTGTGGGGCCTATCGCAACCCTTTACTGGTGCACTGGCTGACCGATTCGGTGCGGCTAAAATTATCGTGATTGGCGGCCTACTCTATGCCCTGGGCTTGATGTTTATGAGCCTCTCCACCTCAGCGCTGGGCATGACGGTAAGCGCTGGGCTGTTGATTGGCCTTGGCCTTTCGGGCACCACGTTCTCAGTGATTTTAGGCGCTGTTGGCCGCGCAGTAGCGCCGGAAAAACGCAGTATGGCTATGGGGATCGTCAGTGCCGCAGGCTCGTTTGGGCAATTTGCCATGCTTCCCGGCACGCTTGGCTTGATCGAGTGGCTGGGCTGGGCGGCGGCGCTAATGGCGATGGCAGCGATTGCCACCCTTATCATTCCATTAGGCGCCATGCTGCGTGATAAACCTTCAGCCAAAACGTCAGCCGATTTAAGCCTTAAAGATGCACTTAACGAAGCCGCAGGCCAAAAAGGCTTCTGGCTACTCTGTTTAGGCTTTTTTGTCTGTGGCTTTCAGGTAGTGTTTATTGCCGTACACCTACCCGGCTACTTATTCGATAATGGCCTTGCTGTTCAGGTAGGAACAACGGTGTTGGCATTAGTCGGTCTATTTAATATCGTGGGTACCTATACCGCAGGCTGGATGGGCGGCATTTGGTCCAAGCCTAAGCTGCTATCATGGCTCTACTTGATTCGTGGTGTGGTGATCACTGCGTTTGTGTTTTTGCCACTAAGCCCTATAAGTGCGTATGTATTTGGTATCGCGATGGGACTGTTATGGCTCTCCACCGTACCACTTACAAACGGCATCGTGGCGTCAGTCTTTGGTGTTCGCCATCTCTCGATGCTGGGCGGCATTGTATTTCTGTTTCACCAGCTAGGTTCCTTTATGGGTGTTTGGTTGGGCGGCTATTTTTATGATCTTACCGGCAACTACAACACCGTATGGAAAATTGCCATTTTGCTCTCTCTCGTGGCCGCTGCACTACACTGGTATATCAGTGAGAAACCCCTTGAACGCAGCACATTAACCAAGGTGATGCCATGAACGCCACCAAAGCACTTAGCGCTGTGATAGTCACCGCTGCCTTGCTTGGCGGTTTGGTTTTCGCCTGGTGGGGCTGGCAAAACCTCGACCCTTCGCTGCTGCTATTCGGCAGTCGGCTCTGTTAAGTGTCAATTGAAAAAACGTGAATGCATTTCAAGCTTTTACATACGCATAATGTTCACCGCTTAAGCAACTGGATTATGTCCCTAATCAAAGACCGTGTTAAATATTTGAATTACTATCTAGGGTGGCCTCTGATTTTATACACCCTTTATATTCAAACGATTTGAAATGTGCTGAGTGCATTTTTTATTCTTGTTAAAACTTGAGTTAAAAATAGCTGACTCACGCATCTGAGATCTAAGGAACACCTACTGATGTTAGAACAAACGCTGGTGCAAACGCTGTTGCTACTAGGTGTCACCGTTTTCATCGTTCTACTGTTCCAGCGTTTACGCATACCTCCCAGCTTAGCCTACTTACTCGTTGGCGTTATTTTAGGTTCACACACCGCAGGCCCGGCGTTAGAAGAGACTCATATCCGGGTGATAGCCGAGTTTGGCATCGTCTTTTTACTGTTCACTATTGGACTAAGCTTTTCGCTACCGCAAATCTACGCTTTACGGCATACCATTTTGGGATTGGGTACTGCCCAAGTTGCGCTGACAACAGCCGCTATCACATTATTAGCTTGGTGGATGGGTTTGCCGTTAGCGGCTGCTTTTGTGGTGGGTGCCGTATTTACTCAATCGTCTACGACGATCATTAGTAAACAATTGATGGAGCAAGGTGAGAGCCAAACGAGGCATGGCCGTTTAAGTACAACCATGTCAGTTTTTCAAGATATAACCGCCGTGCCTTTCGTCGTCGTAATACCAGTATTAGGCGCTGCAGCCGCGAGCGAAGTTGCGGGCGCACTAGGCTTTGCTCTTCTTAAAGCACTCGCCGCTTTTGTTATTGTTTTGGTATCAGGACGCTATATATTGAAACCGCTTTTTCACATAGTAGCGGAACGGCGTTCAGCTGAACTGTTTACCCTAACCGTGCTATTTGTATCGTTAGTGGCTGCGTGGACCACTAACACGTTAGGCCTTTCGATGGCTTTTGGTGCCTTTCTCGCCGGAATGGTGTTGGGTGAGACTGAATTCAGGCACCAAATTGAGACAACGATCAGGCCGTTTCGGGATGTTTTATTAGGGCTTTTTTTTATTAGTATTGGCATGCTGGTCGAACCCGCTCTACTGCCCGATATCTGGCATACTGCACTGCTAGGCGCTTTAATTCTTTTAGTGATTAAAATGCTGATCGTGACATTAATTGTGCGCTTTTCCGGCGTCGATATACAAACAGCCTTTCGAACCGGCATTCTACTTGCGGTAGGTGGTGAGTTTGGCTTTGCCCTACTTTCTATTGGCTTGGATGGCAATATTATAGGTACCCAAGCGGCTCAAGTGGCGCTTACCTCAGTGCTCTTCTCTATGATTGTTGCGCCATTTTTAATTCGTTATAACCAACCGATCGCCGCCTGGTTTTTTAAAGACAGAGGAATAAGTCAAAGCCATGATGCCATGCGGCCAGATACCGAAAACCACTATCAACATCACGTTATCATCTGCGGCTATGGGCGCACGGGCCAAGTCATTAGCCGCTTTCTCGAGCACGAAGCCATTCCTTACGTAGCCGTGGATATGGACCCCACTATTGTCAGAGAAGCACGCTTAGCTGGTCACCCTGTATTTTATGGCGACGCTTCTGACGCAGTAACGCTTGAAAGCATTGGTCTTAACCAAGCAACACTGGTAATTATTGGTCACGATGACAGAACAGCAGCGTTACGTACTCTCCAACATATTAGCCATGTTACTCCCGAGCTGCCTGTTGTAGTGCGCACTCACGATGAGTCCGGTAGCGAGGAACTACGCAAGGCTGGAGCCACGGAAGTTATTCCTGAAACGCTTGAGAGTGGCATGGTAATGGCCATGCATTCGCTATTAGCATTGAACGTACCCATGTGGCGAGTCACGCAACGCTTACAAGAACAGCGCATCCGCCGTTACCCAATGCTCAAAGAGCTTTTCCGTGGCAGTCTTGAGCGTCTTAATGTGGACGATGAGGAGCTAGTCGAACGTTTACACTCGGTGCTTATAGCGGAAGGCAATCCCTGCCTTGGTAAAACACTCAGTGACTACGGCTTTGAAGCACTTGAAATCACTGTTACCGCATTAGTCAGAAATGGTGAGCGTATTCGCTACCCAGATACGGATACAACACTATTGAGTGGTGATGTCGTTGTACTGCTAGGGGTGCCTGAGGCTCTCGATAAAGCGGAACGCCTACTTACCGGTAACCTGGAGTATTAAATCAACATCACCCCATCCGCCAGCGGCGCCACTGGCGTAACAGCAAGCCGTGCTTGGGTGAGAATAGCAGTGCAATAAAGAACCAGCTGGTGGCGACCAGCACAATCGTACCGCCAGAGGCGACATCAAGTACCACAGAAAGCCAAAGCCCTATTACCGCCGAGCTAACCCCAACACCGACTGAAATCAACATCATGGTCTTGAAACGGTCGGTAAGCAGATGCGCCGTGGCGCCTGGGGTAATCAGCATCGCTACCACTAAAATAATGCCCACTGTTTCCAGGCTCGCCACGATAGTAAGGGTTAACAGCAAGATTAATCCGTAGTGAATCACGCTGGTATTAAAGCCCAATGCCTGGGCCTGCTGAGGGTCAAAGGCGTAAAGCAGCAGCGGCCGATAAGCGAGCCACACCACAAGCAGCGCAATCACACTAGCGACTAACGTCAGCAGCAGCGCCGACTGCTGAACACCCAGCACGTTACCAAACAAAATATGCATTAGATGGGTGCTAGAGGCGATTTTACTGATAAGCACAATACCCAGCGCAAAAGCGCCGGTGAACATAAGCCCCATGGCCGCATCAGATTTAATCCGTGTATGGCGTTCAATAGCGCCAATACCCACCGAGGTCAGTGCACCGGTAATAAAGGCGCCGATAAAAAATGGCCAGCCCAGCAGGTAAGCAATGGCCACTCCCGGCAACACCGCATGAGAGATCGCATCCCCCAGCAGTGACCAGCGTTTAAGCACGACATAACAGGATAAAATACCGCAAATCGCGCCGACTAATACGGACGTCAATAAGGCGCGCTGCATAAAAGCGTACTGGAAGGCATCTGAAATGCTGCCTGGCAACAGGTTGACAATCACCATCAGCGCAGCGATTAACCCGCTCACTAATGCGTCGCCAAACAGGCTAAGGGCCCCCATTAGTTCTGCCACTTTATTTACCCCTGCGCTGCTGTGAAGGAAGATGCTTCAGCGAGCTGCGCATCGTGTGCCGATTGCTCAATGGAGCTCACTGCCAGCTCCGCCAATTTAGCATCGCTGAGCATTTCATCCGGTGAACCTACACCGCGAATAAAGCGGTTAATCAGCACCACGTGATCCACATGGCGCCGAGCACCGGGCATATCGTGGGTCACCATAATCACCGTACGCCCCGCCAAACGCTCGCGGGCAAGCACGTCTAAAATCAAACGCTCACTGGGCGGGTCCACTCCTGCAAGGGGCTCATCCAGCAGCAGAATGCTGGCCTGTTGGGCAAGCGCACGGGCAAGTAACACGCGTTTTTTCTGCCCGCCGGAAAGCGCGCCAATAGGGCGCTCAGCCAACCCAAGCATATCCACTGCCGTTAGCGCTTCACGTACCGCCTCGGCATGGCGAGGGTCATACCAGCGAGAAGGCAGCAGGCGGCGCCACAGCGGATCATGTCGCATATGTCCATAGCGACCGCCCATGACGGTCTCCCATACCGACACAGGAAAGTCCCACTCAATCGCTTCCCGCTGCGCCATATAAGCAATATGCCCTGCCTTGCGATGAGAGGATATCGGCTGATCAAAAGCCTGCACACTACCGCGCAGCGGTTTCATGCTGCCGGTAAGCACATGAAACAGTGTCGATTTACCCGCGCCGTTCGGCCCTACAATGGCGGTCCATTTACCTGCGGGGAACTGCAGGTTAATGTTTTCCAGCACAGGCTGACGCTGATAGGCCGCATAGAGCCCTTTTATATCAATCGCTACAGCCGCTTGGCCCAACGTGGTTGCCATGATCGCTTACTCAGTTGCCAACGTTTGACGCAATAACTCAACGTTGTGGCGCATCATGGCGAAATAATCACCCGCTTCACCACTTGGCTCACTTAACGAGTCAACATATAAAGGCCCTGCCACTTGGACGCCAGTATCTCGCGCCAAGCTCGTTACATGCCGATCAGAAATAGTGCTTTCCCAAAACAGAGCCGCGGGTTGGCGCTCATTGATCATATCCACTACCCGCATTAACTGCCGGGGTGAACCTTCGGTTTCAGCGTTGGTACCCCAGATGCCATCATGATCAAAATGGTAGGCATCAGCAAAGTACAGAAAGGCAGCTTCGCTACTAAGCAGCACGCGACGGTCATCAGGTATCACTTCTAAACGCTCTTGGAGTTCAACATGCAGCGCATGTAACTCTTCTTTTAACGCTTCGGCCCTTAGTTGAAGCTCTTCAGCCCGCTGGGGTAATAAATGTTCAAGCTCATTAGCAACCACCTGCACATAGGCGGAAACCGCCCGGGGATCCATCCAGAGATGAGGATCCACGTCGCCTTCCATATCACCCGTAATAATCGTTTGGGTTGGGTAGTCAGAGGCTTCCGCCACCGCAATTACTGGCGTTCGATCAACGACCGTCGATTCAACCTGATGCATCCACTGCTCTAGCTGATAGCCGTTGTAAAACACCACATCAGCATTTTCCAGGCTGGCAAAATTGCCCGGCGTTAACTCCCACTCGTGCACTTCAGCGCCAATCGGTGTCAATACGGTAACGTTGGCGTCTTCGCCTGCTACTCTGGCAACAATATCGCCCAGTACCGAGAATGTAACGGCAACATTTAAAGGAGAAGGCGCTGAATCCTCCGCCTGAGCAGTGGCCATTGCAGCGCTTAGCCACAACAGTAGACTCAAGGCCATACAAAGATTGCGCTTGTTCATTTTACTCTCCTTTATTACGTTCCTGATAAGTAGACTGTAGCTCAACAAGAAAGCACTGTGCAAACAGTTTAGCCTTGGCTAACAATGTTGCGTAAAAATAGGCTACTATCCACTCAGCGATCCAATGATTATTACCACTACCTTCGATATAATTTGCCAATGACTGATTCTAATTCGCAAGCTTCATTGCCCGCCCAAAGCATCCCTGGTGATGCCCTGCCGCCCGTGGAGCAGCATGCCGTTCAGTATGCAACGGTACGTAACGCCCACGAAACCGAGCTAATTGAAGATTACGTCGAGCTGATTGGCGATCTGTTAAAGCACCGCGGTGAAGCACGCGCTGCGGATATCGCCAATCGCATGGCTGTAAGCCAAGCGACGGTATCAAAAATGATTCGACGCTTAAATGAGTTGGAGTTGGTGACCAGCAAGCCCTACCGCTCACTGTTTTTAACTGAAGCGGGCCAAAAAATGGCGGAAACCTCCCGTGCCCGTCACGATATTGTGCTGCATTTTTTGCGTGCGCTTGGCGTTAAAGACTCCACGGCGCGCATTGACGCGGAAGGTATGGAGCACCACGTAAGCGATGAAACGCTTGCTATTATGCAGCGCTTTACCGAACAGCAGCAGAACAGCTAATTACTCATCATCGCCGAGAAAAACGGAGATGATTCACCTGGGTAATAGCACCGTTCCAAATCATCTCCAAGTGAGTGGTTTGGATAATGTCGGCCACATTAATGGGCGTTATCAATGCCCAACAGTTAGCATTAGCCTTGCGAACAGAGTGGTAACGAAGCCCATCCAACGATTGCCGAACGTCCTCACCGAATAGCTGTGAGACTGAGTAATCATCCGGTGCATAAATAGCATGGTCGATGGGTAGCGCCAGCGCATCGCCCAGCCCCCCTTCATCAAATATTGCCTTTAAGCCACGAAAGACAAATCGCTCGTAGTGCAATTCTGGAACATTTTGCCAATACACTTGCTGATGATGCTTCACCTCCGCAATGGCGGTTTCAAGCATATCGGCTAAATAGAGCACCCCAAAGCTGCCATCACTAAAGCGCGACCCCTGTGGATTTACATGGGTAAACGGCGCCACCGCATAGGAGCAGCCACGAATGCCAAAGGGGATGCGTTCCGGCGGGAGCAGCGCCAAATTACCGACTTCATTTTGTAACCGCGGATTGGTTAATGCCTGCAGTGCATGCAGCGCGGCAAACTCTTCAGCGCTTGCCACATCATCGAACAGATCAATCGGTGGAAACTTGCTATTGACCAAGCGATAGCCAGACACTTCCCGAGCTGGCAACTTCTTCACATCAGCGGCCTTTACCACTGACCACCTCGCAGGCTATCGACACGCTTGAACGTTTCGTAGAGCGCGGCAAAATCCCCTGATCCCATAATTTCCAGTGGGGTGCGGCCATTAAAGTAAGGGTTATGGTTAATCATATTAACGAACCCATACAGGTTCTCTGGATTATCAAAGATAACTCGTAGCGACGCGTGGATATTAAGCAAGTAGCTGATCCGGGTAAGCTGATCGCTATCCAGTTTAATCTCGGCAATATCGCCCCGCCGGGCACGCGCGTAGGTGCTATGGGAAACCCGCAAGATCGCCTCGCCCTGCTCGCCAGACGCGCGCCATTTATCCAAAATCCGCACCGCCGCTTTTAAACCCGCTGCAGCTGCTGCTCGGTTCTGAGCAATGTTTTGTGCCGTTTGCATGGCGACTCCTCTGCTGCTCACTACCAATGCTTTTAGTCTTCAAAAGTTTTCTAATCTTCAAACGCTTTCCAGTCTTCAAACGCTTACTATCTGCAAACACAATAATAGCATAATAGTATCTGCAAATAATTTTAGCATCATCTTTTATTGTTGCTCAATGCATCATCAGCCTTCATTATTTATGAAACTGAGATTTCAGGATGAACAATGTCGCCCATCGCTAAGGAACGCTCGTTTCTAACTCGCGTGCGCAGCGCCCTGCCCACACTCCACCCTGCGGAACGGCGGCTGGGCGAATTTGTGTGTGATTTTCCTGGTGAATTAGCCAGTTACGATGCCCAAGAGCTTGCTCAATTTGCCAACGTTTCTAAGGCCACTGTGTCACGTTTTGTGCGGCGGTTAGGTTACGAAAGCTATGAGGCAGCCCGCAAACATGCCCGCGAAGAGCAAACCACCGGGTCCAGGCTTTTTCTACCTTCCTCCGACGCACGCACTGAAGAGCACTCCCTTGCCAGCAATCTAGAGCAGGGCAAAGCCAATCTAGACCGAACCTTTGCCACCATTACCCAGGCGGAAGTAGATGATGTTGCCCGCACAGTTTTAAGCGCCCGTAAAACATGGGTGATTGGTTTTCGCGCCAGCCACCCGTTTGCCGATTACTTGCGCTGGCAGTTAACCCAGGTAGTTGAGCAGGTCACAAGCCTGCCCGGGGGCGGCGAAACGCTAGGGGAGCAGTTGGTTAATTTCACCCAGAATGATTGTGTGATTATCTTTGGCTTGCGCCGCCGGGTGGCACTGACCGAACGACTGCTTGCCCACGCCAAAGAGTGCGGCACCAAGCTGCTTTATATTACCGATGAAGGGTTGAACGCAGAGCCTAGCGCCACGTGGCACTTTCGCTGCCACACGCTGGCCACCGGGCCACTATTCAACCATACCGCTGTGATGGCACTCTGCCACTTGCTTGCAATGCGCACTATTGAATTAGCAGGCGATGCCTCCCGTTCACGTTTACGCCGCATCGAAACGCTTAATGACCGCTTTGAAGAGCTTTGATGAAGAACTGTGACAATCGTCACAGGCGACCACAAGCACCTAGTTAGCGCACAAAACTCCCCTTTTGCACTCTTAATGTGCACTTTCGTTACACATCCCTAAGCCCGTACAACGCCACTAACGATCACAATCAATTGATTTTAATATGAAACTACAGTTTCTTAATGATTATGGCATGAAATATGGATCTACATATCAAACGTTGCACTCTCATTCAGCTATCTAAATAACTGCATGTAAATATCTGGATTTAAATGCCTGCATGCGAATCCATCCATGCCACACCACCGTAAAAGCCTGAACGTGGTAAAACTTCAATAGGAAACCGACATGTTAAAACGTACCGCTCTACTCACCGCCATCTCCACAGCGCTAATGGTATCCACCGCGCAGGCGGAATCGATCTCACTGAAAGTCCTTGGTCAACCCGCAGGCTCCGGGCTTATCGCGCAAAACAAAGAGCAGCCCTTCTTTGAAGCGCTTGCCGAACATAGCGGCCTTGATGTGTCGGTTCAGTACATTCCCGTTGATGTGGCTGGCATTCCTGACACCGATGGGCTTCGCGTACTAAATTCCGGGCTGTTCGACATTGTTTCGCTACGCGGCCCCCAAGTAAGTCGCGATGAGCCCTCCATCCTGGGTCTGGATTTGATTGGTCTGAATACCAGCTTTGAAGCCGGGCGTAATAACGTCAATGCGTTTTATGACTATGTAGACTCCCGCCTACAAGAGCGCTTTAACGCCAAACTGCTCGGCGTATGGCCAGCAGGCCCCCAGGTAATTTTCTGCAGCGAAGAAATATCCGGCCTAGATGACCTACGCGGCCTGCGGGTTCGTGTGGGCGACCAAAGCGCGGCTAACTTCGTTGGCGAGCTGGGCGCTACCGGCATTTCCATGCCCTTTGGCGATGTACAGCAAGCGCTATCCCGCGGGGTAGTCGACTGCGCCATTACTGGCCCCGCTTCCGCCAACTCCGGCGGCTGGCCTGAAGCGACCAGTACGGTGCTCCCCATTGCGCTGCAGTTAGCGATCAATGGCTATGCCATCAACATGAACACATGGAACCGCTTAACGGACGAGCAGCAAACTCAGTTGGAAGAAGCGATCGCCACCCTTAGCGACGATATTTGGCAATACTCCGAAGAGCTATACGAAGATGCCATGCGCTGCAACGCTGGCGAAACGCCCTGCGAGTTTGGTACCTCTTATTCCCTTACCGAAGTACCTGTTTCAGAAGCAGACCTAGCCACCGTAACCGCTGCTGTTGAAGAAGTATCGCTGCCCATTTGGGCCAGCCAGTGCAACGCTGTTGCTGCTGATTGCGAAGCCGCCTGGCGTGACACCGTTGGCGCTCAGTTAGGCCTATAAGACGCTAGGAGAGGAAGATGACGACCTACTCCCGCATTCTTGGGATCATTTTCGGCAGCGTCATGCTACTGCTTGCGGTCTTGATCACCCTCGAAACGCTGATCCGCAAGTTCTTCTCGCTGTCACTGGGCGGGGTGGATGAACTAGGTGGCTACGCGATTGCCATCGCCGCGCCGCTGGCCTTTTGCGTCGCCATGGTGGATCAGTCGCATATACGCATCAACTTGCTGCATATGCGCCTACCCACTGCGACTCAGGCGGTACTTAATGCACTGGCAGCCCTTTCATTGGGGCTGTTAGCAGCATTCTTGCTCTACTTCACGGTGCAGACTGTACTAGATACACAAATGTATCGCTCCATCGCTCAAACGCCCTGGGCAACGCCGCTGATTTACCCACAAACCATCTGGTTAATCGCCATGTCGGCATTTAGCGTGGCAGCAGCGCTGCTGTCAGTCAAAGCGCTACTACTGCTGGTTAAACGCGATTGGAAAACCCTCAATCGGCACTTTGGGCCTAGTTCGGCAACCGATGAACTAGAGGCAGAACTGGCCGACCTTGAGCAGCGCGAAGGAGGCAAGCTATGAGCATTCCGCTGATTATTGCAGCATTTTTAGTCATGCTGGCACTGATGCTTTTAAGCTTACCGGTCGCCGTGGCGATTCTGTTTGTAGGCGTGTTAGGCGGCTATTTGATGTATGGCGCGCCCCTGGTAGACATGATGGGTGGCGTGGTGTGGAGCTGTTTAAATAGCCCCTCTATGCTCGCGATACCGCTGTTTATGCTGCTGGGAGAGTTACTACTGCGGGGTGGTATTGCGGACCGCATGTATGCCGCCTTAGCGGTGTGGTTTAACAAGCTTCCCGGCGGCTTACTGCATACCAACATTGCCACCTGTACGCTGTTCTCCGCGACCTCTGGCTCGTCCGTCGCCACCGCTGCCACGGTAGGCACTATTGCCCTTCCGGCACTTCACCAATACCGCTACCCGATTCGCCCTTCGCTGGGCTCTTTAGCTGCAGGTGGCACGCTGGGCATTCTGATTCCACCTAGCATCAACCTGCTGGTCTATGGCCAGTTAGCCAATACCTCGGTTAGCCAGCTGTTTGCAGCGGGGTTAATCCCTGGGATTACCCTTGCGCTGCTGTTCTCGGTCTACCTGTTTATCGCTCACGGCAAGGCAGGCAATGCATCGCTGGTAGAGGTCGATGTTTCGTTAAAAGAGAAACTCTCACTCTCCAAGCACCTGATTCCTCCTGTGGTGATATTTGGCGTAGTGATGGGGAGTATTTACGGCGGCTTGGCCACCCCGACTGAATCAGCTGCCATTGGTGTAGTGATCGCCTTAGCGTTTATTGTCGGTGGTGGAAAGATGAGTCTTGATCTACTCATTCACTGCTCGCTTCAGGCGGCCAAAACTTCGGGCATGGTGATTATCGTACTGATGTGCGCCTTGCTGCTTAATGTGACCATTTCAATGCTGGGGGTTACCCAAGCGCTTACCCAGTGGGTTGCCTCTTTTGGTCTTACCGCTGTCGGCCTACTCCTCGTGCTATTGGTGTTTTACGTCATCCTTGGCACCTTTATGGATGCGATGTCGATGCTGGTACTCACCGTACCTATTACCGTGCCCATGGTCATGGCGGTGGGCATTGACCCTATCTGGTTTGGTATTTTCATCGTTTTGATGTGTGAGATAGCACTGATTACCCCACCGGTAGGCATGAACCTGTTTGTGGTTCAGGGCGTACGTAAAGATGGTGGCAGCTTTAATGACGTGATTTGGGGTTCAATGCCCTTCGTTGGCATTATGGCGCTGTTTACCCTGGCGATTATGGTTTGGCCCGGCATCGTTATGTGGCTACCCGACTTACTGGCGGGGCGCTAATGAGCCATCCTCAACCTCAAGTGGCAGAGACAGCGCGGATTTTAATTATCAATCCTAATACTAATAGCACTGTCACCCGGAGCATTCACGAACTTGTGCTCCGTATCTCCCCACCAGGCGTAATAACAGAGGTCACCAGCCCTGCACACGGGCCCTACGCTATCGAAACCGAACAGGACAAAGCCGCCGCAACGCAGCACGTGCTAACCCTAATTGAAGAACGCAAAACGGAGGGGTTTTCGGGCTATATCATGGCGTGTTTTGACGATATTGCCATTGCCGAAATCCGCCAACTTACCCAGGCACCGGTGATCAGCTTAGCGGAGGCAGGCATTCGCTACGCAGCAGCGAGTGGCGGCCTGTTTACGGTGATCACCACCTTTGTTGACGCGGTGCCCACCATTGAAGCGCTTAGCGCCACGTACGGGCTGAGCGAACGCTGCCGCGTTGTTGCGACCGGCCTGGGGGTAGCCGATACCGCTGCACAAACCGAGCAGGCTGAAGCTCGGCTTCACGACGCTATTCAAACGGCTATCAAGTTAGACGCCCAAGCCATTGTGTTGGGTTCAGGAGCGTTTGCAGGCCGTGCTAAAGCACTCCAAGCACGCTACCACATCACTGTAATAGACGGTTTCGAAGAAGCGCTAGGCTATGTTCTTAAACCAACCCAGGTTATTAATCAAACCCAGGTGCTTAACCAGCCCTAGGTTGTAAATAAGACACCGGTGAATAATCAATAATCCACATTGCCCGCCACCCGCGCGGGCATTCCCAATCGGCCTATACCCGGCAGTTTCAAGGCGGGGCGCATTACATCCACACCAAAGCTCAAGCCTAAAAAGTTAAGCTCAATGCCCTCCTCTTTTGCCAGCATAAGACCCAACACGCCACCCAGTGAGAGCTGGTAACCCGTACCACTGGGTGTTGGCGCAACAACGCTGCCAAATAAAAAGTCTTTGCCGACCGCCGTGGCCGGTAGCGCCACATCAAAACCTTCCACCTCACGGGCAACCCAGGCAATAAAGGTATTACTATTTGGCCCTGGCCATACGCGATAACGCTCCGCACTTGGGTAGCGTTCAGCCGCCGCAAGAATCTCTGGTATCAGCGCTGCCGCGGCATCACCGCGATAATCCGCAAGCAGCATAGGGGCATTGCCAAACCAGGCACGGTCAGGTGTATCGATAACATTGACGATGGTAGGACGACGCCAGCTCATTACCTGCAGAATGCGGTAATCCGGTTCCCCTTCTGGTTTAAACGCAATCCAAGGATGCACACCAAAGGCACCGCGCCAGTTATAAGCATTAGCAGCATACACTTGCACCACCGCCTCGCTAGAACTCTCGGGCAAGGGTGCTAAGCCTGCGGAGGTACGATCAAGGCTAGACCAGTGCACATCGGTTGCAATGGTGCCGCTCGCCAGCATCCAGGCAGGGCCCGCTAATAGCAGCGCCAAAAGTGCCACAAGGCATAACAGCCCGCGTAATAATGATTTGATCATAGATGGTTATGTATCCATTGCCTGCAAAGTAACTCGCCTTTGCGCATACGTAGCAGTAAGCCCTCGACCAAGCGAGGGGTAATAAAAGCCAAGCGAGTAACCAATACTACGCTTGGTAAGCCTCTAGCTTAATCACCGCGTGCTCCAACGCCGTTCGATAACTCCCTCCAAACAGGAGCAAATGGTTAAGTAGCGGGTAAAGCTGGAACAGCGCCTCTCGCCTTGGCCAATCAGCGGGCGCGTTACCATTCCAGTATGCTTCAAAAAACGCCTCACCGGGTGATCCGAAAAGGGTTAACATCGCCAAATCGACTTCTGGGAAATGACGATAGACAGCGGGATCGATAACCGCCGCCCCTTGGGCAGTGCATAGCACATTACCCGACCATAGATCGCCATGCACCAAGCTAGCGGGCACATCTGGTAGCCAGCATTCTAGCCCGTGGACGATGGTTTCAAGGCGTTGACGCAGTGCGTTATCCAGCAGCCCCTTGGCCGAGCAAACGTCGATTAACGGCAGCAAACGCCGCTCGCCCTGAAAAACACGGCCATCTCGCAACGGCGCATTCGATTGAGGGGTTCTCCCGCAGGCATTGTCGCGGGGCCAGCCGTGCTCTTCACCAGTGACCCCATGCAGCCTGCGCAGCCCCTCCCCCAAGGATTCAGCGCAACCATGCCGATAGGAAACGGTTTCCAACACCTCCATCACCAGCCACTCACCTTCTTGGGCAAGAACCGCAGGCACTATCAAACCACTGTTAGCACTCGCGAGGGCTCGTAGCCCATCCGCCTCACCCGTTAGCCGAGCTGGGGCATCCCTCTTCACCACCACATCACCCGCATCCGTGCTCAGCCGATAAGTAACGGCGCTATCGCCACCGCTTAGTGGTGAAAGCGCACCTTGGGGTATGAGCCCGGCGTCGTTAAGTAGTGTTTTGAGTGTACTGTTCATAGCGAGACCTCCATTAACCAAGGTTAACTGGAAATCTCGTTGAGTTCATGGTGTCCAATTATTCGCCGATAGCTTAGGCGAGGACTAGTTAGGATTCGCAATTAGAAAGGCAAACGGGCAGTGATATTTCTGCTATCGGCCAGAAACCGCCATTGAGACTTTCCTAATGTAACGCCAACATTCAGCAGCGGCCTTTACGTAGCGAAGCGGAGAAAAGGCCATCCGGTGGAGGGCTGAAGGCCCAGAACGAACTAAAACTAATGGTTAGATTGAAACAATATCCGCACGGCCTGAGCTGCCTGATGGAGAATCAAAACCGTAAGAGGTGGAGCCTAATGAGGTTTCGCGAGCAGGTGCTGAAAGTCGCCGCCACGCTCACCATGCATGCATTGCGGGTGACCTTGCACCTGGGAGCCGCCGCCGACAATTGGTGGCCAACCCTGATGCGAGGAGGGCCAAGATTGGCCGCATTGTCCTAACCGCCACCTCGACCGCCTTTCTTAAGGCATCGTCCAGTGGTCGAGGGGGCCGTGAGCGTGGTAATGATGCTGTTCCTGGTGGGGATGGAGCTTGACCCCAAATCCCTTTGGGCCATGCGGGTTCGGCTGCTCGGTCTTGGCGGCCTGCAGGTCACACTGACTGCAGCCGCAGCCACCTGTTTTGCCTGGTTCCTGGGGATGGCCTGGCAAACAGCCGTGGCGGTAGGGTTTCTCTTCTCCCTTTCCTCAACGGCGCTTGTCTTGCAGACACTTACCGAAAGGGGCCTAGTCAAAACCGAAGGTGGACAGAGTGCCTTCTCAGTGCTGCTTTTCCAGGACATTGCGGTGATTCCCATGCTGGCCGGCTCGGTGGGGAGGCTCTCACGGCCATGGGGGTTCACCCGCAGCGCGCGCCGGATGACCCACTCCTTTATCGCCAGCGAAAAAGCCCACGAAGATCAACTGTTCGACACATGGCGCAATATAGAAGAAGGCATCCACTTCAGCCCGCGCTACGGGGAGTTGTTCATGAAGCTCGAAGAGGCATTGGATCACGCCATGCGTGAGGACGCACGGCTAACCGAGGACGAAACACTGGCATGGACACCACCAAAGAACAATGGTTGATCACGAAAACAAAGAGGCAATAGAAGGCCGCTCCACGTTTAGTTGCGTCTTTTAATTGTCGCCGCGCATCAGCGCTTATCCGCTTCTTGGTTGCGGCGTCGCTGCCGGTAGCCATAAGTAGCGTTTCTGACGGTTTCTTCATCTTCCAATCCGGCCCCCAGGGCACCAGCGATGGTGGCAACCGAAGTCGCGAGCCAGGCAAGAGTGGTGTAATCGAGAAGACTGGCCCCGTGATCAAGTTGCGCTTCCAGCATGTTGGCCGGAATGAAAACGAGGACCGTGAAACAGAAAAGGCCCAGCAGGATCACGTAATAGAATACGACCCCGGCACTCAGCGTCAGGACAGTGACCGTGTTATAGAGCCGAACCAGACGTGGTGATCGGGCGTTTTTTATCGGTTCCCAAAGCGTGTGGGCAATAATGATCCAGGCAATCATCGACACCATGGCCACTCCCATCAGCAGAACAAGGCGTGGCCGGCCATAATTGGCGCTGAGCTGCCAAAGGGTGGGAAACACCAGACCATAGGCGCCGGTCGCGAACGCGACGGCGATGACGCGCTTGAAAGCAGGAAAGATGGTCGAGGGGCGGTTGGCGCGCACCATGCCTGCCAGGATGCGAAGGTTCCCGTTGATCCACGAATCGGCAATGAAGCGCACGTCAAAGGACTCTCCCTCGCCCGATAGCGTTAGCCGACGTATCGGAAACAACTTCTCGTAGAGGCGTCTGCCCAGTAGTTGCCAGGCACCTTTGCCACGCAGGCTCTCGTGAACTTTATAGGATTGCTCAGTACGCTGCTCTTGGCGAGCACGGTCCTCTTCCGAGCTGCCATGATGCAATTCGTTGACCAGTTCCAGAATCGCTTCGCTAAGGCGGCGGCGTACCGCGGTAATGCCGAAAGCGGGTAATGAGATTATTGCAACGCCATGCACCATGCTGGTTTCAGCTATCACGAAGCGTCCAGACTTGTGGATCGGCAAATCGGTAATGCAAATCGCGTAGTCCCACTGCTGATGCCGCTTGTATTCGAGAATACTCCCGATGATATAGGTGGAAACCTCTGCAGCGCCGATCAACGGATCAACGATGAGTTGAACCTCCCAGCTCAACCGGTCATCTACGTAGTTGACCAGAAGTTCGGGTAACTGGTCGATTACCTTTTCGGTCATCTCAGCGGACATCTCCGGAGCAGGTACTAGGCCCACCACTTTTCGGCATGGGTTAACCGTCTGGATCCCTTCTGCTGCGGGCTGCTTGGTGCAGACCTCGTTTTGAGCCTTGGTCATAAGCGCTCCTTGACGATGTAGCTAGCGGACTTAGGAGTGGGATCCTGTAAAGCTCGCCTAGTATATCCAAGCTTAGATGAAGATTAGCACAGCGCGACTCTCGCTATAGTCATTGGAGAAATTGAAACCAAAAATTGAAGCCGGGCCCCATCAGCCGGCCTTGCTCGCTGACTTACCCCAAGAGATTAGATGACTGGGTCCATTAAATGCTGACATCCCTACCGGACGCTCCACGATTACCCCATTCCGCGCTTCAGCCGGTAGATCGTATTAAGACTTTTACAACGCCGTGGAATCGTCGTGGGCATGCCTGATCCGACGAACTCTCCACCAGATCGACAGCATCACGACGGGTACCAGTACCGACATCACCGGTGTGACAACATCGTAAATGAATGGAATACCCTTCAGGAAATAGCCTGAAAGACTCAAGACGTAATATGAAATTGCTGCCACAGACAGGCCTTCAACCGTTTACTGAAGACGCAATTGCAGCTTGACCCGGTTATTCATCGACGCCAGCAAGTCCCGATTCTGGCGTTCCAGTTCAACATCGACCCAAGAGCGCAGCAGTGAGATGTTTCGGGTCAGTTCGTCGGAGAGCTTGGCCTGGCGCTCTTTAACCGAAAGGCAGGTTCGCATCGCAGGCGCAATACGGCGCTGAAGGAAATCCCGCCAGGTGAAGTATCCGGATACGCTCTCCTCCACTAGCGCTGCCAACCTCTCTTCAACAATCTCGTAGTAAGCCCGGCTGGCGCCAAATCGATAGAGATTCGCAGCAACGCAGGCCTCTAGTTTTGCCGCCAGACTGGTCAGTTCTGACAGTAGAAGGTGATTGTCACGCCGCGATTCCGAGTTCGTAGACATCTCATCAGTCATCATGGCCAGTTGTGACTCCATGCTTCGCAGCTCCTTCGTCATTGACCTGGTCAACGGCAACGACAATAAGGCCAAAGTCCGATAGGTCTCAATCTCCAGAAGACGCTGCGCCAGCGCCCCCGCTCGCGCGGGTTTTAAATCACGAGCAAGGATCAGGATGTGCGTCAGGCCGTCGTCATCCTGTCGGAAATCGGTGAGGATGGCAACGTCCCCACCTTCTACCAGCGAGTAACAAAGGCTGGAAGGATCGAAGCGATCTACCTCCTTCTCAGTATCTGAAGTCCATGGAAGAAAGGTCAGGCGCACGCCCGATACCACCGGGCCTGGAGGGATGAATCCATGCTTGAACGGATTCTCGCCGCATGGTTCTCCGGTTTCGGGATCAAGCTCGGCACACCACAGATACGTGGAATACTCCGAGTGCTTTTCGCAATGCAGGCCTCCGTCTTCCCAGGCCAAGCCATGAAATGACGTAGATTGGTCAGGCTTAGCCACGCGGAGACGACCAGACAACTCATTCATTGCCAACTTATCCTTGGTCAGATCTCCTCCCGTCATGAAAGCGAACTGCAACATCTGCCTCGGGGCCTGAATCATGAGGTGTGGGCGTGCATGCACTTCGTTCACGGCCGCCGCCCTATCGGCATAGGCCGGCATTCCATACACGGTGTCGGTTGAGGCCGGCTGACCGTTCGGATTGTGGGTCGACTCGGTCATAATGACCTCAGGTTGGCGGGTTAGGAAAATACTGAGTGGGGTTATTATAGCACTATAGCCCACTACGCGAAGGTAAACCCTGGGCACCTTTGCTTCCTTCTCCCAGCGGATTTCACTTCGATCATCGTCGTAGACGAAGCGCAGGCTATCACCTTCCTCTATGTCGCCCCGCAACACGGCACTCGCAAGGCGCGTCTCGATCAGGGATCGGATCTGGCGACGACGTTCGCGCGCCCCAAACTCCGGCCGGTAGCCGACATCCGCCAAGTGGTCGATGAGTGAGTTGTCGAACTCCACCGTCAAGCCCTGCCCGTGCGCGATACGCTTCACGCGTTCGAGCTGCAGGCCTACGATGTCACGGATCTGTTTGCGGTCGAGCGCGTGGAACACGATGATCTCATCAATGCGGTTGATGAACTCCGGGCGGAGATAGCGACGAAGCACGTTCAACAGCTCCGACTTCAATTCCGCGTCGTCCTTGCGCTTGTCCTCCTCTCTGGGCTTAGATAGCTAAGAGTACTTAAGGAATGCGCCTTACCGTAATCTCAGGTGAGCTTCGCTTTTACATGTATGCGCGTTTAATATTCTTGGCACCTTGAACTCCGAACAGAAAACAAGGTACCTATTGAGACACCCAACCGGCCAAGAGAATTGTCGTCAACTGGTCATCCTAATTGTCGCCGAACATCCCCCCGGCAATCGAGGGGGGCTGCGTAGGGGCGTGTGGCCCTACGCAGCGTGACCTGATTGGGTCAAGGCCGGGTTGTCATGCAGGCAGTTTGGCTGCAAGCAGTTCGACCTTCTCGAT
>JAMCZP010000348.1 GCA_023485185.1 Gammaproteobacteria bacterium
TAAAATCGCCAATAGCGCGGTGGCTGGTGTCAGCGGTAGGTTCATGACGCCGCCTTAGGTGTTGCAACGGGCAAACATAGCCCTGCAATACCGCCCGCCAGCGCGCCAACAATGACATGGGCATTAGCTGGTAAGAAATAGATCGCCAATAGCGCGGCTACGGCGGCCACGCTCCAGGGAATTAACATCGAGAGCTGCGGTTTGCCGCCTACTAACATGGCGAGTAAAAAGCAGCCCATGATCACGTCCAGTCCGAAGCGCTCAGGTTCACTGATGCCGCTGCCAAATACTACGCCAAGCAGGGTGCCCAGCATCCAAGCGAGCCATAGCGCGATGCCGCCGCCGACTAACATGCCGACGTTGCTTTCACCACGCCGGTAATCTGCCGCTGCCATTGCCCAGTTGGAGTCACTCATTAAACCCAGGCTGGCGTAGCGCTGCCCGGTAGGAAGGTGACGTACCCAGGGGTAGAGTGCGGCACCCATCAGTAAATGGCGGGCATTAATTGCAAACGTCGTCGCTATTAACGCCACCAGGGGAATGGTGGGGCCCCACAGCTCTAAGGACGCAAACTGTGCTGCGCCCGCAAATACCAAACCGCTCATCAACAGCGTTTCAAGGCCCGTCAGACCTCGCTGAATAGCGGCCACGCCAAAAGCGAGGCCAAACGCGATCACGAACAGCGAAAGCGGCACCATTCGTTTGAAACCGCTAAGCGTCCCCTGCGTGTCTAACTGAGCACTCACCGAGCGGCCTCGGCAACGATCTCGTAGCTACGCATACGGTCAGCATGATTATAGAAATCGCTATTGATCATTAGCTCATCGGCGCCGGTACGCGCCTGGAACTCTTCCAGCTCAGCTTTGACTGTTGCTGGGCCACCAATAATTGCCGCACCTAAAAACTGACTAACCTGTGCCTGTTCAACCGGCGACCAGTCCAACTGCTCAACCGGTGGCTGTGACTGTGTCGGCTTGCCGCGAATTAGATTAAGGAATTTCTGCTGAGCTGTAGTCGCCAAGTAGTGTGCCATCGCATCGCTTTCAGCGGCCATGACGGGTAAACCGACCATCGCGTGAGGCTTATCAAGGTGCTCAGAAGGGCGGAAATTGTCACGATATAAGCGCAGCGCTTCGAACAGATAGCCCGGCGCAAATTGAGCCGCAAATGCGAAGGGCAGGCCCAACTTGGCCGCTAATTGAGCACTATAGCCACTGGAGCCAAGCAGCCATATAGGAACATGAGTGCCTTGACCGGGTACTGCTTTTACACGCTGTTGGGGGTCTGCATCGGCTAAATAGCTGCGCAGCTCATTAAGCAGTTGCGGAAAATCATCGACGCCCGCATGGGCGTTGCGACGCATGGCCTGCATGGTGGCGCCATCCGAACCGGGGGCGCGGCCCAAACCCAAATCAATACGATCAGGATAGAGCGTCTCAAGCGTGCCAAACTGCTCAGCGATGACCAGTGGCGGGTGGTTAGGCAGCATAATGCCACCGCTGCCCACACGGATAGTGGAGGTTTGCCCGGCCACATGGCCAATCAGCACGGCGGTGGCCGCACTGGCAATGCCCGCAATATTATGGTGCTCGGCTAGCCAGTAACGGGTATAGCCGAGTCGCTCGGTTAACTGCGCTAGTGCAACACTGTCGCGGAAAGTCTCAGCGGCGCTGCCGCCCTGGCGGATAGGTGCCAGATCAAGAACGGAAAGTGCCGTGGAAGCGAGTTGGCTCATAATTCACCTGCAAAATAAACATCGTGTGCGCGCTCAATAGTAAACTACTTAGCGCGCTTGGTAATTAGACGTTATGCGGCCACTACCGATGAATTACAAGGCGTGTGGTATGCGAGCGCTAGCCCGCTGTGCGATTAACATTCACTCAATCGCTGGGGTGGGGCGAATGAGTATTTCATTCACATCGACATGGGCGGGTTGTGAGAGGGCGTAAACCACCGCATTAGCGATATCGCGATCGGCTAAAGCGTGTTCGGGCGGTTCATCAAAAAATGGCGTGTCGACCATGCCGGGCTCAATTAAGGTGACACGCATGCCGGTGCCGCGCAGCTCTTCACGCAAATTATAGCCAATGCCGGTAACTGCCCATTTTGTAGCGCTATACATCGAGCCAGGAATGGTCGTACGACCCGCTGCGGAACCGGTAAGTATCACATGGCCTTTGCTGCGCTTAAGTTGAGGTAAGCAAGCCTGTAATGTAAGGCCAACGCCATAGATATTGGTAAGAATCATTTCACGCCATGTGTCAGGGTCAGCTTCACTGAAACCACCCGGAGAGCCTCCTTGACCAGCATTAGCAAAGACCGCATCCAGGCGGCCAAAGGTTTCAATCGCCTGTTCGACCATAGAGAGTTGTTGCTCTCTGTCCGTTACATCCAGCTCACAAGTCAGAACGTTTTCTGGCCCTAGTTCGTGGGCCAGGGCAGTCAGTTTATCCACAGAGCGGGCAGCGAGTACCAGTTTATAGCCTTCCCGGGAGGCCGCTCGTGCGGTGGCTGCACCGATGCCACTGGATGCGCCGGTAATCAGTAACACGCCTTTATGCATGGTTGCGCTCCTTGCTGAGTCGTTAGCCTGAGAAGCTTTCAGCATGGTCAATGCGTTACTATCTTGCAAACTTTGGTGCGCGCAAGCTTGCGCGTTATAAGCCTTTTCCTTTACGTTTCAACATAGCCGAGAGATCAAGAATGGCTTGGGCCATATCCGCCATGCTTTTGCTCTGATCCATTGAGGTTTTGCGCAAAAAACGGTAGGCCTCTTCTTCGCTCATATCCTGATGGGCCATGATCAATCCCTTGGCGCGCTCGATCAGCTTGCGTTCACGCAGGGCTTTACGAGTGTTCTCTAGTTCATCACTGAGGCCTTGCAAGCGGCCTGCCTGAGCCTGGGTAAGCTCAATTAATGAACGCCCTAAAGGCGACGTCAGCGCGCTAGCCGTTAAATCGCCTAATGGCTGAGAGCCATTAAACGCAAGTAACTGTTCACAGGGCGCTGGTGTATAGCGGCCGGGTTCTGCTTTAGCTTTTTCCAGGTCATTCACTGCCTGAGCAATTTTGCGGTGGCAGAGCGCGCTTAGCTGCACTATCAGCGCATCCTCTACCGTTTTGATCGTATCAATACGCAGCGTCGTGAGTTCATACCAAGTTTCACCAAGCGTATTCGGTGTGTCAGCGCCCTGGTTTTTCACCGCGTGTGTACGCTGGCAGGCGATATCGCGGAGGTGGCAAATACCCGTTAATGTGCGCGTAGACAGCTCGTTTTCCCACACCTGCCGCGCTTCAGATGAAGCAAACTCTGTGAAGGTGTCAAAGCAGCGCTGCTGCTCATTCACGAGCTGATTTAGCAGCGCACGATGGGCTTCGTCAAAGTGGCCATGGGTGAAGCCAAACGCGCCACAGGCACGCTCTTGACCAGCCAGCTCTTTACCCTGCATTAAATGGAAAATGGCCACCAGCGCGCGGGTGATATCTGGGTCAGCAGACGTGTCGGCAGCCTCAAAAACAATGGCTAGTAAACCACTGATGAGTTGGTTAAATGCTTGAGTGGCTGCATCGGCAGAGATGGCAAATGTATCAATTGCTTGGCGAAGGGTGCCTAGCTCATCAAGGGCATGCCAAACCGCCGCAATCCGGCGCAGTAAGCGAGCAGCAGCTTGCGGGCGGGCCTCGTGGCTAAGTGTTTCCAGCCGTTGACGCATGAGCGTTTCGGCTTGCTGGCTATGCTGGCGGTAAGTATCCCGGCGGGTTTTGAAACGCTGCCCGTGAGACACAAGGTAAATCGTTGAGGCACCACGTTCACGCTGTAGCATATGGATAAAGCGGCTAATGTCGCCGACAATATCGGCAGTCGTCGCCAGGTGCGTAAGGTTATCAATATCGCAACGAATGGCGGTTAAGAGCAATTGCTGTGCTGAAGACATAAATGATTCCTTGGGCACTCGCCGCCTTATAGTAATACCCCTTACGGTTTATAAGCCGTAAGGGGCATGATTATCTTAATGAAAGGGCGCCAGCCCCTGTATCATCGCCAGCCGCTTCACGGTAAGACTCCGCCTCTTCGGCTTCGGTGGCATCGCTAAAACGCACAAGCAAAACACACGATGCCAGTACCAGCACAGTGAGACCTAAATAAAACAAGCCTTGTTGATAACTCAGGCTTTCACTGCGGAAAAGAAATGCAGCACCAACGGCGCCAACGTTACCGCCAGCGCCAACAATACCTGCTACCGCCCCCAGCGCTTTTTTATTGATAAATGGGACAACGCCATAGGTGGCCCCTTCGGCCATTTGCACAAACAAACTAAACACGAGCATGATGCCAATCGCGAGGCTTAATACGTGCATTTGTGAGAAGGCTATTAGCGCAAGTCCTTCGCAAATCAACGCGATAAACAGCCAGCGTACCCGGCCCTTCAAACCTCCTTGTTTGGCAAAAAGGTCTGAAAAAACGCCACCCAAGGTGCGGGCAAAAATATTCATTAGCCCGAATAAGCCAGCGATGAGGCCTGCTGTGGCCAGCGTTAAGTCGAACTTATCAAAGAAGTAAATGGCGGCAATATTATTAATCGTAAGCTCTACGCCAAAGCAGAGGCCATAGACTACGAATAATGCCCAAACACGGATATCTTTAGCGGCCGCTAAAAAGCTTTGCCCCGCGCCATTTTCACCCGTTGCTTCGGGAAGTTCGCCCCGGGCACGTAGCTCTTTAAAATTGCCGTTAGGCGCGTCTTGGGTAAACAGCCAATACCCAATGCCGGTAAAGAACATGACAATGCCAGGTACCATCATGGCCAAGCGCCAGCCGAAGGCTTCGTTCACACCCAGCATTAACATGCCGGAGAAAATCAGCGGCATCAGAATTTGTGTAGTTCCGCCGCCAAGATTGCCCCATCCTGCACTGGTGGCATTGGCAGTGCCGACCACATTAGGCGCGAACATCATGGTGGTGTGATATTGAGTAATCACGAAAGAGGCGCCGATAGCACCAATCGCTAAACGGGCCAGCAGGAAAGTTTCAAAGCTATTCGCTAAGCCAATGCCCATCACTGGAAGGGCGCCTAACATCAGCAGGCCAGTGTAGGTTTTGCGCGGCCCAATACGGTCGCACAGTACACCAATCGCGAGCCGTACGATCACGGTAACCGCGACCGAGGCAATAATGGTATTGCCGATCTGTGTTTGGGTTAGCGAGAGATCTTCGCGGACAATGGCCATTAATGGCGCAATGCCGAACCAGCCAAAAAAGCAGATATGGAATGCAAACCATGAAAAATGGAAAGCGCGCATCTGAGGCGTGGAAAAGTTAAACAGTCGTATACGGTTGGCTTTGTTGCGTATATCCATGGGGCGGCCTCACGGGACATCAAACGAGTTTATCGTTACGCAACGTCATTCAGCTGGAGCGCTGCGCAAACAATTGACGAGAACTTGCCTTCACCATTGAAGGTCAGGTTCGACGCACTCGTACCCAGTGGGGCCTGGTCCACGCCTACAACCACAAACGGGAATTATGCAGATAATTTGCCATGTGGAGTTTTGTTTAATAATTTCAAAAGCTTAAATTTTTTTCAGGTGAAGTGTTTTGAGATGGAAAAGCATCCATGCTGCATGGATGGGCATGCAGCATGCGCTCTGCGTCATTTTGGTGCTTAAGCGGCTAGCGTGCGAGCACTGGGGGTCATTCGTGGAGGTAAACGGTATCTATATCCAGCGTAGAGTAGTTACCAATAGCATCAAAGTTTTCGCTTAGCCAGCGTTCTGCAGCGGCTTGGCCTTGCTCAAATAGGTGGCATAAAAATGGCCATTCAGAATTTGATTTGCTGGAGACCGAAAGATCTTCAAGCGCTTGTTCGCCACTAATGCGGTGAAACAGTGCCTGTTGGTAGCAGTTTTCAATGCCTTGTTCATCAAGCGCATGCTTAAGTAATGCGATCATGCGTATCTCTTTAATCAGTGCTGAATTAAAGGTGATCTCATTAAGACGGTTCATAATAGCCGATGCTGTTGTCGGCACTTCATGACGGCTGATAGGGTTAATCTGAACCAGCATGATATCCCGAGCACTGCACTCTTCCATTAAGGGAAACAGAGCGGGGTTGCCCATATAGCCGCCGTCCCAGTAGGCTTCTCCATCAATTTCTACCGCTTGAAACATAAACGGCAAGCAGGCAGAGGCCATGACAGCATCAACGCTCATCTCTTCGCGGCGGAAAACACGTTGCTTACCTGAGCGTACGTTGGTTGCTGCGATAAACAGCTTCAGCTGTTCACACTGTCGTACACGATCAAAATCAATGTGACTAAGTAGAATATTGCGTAGCGGATTAATATTGAGCGGGTTAAGTTGATAGGGCGAAACAACGCGACTTAACAGATCCATAGCGACAAAGCCTGGCGAATTATCCAGGCTCCAATTGCCGGTTAGTACATCCATGGGGGAGCGGCGAATAGGGCTTGCCATGCCTGCTCGGCTAACGGCCTTCCAGAAATCGTGAAGCGCTTGGCGCGCGGTCTGTTTGTCACCGCGCGTTAGCGCATCGGCCATCACGACGCCATTCATTGCCCCTGCGCTGGTACCGCTGATGCCCTCTATTTCAATTCGATCATCCGCCAGAAGCCGATCAATTACGCCCCAGGTATATGCTCCGTGTGCGCCGCCGCCCTGTAAGGCGAGGTCTAGCTTTTTGACCGCTGTCATATGCTCTTTCCCATTGCGACTAGTGAAAAATTGGTAGCAGTGGGTTCAGCATGGCA
>JAMCZP010000065.1 GCA_023485185.1 Gammaproteobacteria bacterium
TAAAATCGCCAATAGCGCGGTGGCTGGTGTCAGCGGTAGGTTCATGACGCCGCCTTAGGTGTTGCAACGGGCAAACATAGCCCTGCAATACCGCCCGCCAGCGCGCCAACAATGACATGGGCATTAGTTGGTAAGAAATAGATCGCCAATAGCGCGGCTACGGCGGCCACGCTCCAGGGAATTAACATCGAGAGCTGCGGTTTGCCGCCCACTAACATGGCGAGCAGAAAGCAGCCCATGATCACGTCCAGCCCGAAGCGCTCAGGCTCACTGATGCCGCTGCCAAACACTACGCCAAGCAGGGTGCCCAGCATCCAAGCGAGCCACAATGCAATGCCGCCGCCGACTAACATGCCAACGTTGCTTTCACCGCGGCGGTAATCTGCTGCCGCCATTGCCCAGTTGGAATCACTCATTAAACCCAGGCAAGCGTAGCGCTGCCCGGTAGGAAGGTGGCGTACCCAAGGGTAGAGCGCGGCCCCCATTAGTAAGTGGCGGGCATTAATTGCAAACGTTGTCGCTATTAACGCCACCAGGGGAATAGTAGGGCCCCATAGTTCCAATGAGGCAAACTGTGCTGCGCCCGCAAATACCAATCCGCTCATCAGCAACGCTTCAAAACCCGTCAGACCTCGCTGAATAGCGGCAACGCCGAAAGCGAGGCCAAACGCGATCACGAACAGTGAAAGCGGCACCATTCGCTTAAAGCCCCAAAGCGTGCCCTGCGTGTCTAACTGAGCACTCACCGAGCGGCCTCGGCAACGATCTCGTAGCTACGCATACGGTCGGCATGGTTATAGAAATCGCTATTGATCATCAGCTCATCTGCGCCGGTACGCGCCTGGAACTCTTCCAGCTCAGCTTTAACTGTTTCTGGACCGCCAATAATCGCCGCGCCTAAAAACTGGCTGACCTGTGCCTGTTCAACCGGCGACCAGTCCAACTGCTCAACCGGTGGCTGTGACTGCGTAGGTTTGCCACGAATTAGATTAAGAAACTTCTGCTGCGCGGTGGTGGCCAAGTAGTGCGCCATCGCATCGCTTTCAGCGGCCATCACGGGTAAACCCACCATGGCGTGAGGCTTATCAAGGTGTGCAGATGGGCGGAAGTTGTCGCGGTATAAGCGTAGCGCTTCAAACAGATAGCCCGGCGCAAACTGAGCCGCAAACGCGAAGGGCAGGCCTAGCTTAGCCGCTAATTGAGCGCTATAGCCGCTGGAACCCAACAGCCAGATGGGCACATGGGTTCCTTGACCAGGCACTGCTTTTACACGCTGCTGGGGCTCTGCATCGTCTAAATAGCTGCGTAGCTCATTAAGCAATTGGGGGAAGTCATCGACACCTGCATGGGCGTTGCGGCGCATGGCCTGCATGGTAGCGCCATCCGAGCCAGGAGCGCGGCCTAAGCCCAAGTCAATACGGCCAGGGTAGAGCGTTTCCAAAGTACCAAACTGCTCAGCAATCACCAGTGGCGGGTGATTGGGCAGCATAATGCCACCACTTCCCACGCGGATGGTGGAGGTTTGCCCGGCCACGTGACCAATCAGCACGGCAGTGGCCGCGCTGGCGATGCCAGCAATATTGTGGTGCTCGGCTAGCCAGTACCGGGTATAGCCGAGTCGCTCGGTTAATTGCGCTAGTGCAACACTGTCGCGGAAAGTCTCTGCGGCGCTGCCGCCCTGGCGAATAGGTGCCAGGTCAAGGACAGAAAGCGCCGTGGAAGCGAGTTGGCTCATGGTTCACCTGCAAATTGATCGTCGTTGGCGCGTACAGCAAAATTACTTAGCGCGCTTGGTAATTAGACGTTATGCGGTCAGTACCGACGAATTGCAAGGTGTTAGTCATGCAGGTGCTGGCACGCTTTACGATTAACGTTCAATCAAGCGGCGGGGTAGGGCGAATAAGTATTTCATTCACATCGACATGGGCGGGTTGGGAGAGGGCGTAGATCACTGTATTGGCGATATCGCGATCTGCTAAGGCATGTTCAGGCGGTTCATCAAAAAATGGCGTGTCTACCATGCCGGGTTCAATCAGCGTGACGCGCATACCGGTGCCGCGTAACTCTTCACGCAAGTTATAGCCAATGCCGGTGACTGCCCATTTTGTAGCGCTATACATCGAGCCAGGAATAGTCGTACGCCCCGCTGCGGAGCCGGTTAATAGCACATGGCCTTTGCTGCGCTTAAGCTGAGGTAAGCAAGCCTGTAAGGTGAGCCCAACGCCATAGATATTGGTAAGAATCATTTCACGCCATGCGTCTGGATCAGCTTCACTGAAACCACCCGGTGAACCTCCCCGGCCAGCATTAGCAAAGACCGCATCCAGGCGACCAAAGGTTTCAATCGCCTGTTCGACCATAGAGAGTTGTTGCTCTCTATTCGTTACATCCAGCTTGCAAGTCAGGACGTTTTCCGGCCCTAGTTCTTGGGCCAGAGCAGTAAGTTTATCCACAGAGCGGGCAGCGAGTACCAGTTTGTAGCCTTCCCGGGAGGCCGCTCTTGCGGTGGCTGCGCCGATGCCACTGGATGCGCCGGTAATCAATAACACACCTTTATGCATGTTTGCGCTCCTTGCTGAGTCGTTAGCCTGAGAAGCTTTCAGCATGGTCAATGCGTGACTATCTTGCAAACTTGCGCGTTATAAGCCTTTTTCTTTACGTTTCAACATAGCCGAGAGATCAAGAATGGCTTGGGCCATATCCGCCATGCTTTTACTCTGATCCATCGAGGTTTTGCGCAAAAAACGGTAGGCCTCTTCTTCGCTCATGTCCTGATGGGCCATGATCAATCCCTTGGCGCGCTCGATCAGCTTGCGTTCACGCAGGGCTTTACGGGTATTTTCTAATTCATCACTGAGTCCTTGCAGGCGGCCTGCCTGGGCCTGGGTAAGCTCAATTAATGAACGCCCTAAAGGCGACGTCAGCGCGCTAGCCGTTAAATCGCCTAATGGTTGAGAGCCATTAAACGCAAGTAACTGCTCACAGGGAGCTGGTGTATAGCGGTTGGGTGCCTCTTTGGCTTTTTCCAGGCCATTCACTGCCTGGGTAATTTTTCGGTGGCAAAGCGCACTTAGCTGCGCTATCAACGCATCCTCCACCGTTTTGATCGTATCAATACGTAGCGTAGTGAGTTCATACCAGGTTTCTCCAAGCGTATTCGGTGTGTCAGTAGCCTGGTTTTTCACCGCGTGCGTGCGCTGGCAGGCGATATCGCGGAGATGACAAATACCCGCTAATGTGCGCGTCGATAGCTCGTTTTCCCACACCTGCCGCGCTTCAGATGAAGCAAACTCTGTAAAAGTGTCAAAGCAGCGTTGCTGCTCATTGACGAGCTGATTCAGCAGTGCACGATGGGCTTCATCAAAGTGACCATGGGTGAAACCAAACGCGCCACAGGCGCGCTCTTGACCAGCCAGCTCTTTGCCCTGCATTAAATGGAAAATGGCCACCAACGCGCGGGTAATATCTGGGTCAGCAGACGTGTCGGCGGCCTCAAAAACAATGGCTAGTAATCCACTGATGAGCTGGTTAAATGCTTGAGTAGCTGCATCGGAAGAGATGGCAAAGGTATCAATTGCTTGACGAAGGGTGCCCAGCTCATCAAGGGCATGCCAAACCGCCGCAATGCGCCGCAATAAGCGAGCGGCGGCCTGCGGGCGGGCCTCGTGGCTAAGTGCTTCGAGCCGTTGGCGCATTAGCGTTTCGGCTTGCTGGCTGTGCTGGCGGTAAGTATCTCGGCGGGTTTTGAAACGCTGTCCTCGAGAAACAAGGTAAATCGTTGAAGCACCTCGCTCACGCTGCAGCATATGAATAAAGCGGCTAATGTCACCGACAATATCGGCTGTCGTCGCTAGGTGCGTAAGGTTATCAATATCGCAACGAATGGCGGTTAAGAGCAATTGCTGTGCTGAAGACATAAAAGATTCCTTGGGCACTCGCCGCCTGAAAGTAAGACTCCCTGACGGTTTATAAGCCGTAAGGGAGCAAGATTATCGTAATGATAGGGCGCCTGCCCCTGTTTCATCACCCGCCGCATCGCGGTAAGCCTCAGCCTCTTCGGCTTCGGTGGCATCGCTAAAGCGCACAAGCAACACACACGATGCCAGTACCAGCACAGTGAGACCTAAATAGAACAACCCCTGTTGATAGCTCAGGCTTTCACTGCGGAAAAGAAATGCAGCACCAACGGCGCCAACGTTACCGCCAGCACCAACAATGCCCGCCACTGCCCCCAACGCTTTTTTATTGATAAACGGGACAACGCCATAGGTGGCCCCTTCGGCCATCTGCACAAACAAACTAAACACTAGCATGATGCCAATCGCGAGGCTTAATACGTGCATCTGCGAGAATGCTATTAGGGCAAGACCTTCGCAAATCAACGCGATAAACAGCCAGCGTACCCGGCCCTTCAGGCCGCCTTGCTTGGCAAAAAGGTCCGAAAAAACGCCACCCAAGGTGCGGGCAAAAATATTCATTAGGCCGAATAAACCAGCGATTAGGCCAGCCGTGGCCAGCGTTAAATCGAACTTATCAAAGAAGTAGATAGCGGCAATATTATTAATCGTCAGCTCTACACCAAAGCAGAGGCCATAGACCACGAACAGCGCCCAAACACGGATATCTTTAGCAGCCGCTAAAAAGCTTTGACCTGCGCCATTTTCACCCGTTGCTTCAGGAAGTTCGCCTCGGGCACGTAGCTCGCTAAAGTTGCCATTTGGCGCATCTTGGGTAAACAGCCAATACCCGATGCCGGTAAAGAACATGACAACGCCTGGCACCATCATGGCCAAGCGCCAGCCGAAAGCTTCGTTCACGCCCAGCATTAGCAGGCCGGAGAAGATTAGCGGCATCAGAATTTGTGTAGTACCGCCGCCAAGATTCCCCCAGCCTGCACTGGTGGCATTGGCGGTGCCAACCACATTAGGCGCGAACATCATGGTGGTATGGTACTGAGTAATCACGAAAGAGGCGCCGATAGCACCAATCGCTAAACGGGCCAGTAGGAAGGTTTCGAAGCTATTCGCTAAGCCGATACCCATGACTGGAAGGGCGCCTAACATCAGCAGACCGGTATAGGTTTTACGCGGCCCAATGCGGTCGCAAAGCACGCCAATCACAAGCCGTACGATCACGGTAACCGCGACCGAGGCAATGATGGTATTGCCGATCTGTGTTTGGGTTAGCGAGAGGTCTTCGCGGACAATGGCCATTAATGGCGCAATGCCGAACCAGCCAAAAAAGCAGATATGGAATGCAAACCATGAAAAATGGAAAGCGCGCATTTGCGGCGAGGAGAAATTGAACAGTCGTATACGGTTAGCTTTGTTGCGTATATCCATGGGATGGCCTCACGGGGCATCAAACGAGTTTATCGTTACGCAACGTCATTCAGGTGGAGCGCTGCGTAAGCAATTTACGAGAACTTGCCTTCACCGTTGAAGGGCAGGTTCGACGCACTCGTACCCTGTTGGGCCTGGTCCACGCCTACAACCACTAATGGAAATTATGCAGATAATTTGCCAAATGGAGTTTTGTGTATGAAATTCAGTTGTTTAAGTATTTTTCGCTTGCTGGATTTTGGTGTCAAAAAGCACGCATGCTGCATGGGTGGGCATGCAACATGCGCTCTGCGTCATTTTGGTGCTTAAACGGCTGGGATGATGAGCATAGGGGTTATTCGTGGAGGTAGACGGTATCAATATCCAACGTAGAGTAGTTGCCAATAGCATCAAAGTTTTCGCTTAGCCAGCGCTCTGCGGCAGCTTGGCCTTGCTCAAATAGGTGACATAAGAATGGCCATTCAGAATTTGATTTGCTGGAGACCGAAAGATCTTCAAGCGCTTGTTCGCCACTAATGCGGTGAAACAGTGCCTGTTGATAGCAGTTTTCAATGCCTTGTTCATCAAGCGCATGCTTAAGTAATGCGATCATGCGTATCTCTTTAATCAGCGCTGAATTAAAGGTGATCTCATTAAGACGGTTCATAATAGCCGAGGCTGTCGTCGGCACTTCATTACGGCTGATGGGGTTAATCTGGATCAGCATGATATCCCGCGCACTACACTCTTCCATTAAGGGAAACAGGGCGGGGTTGCCCATATAGCCGCCGTCCCAGTACGCTTCGCCGTCAATTTCTACCGCTTGAAACATAAACGGCAAGCAGGCGGAGGCCATGACAACATCAACGCTCATCTCTTCGCGGCGGAAAACGCGCTGTTTACCTGAGCGTACGTTGGTTGCTGCGATAAATAGCTTCAACTGCTCACACTGTCGTACACGATCAAAATCAATGTGACTGAGCAGGATGTCGCGTAGCGGATTAATATTGAGCGGATTAAGTTGATAGGGCGAAACAACGCGGCTCAAAAGGTCCATGGCGATAAAACCTGGCGAATTATCCAGGCTCCAATTGCCGGTTAGTACATCCATGGGGGAGCGGCGAATAGGGCTCGCCATGCCTGCTCGGCTGACCGCCTTCCAAAAATCATGAAGCGCTTGGCGTGCGGTCTGTTTGTCACCGCGCGTTAGCGCATCAGCCATCACGACGCCATTCATTGCCCCCGCGCTGGTGCCGCTGATGCCCTCTATCTCAATGCGATCATCCGCCAGCAGACGATCAATCACGCCCCAGGTATATGCTCCGTGTGCGCCGCCGCCCTGTAAGGCGAGGTCTAGCTTTTTGACCGCTGTCATATGCTCTTTCCCATTGCGACTAGTGAAAAATTGGTAGCAGTGGGTTCAGCATGGCA
>JAMCZP010000280.1 GCA_023485185.1 Gammaproteobacteria bacterium
CACTTTACGTGAAGGTGACTTATTGCTGTCCAGGAACTTGCCGTTCGCTTGATCAAGCGCTTTGGCCAACATTTTAGCGCGAGCGTTATCGAACGTGCTTCCCAGATGCTCAAGGGAAGCGGCTAAAGCCAAGAACTCACCCAGAGAATCCCAACGCAGGTGGTTCTCTTCCAGCAACTGCTGAACATGCTTGGGTGCAGAACCGCCAGCGCCAGTCTCAAACAGGCCACCACCGTTCATCAACGGTACGATAGACAGCATCTTGGCACTGGTGCCGAGCTCCATAATCGGGAACAGGTCGGTCAGATAGTCGCGCAGTACGTTACCGGTGACAGAGATGGTGTCTTCGCCCTTACGGATACGCGCAAGCGAGAATTTCATCGCTTCTTCCGGCGTCATGATTCGAATATCTAGACCAGCGGTATCGTGATCTTGTAGGTAGCTTTCGACCTTCTTGATGAGCTGGGCATCGTGGGCGCGCTGGGCATCAAGCCAGAAAATAGCAGGCGTACCGCTTTCACGGGCACGGTTAACTGCAAGCTTAACCCAATCGCGAACCGGGGCATCTTTGGTCTGGCACATGCGCCAGATATCGCCCTGCTCAACGCTATGCTCAAGCACCACATTGCCGTCGGCATCAGTAACGCGCACTGTGCCATCTGCAGGAATCTGGAAAGTCTTGTCGTGGGAGCCGTACTCTTCAGCCTTCTGCGCCATCAGACCTACGTTGGGTACGCTACCCATTGTCGTCGGATCAAAGGCACCGTGCTGTTTGCAGTCTTCGATGACGCTCTGGTAGATACCGGCGTAGCAGCGATCAGGAATCACCGCCTTTACGTCATGCAGTTGATCATCAGCGCCCCACATTTTGCCGGAGTCACGGATCATGGCAGGCATAGAGGCGTCGATAATCACGTCGCTGGGCACGTGCAGGTTGGTGATTCCCTTATGGGAGTTCACCATCGCCAGACGAGGACGCTCAGCGTAAAGCGCCTGAATCTCATCCTGAATCTGCTTCTGACGCTCTTCGGGCAGTGTCTTAATGGCCGAATAGAGGTCACCAATACCGTTATTGGGATCAAAACCCGCCTGCTTTAGTACATCGGCATGCTTACTCAGCACGTCCTGATAAAACTCAGTGACCACGATACCGAACATGATCGGGTCAGATACTTTCATCATGGTCGCTTTAAGGTGCAGCGAGAACAGCACGTCTTTGGCTTTCGCGTCAGCGACTTCTTCGGCAACAAAGCGGCGCAGCGCATTACGGCTCATGACCGCGCCGTCAACCACTTCGCCTGCCAGCACAGGTGTTTTCTGCTTCAGCACGGTGGTGCTGCCATCTTTAGCAACCAACTCAATCTTAAGGTCGGTGGCACTCGCAATCAGCGCAGACTTCTCACTGCCGTAGAAGTCGCCGTCACGCATATGCGCCACGTGAGATTTAGAGTCGCTGCTCCACTCGCCCATGCGGTGCGGGTATTTACGCGCGTAGTTTTTAACCGACAGCGGTGCACGGCGGTCAGAGTTGCCTTCACGCAGTACTGGGTTAACGGCACTGCCTTTGGTTTTGTCGTATCGTGCCTGAATGTCTTTCTCTTCGTCGCTCTGAGGCGCTTCCGGGTAGTCAGGAAGCTTATAGCCCTGCTGCTGTAACTCTTTAATCACCGCCTTTAACTGAGGCAATGAAGCACTGATATTAGGCAATTTAATAATGTTAGCTTCTGGGGTCTTGGTCAGTTCGCCAAGCTCTGCCAGGTGATCGCCGATCTGTTGCTCTTCACTCAGATAGTCTGGAAACTGAGAGATGATCCGGGCAGCCAGAGAAATATCGCGCGTCTCTACCTGAATACCAGCAGAATCGGTGAAAGCATCGATAATCGGCAGCAGGGAGTACGTCGCAAGCGCGGGGGCTTCGTCGGTGAGCGTGTAGATGATCTTCGGCGTTTTGGACATTTTTGCGTTAACCTCTCTTGTCACTACGATTGCAAGAAATCTTAGGCGGAGCGCGAGTTCAACGATGGCCGCGTCTAGCGTCTATTTATGACGCTGATGCCCCCAGCGCGCCCCAGCAGCTAGGCCGGAGTATACCAGCGCTGCACTCCTTACGCATAAGTGATGTGTCGACAAGCCAAGGGCAACGTTCAAAGAGAAGTCATGAGCAACCTCTATTTATTGCATAAGCCGTTTCAAGTATTAAGCCAATTCAGCGACCGGGAAGGCCGCCAAACACTCGCTCAATATATTGATGTAAAAGGCATTTACCCCGCCGGACGGCTTGATTACGACTCTGAAGGGTTACTTCTTCTTAGCGATGATGGTGAGTTGATCCACCGCATTTCTCACCCGCGCCATAAACAACCAAAAACCTATTGGACTCAGGTCGAAGGGCAAGTCGACGAAGCCGCACTCAAGGCACTGCGCCAAGGCATTACCCTCAAAGACGGCCCGACACTGCCCGCCAAGGTACGCCGAATGGAGCCCCCCACTACCGCTCCTCGCCAACCCGCTATCGACCCCAAGCGGCACCCTTCTACCAGCTGGTTAGAGCTGACGATCAGCGAAGGACGTAATCGCCAAGTCAGGCGTATGACCGCCCACGTCGGTTTCCCTACGCTGCGCTTGATTCGCGTGGCGATTGGCCCCTGGCGACTAGACAACTTGGCCCCTGGTGAATGGCGTAAAGAAACCCTGCACGCTCCCCGCCTGACCACGAATCCTGCACGCCAGCAAAAACGCCCCAACAACAAGCACAGGAAGCCATCATGACGCTTATTCACAGCACAGCCGCTTGCGTGATTCAGCAAGGTGAGCGCTTCTTGATCGTAGAGGAGCAGCGCGAAGGTCCACACACGGTGTTCAATCAGCCTGCCGGGCATATTGAGCTGGGAGAAGGGCCCATCGCGGCTATTCTAAGGGAGGTTCAAGAAGAGACAGCTTGGCGTGTGTCGCTCACTGGCTATCTTGGGCTGTATGTTTTTCATACCGGCGAGGGAGAAACGTTCCATAGCCATGGCTTTATTGCCGAGCCCCGTCATAAGCTCGATCAAGCCCTTGACCCTGACATCATCGCCACCCACTGGCTCACTCATGAGCAAATACGCGCACTAGATCAACAGGGGCGGCTGCGTAGTCCGCTGGTGCTGAAACGTATCGAAGATTCGCTTAGCGGGCCCTATTATCCCCTTGCAGTGATTCGCGAGTGAAGCACTCGAAGCCATTACCTCCCATCGTGTATAATCCCTCCCCAATTGCACACCGCTTTTTTGCACACTACTTCTACTGAGGATGCCTATGTCATCCACTACTATGTCATGCACTACTATGTCATCCACTGCTATGTCACCGACGGCCGGGCCGGGCGCTAACGGCAAAGTGATTGTCGGTATGTCCGGCGGTGTCGACTCGTCGGTCTCTGCCCTTCTCCTCATCCAACAAGGCTATGAGGTGGAAGGTTTGTTTATGAAAAACTGGGATGAAGACGACGGCACCGAGTACTGCACCGCTAAAGAGGATCTCGCCGACGCCGAAGCCGTCTGCGAAAAGCTCGGCATTAAACTGCACACCGCTAATTTTGCCGCGGAGTATTGGGATAACGTATTCGAGCACTTTTTAGCCGAATACAAAGCGGGACGTACGCCCAACCCTGATATTCTGTGTAACCGGGAAATCAAATTTAAGGTTTTCCTTGAGTACGCAGAAATGCTTGGCGCCGACAAAATCGCAACCGGTCACTATGTACGGCAAGGATTACGTGACGGCCGTCCGCGTTTGCTGAAAGGCTTGGATGGCAACAAAGATCAAAGCTACTTCTTACACGCCGTGCCGGAAGCCGCGATTGCCCGTACTCTGTTCCCCGTGGGTGAGCTTGAAAAGCCTGCGGTGCGAGCCTTAGCGGAACAGCACGACCTGATTACCGCCAAGAAAAAAGACTCTACCGGTATCTGTTTTATTGGCGAGCGGCGCTTTCGTGATTTCCTTCAGCAGTACCTGCCCGCCCAGCCCGGCAGCATTGAAACGCCGGACGGCGATGTGATCGGCCAACATATGGGCCTTATGTACTACACACTAGGCCAGCGCCAGGGCCTAGGCATTGGCGGGCTCGCTAACTATTCGGAAGAGCCGTGGTACGTGGCCGCGAAAGACCTTGATCGCAATGTGCTTATTGCGGTTCAGGGTAAGCATCATGCGTTACTTTGCTCCGACATATTGGCAACAGAAGCCATGGACTGGGTCGCTGGCGAGCCGCCGGTTCAACAGGGTCGCTTTACCGCCAAAACGCGCTATCGCCAAAGCGACTGTGGCTGTGAAATGCGCGTACTGCCTGACGGCGGCGTAGAAGTCACTTTCGATGACCCACAGTGGGCGGTTACCCCAGGCCAATCGCTGGTACTTTATGATGGCGACATTTGCTTAGGCGGTGGCGTCATTCGCGCTACCTGGAAAAAAGCCACGGAGGCTGCTGCATGAATCCTACCAACCCGATTCATCGCGCACCTGATTCACCCGCTGCACGCCAGGCGCTTGCCCTAGCCGGTGTTTTTCAAGCCGCCAGCTTGGTTGACGAACTCGCCCGCACCGGGCAGGTCGACACCCGCGCCTGGGAAACGCTGATACAGGCCACCGTGGACACCAACCCGGAAAGCTTTGAAGCTATTTATGGCGGACACCCCAATAATTTACGCCGCGGCCTGGATACTTTAGAAGCGCTGGTGGGCCGCAAGCAGGCGAACCCAGTGGTGCTGCGCTATGGTTTTTCGCTACTGCTGCTGATGAATAAGCTGCGCACCAATAACGATATGATGGATTCGCTAGGCCAGAAGCTGACCCGTATTCAAGGGCAAGCCGAACACTTTGGTACCACCCATGAAAATGTGGTTGCAAGCTTAGGGGAAGCGTATCAAGAGACCATCTCCACCTTTAAAACCCGCATTGTGGTGCAGGGCGACCCTTCGCTGCTGCAAAGCCGTATGATGCCCGAGCGTGTGCGCGCCTGCTTGATGGGCGGCATTCGTTTTGGGCTATTGTGGCATCAGCAGGGTGGGCGACGCTGGAAGCTGGTATTCCAGCGCAAAGCGTTACGCCGTGCGCTGGACAGCCTCAGCTAAACCGATTAACTGATCGACTACTTTGCTCTCGATCGATCTGTTCTCGAACCATCTGATTTTGAACAACCTGGAAATCATGCCATGCAACTCTCCGCTTTGACCGCTCTCTCCCCCGTTGACGGCCGCTACGCCTCTAAAGCAGCCGCCCTGCGCGAACACTTCAGTGAATTCGGCCTGATCCGTGCCCGTGTAATTGTGGAAGTTCGCTGGCTTCAGCGCTTGGCTGAGCACGACCAAATTACTGAAGTACCGCCCCTGTCGGCTGAGGCTAACGCGTGTCTTGAGCAGTTAATTAGCGACTTCTCAATCGCTGATGCCGAGCGGATTAAAGAGATTGAGCGCACTACCAATCACGACGTCAAAGCGGTTGAGTACTTTCTTAAAGAAAAAATTGCCGATCAAGCCGAGCTGCACGCGGTCACTGAGTTCATTCACTTTGCCTGCACCAGCGAAGACATCAACAACCTCTCTTACGGCGTGATGCTCAGCGATGGCCTCACCGCCATGCTGCCTACCATGCACGAAGTAGCCGACGAGCTCGCCAAACTGGCTGTCGCCCACGCCGCGCAGCCAATGCTGTCTCGCACCCACGGTCAAACGGCAACGCCTACCACGCTTGGCAAAGAGATGGCCAACGTGGCGTATCGCCTTAAGCGCCAGCTGAAGCAGATTGAAGCGGTGGAAGTACTGGGGAAAATCAATGGTGCCGTGGGCAACTATAACGCCCACCTGACCACCTACGCAGACATTGACTGGGAAGCCAACGCCCGTACGTTTGTTGAAGGATTGGGCTTAACGTTTAACCCTTACACTACTCAGATCGAGCCCCACGACTACATCGCCGAACTGTTTGATGCCATCTGCCGCTTCAATACCATCTTGATCGACTTTGATCGCGACGTGTGGGGCTATATCTCGCTGGGCTACTTTAAGCAGCGCACGGTTGAGGGCGAAATCGGCTCATCGACCATGCCGCATAAAGTAAACCCCATCGATTTTGAAAACTCCGAGGGTAACCTGGGCCTTGCTAACGCGGTACTTAGCCACCTTGCACAAAAACTGCCTATTTCACGCTGGCAGCGCGATCTGACGGACTCCACTGTGTTGCGCAACCTTGGGGTTGGTCTGGCGTATGGCTTGATTGCTTACCACGCCAGCCTGAAAGGCATTAGCAAGCTGGAAGCCAATCCTGAACGCTTAGACGCTGACCTGGATAATAGCTGGGAAGTGCTCGCAGAACCCATCCAAACGGTCATGCGTCGCTACGGCATTGAGAAACCCTATGAAAAACTCAAGCAGCTAACCCGCGGCAAGCGCATTGATCAGGCTGGCTTTGCGGCGTTCATTGACACACTCGAACTGCCTAGCGATGTTAAAACTGAACTAAAGGCCCTGTCACCGGCAAGCTATACTGGTAATGCACAAGCGCAAGCCGAAGCATTGATGCAGCAGCTAAACGCTTTATAGCGCCATCTTTTACATCACTTTTTATAATGCCACCCTATATCGCCAGGACATGCCATGAGCCATCAAGATAAGCCGTTAACCTTGCTGGGTGACCTTACACCCGCAGACTTCCTGGCCAATTATTGGCAGCAAAAGCCGCTGCTGATTCGTGGCGCCATCCCGGA
>JAMCZP010000366.1 GCA_023485185.1 Gammaproteobacteria bacterium
AAGGGCGCCACCATCATAGCGAACCTTTTTACCCAAAAGGCAAGCGCTCATTAATACTTTTCTCAAATCACCATCTCCAATACGATGGATAGCCCCTTACTTCTTTGTCAGCGCCCAGTTCTGCAGGTACCGCCTGCCAGTCATTACTGGTGCGCAAGAGGCTCTCCACGCCCTTCAAAATCACAGCTTGCTTACCTGCAAAGATAAATACCGACGTTACACAACATAAACACAGGCATGGGATGAACCCTGAATCATCATTCCGCTATACTAGGTTAAATAGCTAAGGAGGCAGTATGAATAATGTTTCTCTGGAAACAAAGCGTCGCTATTACGCGAAAGTACGGCGCTCCAATTACCAAGCGAGTATGGTGCTGGAAGGGATCACTGTTGACACCCAAGCGCCAAAAGCTAACAAAGCTGATTTACTGGCTAAATACCAAAAGCACAAGCCTCGCTGATGGATAAGTACGGCACTGAGCAGGATCCATACTGTTACACAGGCACTGGTGTATTGCGTAATAAATTGGGGATTTTTGAAGAAGAAGAGCTTGAAGAGGCAGAGCGCGAATTATCTCTCGTTAATGCTGACAACATCGAACTCTTGCCACCGCCCTACGACTTTACATATCTTAAACGCCTCCATCACCAGCTATTTCATGACCTTTACGATTGGGCTGGGGAAATAAGAATGATCGATATTGCCAAAGGGGATACAAGATTTTGCAACGTCAACCGTATCGTTCCTGAGGCTGATAAGCTATTCACTAAGCTGGCAGAGCATAAGTACTTCGCTCAACTTGAAAAATCAGACCTTATATCAGCGTGTGCAGAGCTATATGGTGATTTGAATGTTGTTCATCCCTTCCGCGAAGGGAACGGACGTGCGCAGCGTTTGTTTTTTGAACACCTGATAATCAACTGTGGTTATCACCTTTCATGGCACCCTATTGAACGCAATGAATGGATCGAAGCCAATATAGCAGGCTATTTCTGCGACTACCGTCCTTTAGAATTAATCTTTGAGCGATGTATCGGCTCTCCGTTATACGATTAACGCCAAGGAATTGCCTTGGCGTTTTGTTTTACTGCTTAACTTATCCCCTACGCCAACTGAAACGGGTAAACAGATCCAATCTTGAGCAACTGCGTAAGCTCATCTAGTGCGCTAAGGGACTCTTCAGCGAGCTGCGGATCAGCTAGATCATCAGGCGCCAGCCGGTCACGATAGTGGCGATTCACCCAAGCGGTGAGATCGTTATAAAGCGTACCGTTGAGCAATACACGGCCGGTGAGCGCTGCCCGTTCGGCATCTGTTAGCACCACGCGCAGGCGTAGGCAGGCGGGGCCGCCGCCGTTACGCATGCTCTGCTTAACGTCTTTAACGATCACTTCGCTGATGGGGTTATTGCCTGCCAGCAGATGATTTTGGATGGTGTTCCAGACCGCTTCACGCTCCTGGCATTCGCCGGGTACCACCAGCGTCATGGTGCCATCTGGGTTGGAGAGCAGCTGTGAATTGAAGAGATAGGAGGCCACGGCATCTTCCATACTCACTGCCTCAAGGGGCACCCGCACCGGGATAAGGGGCGTACTCATTTTAGCGCGCAGCTCATCCAGGGTGCCCTCTTCATCTAGAAAGGCCATTTCGTGGTAGAGCAGCACCGGGCCGTTGCCCACGGCAATCACATCGTTATGGAACACCCCCGCGTCGATGGCGTCCGGATGCTGCTGGGCAAATACCGTTTGCGCCTCCGTTAACCCATGCTGGCGAGCCACTGCCTGGCTGGCTTCCAGGGTTTGCCTAGCCGGATAGCGCTTGGGTTCGCGCTCTCCGCTACGCACGTCACCAAACGCTTGGCGGCCATAAACAAACAAATGAACGCCGGGTTCGCCGTGCTCACCGCATAGACGGGTGTGATTGGCCGCGCCTTCATCAGAAAAGGCCGGAGTTGCAGGCAGCACCGGATGGTGGGCAAAGTGCTGCTCACTGCTAAAGATCGCTTGTAACACGCGGCCAGTGGTTTGTGGCTCTAAATAGCGATGAAAGCTGGATTGCAGATTCGCTGGCGTGAAGTGTACCCGGCCATCCGGCGCATCAATACTAGGTGTAATAGTGCCAGCATTGGCGGTCCACATGCTGGAAGCCGAGCATACGGCGCGCAGCAACTGCGGGGCCTCATTGGCAGCGCGGGTTAGCACTTCACTATTGCTGCCGCTGAAACCCAAATCACGCAGTGCGCCAACATCGGGCCGCTGTTGGGGTGGCAGCACGCCTTGAGCATAGCCTGCATCCATCAACGACTTCATTTTTAGAAGCCCTTGCAGTGCGCCCTCTTTGGGGTTGGATACCAGGCCACCGTGGCTCATAGAAGCCACGTTGCCTACGGCCAGTCCTGAGTAGTTATGGGTAGGGCCAACTAGGCCGTCAAAATTGACTTCCCTGACGCTGCTGATGTCGGCGGCACTCATAGACTCACTCCCGGCGGCAGTGCTTCAGGCATCTCCAGGCTGTCGGACTCCATGGACGCAACCGGGTAAGCACAGTAGTCCGCTGCATAGAAAGCACTGGGGCGATGATTACCGCTGTCACCCACGCCACCGAAAGGTGCATCGCCGGAGGCACCGGTGGTTTGGCGGTTCCAGTTAACGATCCCGGCGCGAATACGCAGCAGGAAGTCATCCCAATCGGTTTGTTCGCCGCCAATCAGCCCGGCAGAAAGCCCGTAACGGGTGTTATTAGCAAGCGTAAGCGCTTCATCCCAATCACTGTAACGATGAATTTTCAGTAGCGGGCCGAAGTGCTCCTCGTCGGGCACATCAAGACCGGTCACATCGATCAAAGCAGGGCTTAACAGGCTGGTGTCCTCTAGCAGGCGCTGCATGCGGTTGATGACCGTACCGCCCATTGCTTCAAGTTCATCTTGTGCCTTGAGTAAGCCATCCGCCGCCGCCACGCTGACCAAACCACCATAAAACGGCGCAGGATTCTCTTCGAACTGGCCCGCTACGTGTAGCTTAGTGATCGCCTCTGAAAGCGCATCGATTAAGCGATCACCGACGGCACCTTCTGGCACCATTAAGCGCCGGGCGCAGGTGCAGCGCTGGCCGCCAGATAGAAACGCCGACTGCAAAATAGTCAGCACGGCTGCGCGCTCGTCATCGACATCCTTGACTACCAGCGGGTTGTTGCCGCCCAGCTCAAGCGCCAGGATTTTATCCAGTTGACCGGCGAACTGCTGATGCAGCATTCCACCTACTTTGGCGCTGCCGGTAAACAATAAACCATCAATATCAGGATCGGCTGCCAGCGCTTGGCCTACCGGCACGCCACCCTGAACAAGGTTAATCACGCCTTCTGGAAGCCCGGCTTCCAGCCAGCACTGTAGCGTTAAATCAGCGGTAAGCGGGGTTTGATCACTGGGTTTAAAGACCACGCAGTTACCCGCCAACAGCGCAGGCACCATGTGGCCGTTAGGCAAGTGGCCGGGGAAGTTATAGGGGCCAAATACCGCCATTACGCCGTGGGGGCGATGGCGCAGCACCGCTTTTGCACTGCCAACGACTTTTTCCCGCTCGCCGGTACGCTCGTTATACGCCTTAATAGAGAGCGCCACCTTGCCCACCATAGCCCCCGCTTCAGTGCGCGCTTCCCAAAGCGGCTTGCCGGTTTCTGAGGCGATTGCCACGGCCAGCGCTTCACTGCGTGTTTTAAGCACCTCTGCAAAACGCTCGACTAGCGCCTGGCGCTCGGCAAAGGGTGTGCGTGCCCAGCTGGGGAAGGCGCTGCGGGCAGCCTTTACCGCAGCTTTGACCTGGTCAGCACTGGCGGTCGCGGCTTGCCATAACGGTTGGCCAGAAACGGGATCGTGCTTGCTCAACGGCTCGGCGTCGCCTGTGACCCAGGCGCCATTGATCAGTTGCTGCTGTTGGGCGTGCATAAAACTCTCCTGTAAACGTCGCCTAGGTTTCGAGTAGCCGTAGGGTATCTCCGGTGGTAACGCCTAAGCGCTGCGCTTCTTGTTCGCTAAGCACGATAGTGTTGTCTTCGCTGGGCGCGCGGCCTACCCAACTGGCAGTAAAGCTCAGCATATCGGTGGTGGCGGCCAGCCAGCGGCTAACGCTCTCTTCCGAAGCACTCTTGGATACTTCGACTTGGCAGAGCCGTGAGTTGCGAATTGCCCGTACATCGTCAATGTAGGCTTCCACCGTCGGGCCACCATCAAAAATATCGATATAGCCTTCCCAGCGCAGTCCCTCTTTTTTAAGCATCTCCAGCGCTGGGCGGGTATGACGATGCACCTGACCAATGCAGGCCCGCGCTTCTTCAGCCATAAAGGTGGTGTAGATAGGGAACTTAGGCATCAGCTCGCCGATAAAGCTCTTCTGCCCCAGGCCGGTAAGCCGGTCGGCTTCGCTGAAATCCATAGGGAAGAAGTGTTTACCCAGACTCTCCCAGAAAGGGCTGGTGTTGTTTTCATCGAAAACCCCACGCATTTCCGCCAGTACTTTATCGGGGAAGCGGTCGCGGAACTGGGCGATAAACAGCCAGCGTGCTTTGGAGAGCAGCGCGCCGTTGCGCAAATGCTTATTGGCTTCACCTCGGTATTCCGGGCGCAGAAACAGCGAGCACACTTCAGCGTCGCCGGTGTGGTCGGAACTCAAAAACAGTGTGTCGATGGTGCGGTGCAGATCCAATTGCACCGACGAGTGGGCTAAGGTGCCTAGTCGGTAGTTGTAGAACGGCACTTCGCGCCCCACCTGGCCCTCAATAGCGCAGCAACCAGCAAGTTCGCCGCTTGCTTCATCTTCCAGTACAAAGAAGTAGAGCCGATCATCTGCCGGCGTACGCTCTTCAAAAGCACTGGCGGCCGCTTCAATCTTACCGGCGAGAAACTCCCGATTATCCGGCAGCGAGGTAAAGCCAACGCCCGCCTGCTGCGCAAGCGCCTGAAGCCCATCCAAATCATCACGGGCAATGGGTCGAATGCGCATTACATTTCTCCTTCATCGAGCGCGTCCACTGCAGCAGGCAACGCTAGCGGCGCGGCAAGTACCGCGCGCCCTTCCGTGACGCCTAGCCGCTCGACATGCTCTGCTGACAACATCAACTGGCCCGTGGGGGATAACGCATAGCGTGCGACGATGCAGCGGAATTCGCCTAGCTTTTGATTAGCGACCATGGCGGGCTCTGCGTCGGGTAACGCGTGTTCAGGACGAATGCGCACCGGGTGCCAGGCAGCGCTGCAGAAGGTTTCAAGCCGTTCACGCTCGGCTTTAACAATGGGCCCAGCGTCGAAAATATCCACATGGCGAGAACGCACAAAACCTTCCGCCAACATCTCTTGCAACGCCTCTTCATGGGCCGGGTGTTCACGGCCAATGGCCGCCCGGGCATAGGGTGTCAGCAGCGGTAAATAGAGCGGAAACTGAGGCATTACTTCAGCGATAAAACTTTTCGAGCGCACCCCGGCAATGTGATTCATTTCGTGAAAACTGCGGGCGAAAAAGTGCTGCCCTACGCTTTCCCAAAAGGGGGATTCATTCTGCTGATCCAGGTAGCCGGGAAATGCGACTGCCAAGATACGCGAAAAACGCTCCGGGTACTGGGCGATAAACATCAGCCGCGCCCGGCGCAAAAGACTCTCTGCACTGGTGCCTTTATAGCGGGGATTAAGCGAAAACGCACACAGCAGAGTGGCATCCGACACTTCATGGGAGAGCGCCAGCGTCTGTACTTCGCGGCGTACATTGAGCTGCTGTGAGGCGTGAATCAGCGTTTCCTGGCGATAGGTGTAATAAGCCTCATTGGCGCCAGCCTGGGCGCGAATGGTGGCCGTTCCCAGCACCTCATCACGGCTATCGTCGGCTAACACAAAAGTGTAGTGCTCGTTCTCAGGAAACTCAACGTCACTATTAAAGGCGTCTTGAGAGCGCGCGATGCGCTCCTGAAGCCGCTCGCGGTTCGCTGGCAAGTTGGTAAGCTTAGGCACTGCATGCTCAGCCAATTGCTCAAGCGCCGTGAGATCAGTTGCTTTAACGGGTCGAACTACCAGCATCCTGGATGCCCCCTCTCTTATCGCAGCAGGTATCGCAGCGGGTTGCTCACTCATGCTGCCGCAACTAACCGCTCAATGGCGCGCTCTAAGCGGGCCATACCCTCGGCGATATCCGCTTCTGGAATCACCAGGGAAGGCGCCATACGCAGTACATTCGGCCCGGCGATCAGTGCCATCAAGCCCTCTTCAATAGCGAGCGGCAGAATATCTTTAGCGCGGCCCTCAAAAGCGTCCGACATCTGAGCCCCCATCAGCAGGCCCATACCACGAATCTCTTTAAACACACCGTGCTTGCGGTTGATGGTTTCCAAGTGTTCACGGAACAGATCATGCCGCTTTTTAACACCTTCCAGCACCTCCGGCGTATCGATAAACTCAACCGCCGCCAGCGCCACGGCAGAAGCCAGCGCATTACCGCCGTAAGTAGAACCGTGGGTGCCAATCACCAGCGATTTAGCCACGGCATCAGTCGCCAACATGGCGCCAATGGGGAAGCCGCCGCCCAAGGATTTCGCGCTGGTGAGGATATCCGGCGTGATACCGTAGTTTTTATAAGCGTAGAGTTCACCGCTACGACCAACGCCGGTTTGCACTTCATCAAAAATCAGCAGAGCGTTATGTTCATCGCACAGGTCGCGCAGCCCCTGAAGGAACG
>JAMCZP010000362.1 GCA_023485185.1 Gammaproteobacteria bacterium
GCGGGGTCATAAAACGCGCACAACGCCACGTGGTTAACTCCATCGCCACCCTGCGATGGGAGCTAAATCAGGCGATCATGATAGCGTTGGGTAGTCGATCACGATGTTTATGACACAGTAGTACTAGGGTCCAGAGGCATACCAACGGGAACGCGAAACGCACCCAATTACTCCATGGCACTCCACCCACGGCGAGCACAGACATCAACACCCCCGATGTCGGCGTAATAATATTGGTGATCCCATCACCAAGCTTGAATGCAATCACCGCCGTTTGCCGAGTGATATCAAGCATATCCGCAAGTGGCGTCAAAATCGGCATCACTACAGCTGCTTGGCCGCTACCAGAAGGCACTAGAAAGTTGAAAAACAGGTTGAATACAAATACAGCGAGCGCACCCAACATGGGGGGAAGCGTACTCAAGGGTACAAAAATTGAATTCACTACCGTATCGAGAATCATCCCCTCGGCCATGAGCACCGTAATGCCTTTGGCGATGCCAATAATAAAGGCACCATAAAGCATACCTTTGGCCCCTTTCATGAACATCTGAACAAACTCATTAGGCGAGAAACGAGCGAGTGCAGCGCTTCCTATTCCATTGATCATAAAGATGGCTGAAAGCTCATTAACGCCCCACCCCAACCCTAAAGAGCCATAAATAAACACCGCCAGGCAGGCAACAAAGAAGCTTAAAATGACCATATGCCGACGCGTAAACGTTAAGTTCTCATCATCTGATCCAATGGCTTCAGTGCTAAAGGGCTGACTCCCCATTAGACTACGGCCGGGATCGTCACTAATGCGTTTGATATACCGACACACATAAGCAATTGTCACTGCCAGTAGCACGAAAAATAGCGCCACCCTAAGCGGCGCGCCAGAAAATAGTGGCAGCCCTGCTATAGATTGCGCGATACCCAGCGTAATAGGATCGAAAACAGCAGCCGCTGAGCCCGAAAAATAGCCCAGATAGACAATGGCGATCCCCGCGATCGCATCTAACTTAAGCGCTCGTGCCAACACGATACCCAGCGGAATAAAGGCAATAACGGCATTCGACCCAACGCCAATGGCAGATACCACGCCAAATACAAAAGACACCACAATCGCGAGCAGATATTTACGCCCCCGGGCTTTATCAACCAGGCTTTTGATACCCGCATTGATCGCACCGGTAGACTCCACTACAGCAATCGCACCGCCCATTACCAGAACTAAAGCAATTAGGTTTGCTGAGCTGATAAAACCGCTCTGAATAGAAAGAAAAATATCGAAAAAATTAAGGCCGCTAGATTCCACCAGATGAAAACTGCCAGGAATAACCGTAGGCCGCCCCTCTGTAGTTCGCTCAAACTGGCCCGAGGGAATAAAGAAACTCAATAGCCACGCCACCAGTAATAACCCAAACAGAATCACAAAGGCATCGGGCATGGCCATTCGTTGTGTTGATCTAGTTTTCACGTTGAAATTTCCTGAATATTTTTCCGTATAGTTATTTATATTTCGCATTGATAAACAGCTGATGGCGTATCAGACCTGCCGTATCAACGCCGCCAGCATCGCCGCACGCGGTACAATTGAGGCTATTTCGATGTGCTCATACTCCGCATGGGGGGCAGCGCCGGTTGCGCCCAGCCCATCAAGGGTGGGAATACCTTTGGCTGCAGCGAAATTGCCGTCGCTTCCTCCGCCTACCGAGGCTTCCGTAAGCTCAATGCCGACTGCACGGGCAGCGTGCTGGGCAAGTTCAAATAGACGAGCCGTTGCATGTGTGCGCTCCATCGGCGGACGTGTCATGTCACCGCTAACGGTTAGCGTTACACTGGGATGAAATGGGGTACTTTGATAAATGGCATTGTAGAGTCGCTCGGCTTCTTCTAGCGTCGTTACCCGAACATCAATACCTAACTCGGCTTTCTCCGGCACGACATTAAGCGGGCCACCGCCACTTACCATCCCAACATTCACGGTGGTTCCCAGGCTGGGGTCGGCTAGGCTATGTAAGTACTGAATCTGGTGGGACAGTTCCTCAATCGCACTCACCCCATCTTCAGGGTTATTGCCCGCATGGGCCGCTTTACCCGTTATATGCATATAAAAGCGTCCCGAGCCTTTACGTGCCGTTTTCAAAGCGCTGCCATTCGCCGTAGCAGGTTCAACAACCAGCACCACATCGCTAGCCACCGACTCCTCTTCAATTCGTTGTCGCGAAGAAGGGCTACCTAACTCCTCGTCACTGGTACATAGAAAACGAATGCGGGCATCGGGAAGCGCATCAAATTCAACGAGTGCTTTGACGGCCCAAATGGCTTGAACAATACCTGCTTTCATATCCAGAATGCCGGGACCGTAAAACTTGTCCGTCTCACGGCGGATAGCGAGTCGGCCGATATCCCAAACCGTGTCGAAATGCCCCAAAATAAGAATCTGACGATCCCCCTCACCTAGCGTGAAGCCAAGATGGTCGCCCTTTTCAGTTTGTGGGAACGTTTCCGCCTGACATTGGAGTCGGTCTTGAAATAACCGACGCAACAATTGACCACAGGCGTCCACTGCGGCTTTATCATTGGATGGCGATTCAGCACGTACTAACGCTTCAATATCATCGAGAATAAAACGCTGATGCTCTTGCAGATAAGTGTGAAGGGTATTCATATAGCCTCTCGAATAAGAATGACGGACTCTAAACGGCAGCAACCCAAAACAGCGTTGTGCTATTAAATAAGCGCACGGTCAGTATGTGAGTGGCGTAACAAGGAAAGAATAAGAAGTGCGCAGCTGAATCGTTGCGTTCAAAGCAACGGTTAAGAAGCCGAGGAAGGATAAAGAGAATGGTGCAACAACGCATGGATCAGGGAATTACCGAACATCGGCTGGCTTACCTTTACGAGGTTGCCCTGCACGGGGGCGTTAGAGCGGCAGCCGAATCGGTCGGCGTCAACCCTTCGGCCATCAGCCGCCAAATAGCACTGCTTGAGCGCCATCTGCAAATCCCCTTGCTCGAAAAACAGGGAAGAAACGTCACGGTGACCCAGGCAGGGAAGCTACTGATCGAACACCACCGGGAAATGTTATATCGGCGGCGTCAGCTAGCCGAGACACTGCAGGATATGCGTCACTTACGTCGAGGCAGTGTCAGCCTGCGGGTCGGGCAGGGTATGATCAGTGAGTTTGTGGAAGGACCTCTCCAACAGTTCAGCGCAGATTACCCTGATGTGTTTGTAGATATTCACTCTGGCAACATGAGTGAAACAATCAACATGATGCTGCGGGGCAAAGTGGACATGGCGATCAGCTTTGGTCCATTAGGCGACCCTCCTGTGATGGTTCGCAGTTTTAACCGCGGCCCCATCTGTGCCATCGTGCCGCCACACCATGTCCTGGCAGGTCTTGAAGCCATTACGCTTGAAACCCTGGCTCCCCAGCGATTGATTTTTATGGCAGAACAATTCGGCATTCAACAGTACATCAATGAAATGTTCAGCAGCCAACGCTTAGCCCCGCTGCCTGCTTACCAGTGCAATCACTTTTCAACAGCTATTGCGCTCGCAATATCAGGACTAGGTATAGCCTTCATGACGCGGCAATCTGCCCGCCCGCTGGTTGATCGTGGAGATATCGTTGCGATCCCAGTCGAACATCCTTTATCGCATACTGCTACCTGCCACCTCATACGTAGCCAAGGGAGAAGGTTCACTCCTGCCGCTGAGCACCTATGGAAAGTGCTCGCGAGCTCAATGCAATCACAGTCTGCCGGAAAGCACAGAGCTTAAAACAGGTAACGCTTTTACTTTTTAAATTTAAGAGCAATTCGCGTTCAGTAATACACGCACATGAGGCTGACTAGGCAACCCGCCATGCTCACTTTGATAGCTAGCACCGTAGCGAGAACCACATAGATCTGCCAGAGCCCGACCAACATCACTTATGCGCTCCCACTTTGTCTGAGTGGCTCCCCAGCATCAAAAACACTACCACCGACAGTAATGCGATGAGAATCGCAGCAGCGGTGAGCAGGATTGAGTGCGTGGTGGAGAACGCCGCCTTCGCGGCTATAATCAGGGCATCCGCTTTATCTGCATCGAGCCCTTGTGCCACCACAACGCTGTCGCTCATTGAGCGCGCGGCCTGTGCACCGAGGGCTGGCTCCAAGTCTGGCGGCAGTACAATGGTGCTGCTATATATGCTCGCCATGAAAACCCCAAACAGAGTGATGCCTAGCCCACTGCCCAGCTCGTATCCAGTGGCTTCCAAAGAGCCAGCAGCCCCTCCTTTACTGGCGTCCACGGCCCCCATAATGGCAATCGAGGAAGCGGTCAGTCCAATGCTCAGCGTTAGCCCCAGCACGGCCAACGCTGTTGGCACTGTCCAGTCAGGCGCGTGTAAGTCCGCCTGCGCCAGATAACCCAACGCGGCTGCCGCGAACGCCATCGATAAACTGGCCACCAGTCTTAAGCCAAACCGGTTGGAAAGGTAGCCTGCAATCGGCCCACCGACGGCAGCCGCCGCCATGATAGGCACCATGAAAAGACCGGCCTGCAACGGCGTCTTGCCCAGCACATATTGAAGCTCTTGCGCCAGCGTCAGCTCAACACCGGCCAGGGCACCAGCGGCCACGAGCGCCATTACCATACCGGCGACAATGGTCGGATGGCGAAAGAGTGATAGATCCAGCATCGGCATCACCGAACGCAACTGAATACGTGTAAACCACGCTAGCAGGACTACTCCCCCGAAGAGCACCCATCCAGTACGCCATAGTGGCTGCCCTGCTCCCATCCCGGACTTGATGCAGAAGACCACCGACATGATACCGACCAGCAAAATCAACGCCTGACCAAAAGACCACTTGCCTGGTGTCGTCGCCTCGCGGCGCGGCAGCAGGCCATAAACGACCGGCGCCACCACCAGCATGATGGGCACATTAATGAGGAACACCGAGCCCCACCAGTAATGCTCCAGCAAGGCACCACCAATCAAGGGGCCCACTGCGGCACCGGCGGCCCCCACCGTTCCCCACAGGCCAAGCACCATCGCACGCTCGCGCTCGTCCTCGAAGGTTTTGCGGATGACACCCAACACACAGGGCATGATCATCGATCCACCCATGGCGAGCAGCACTCGGGCACCGATCAACATGGCAGGTGTCGTCGAGAACGCGGCCAGAAGTGACGCCACCCCGAATACCAAGAGGCCGGTCAGCAGCACACGGCGCGTGCCGATTCGATCAGCCAGCGTGCCCATCGGCACTAGCAGGCCCGCCATCAGCAACGGGTAGACATCGATGATCCACAGCACCTCAGTACCCGTGGCACCCAGCGCTGGCGTCAGCACTGGCACCGCAACGTGCAGAATCGTCATATCGATGACAACAGGCAGAAACGCCAGCATGACGGCAAACAGCACTAGCCAACGTTGTGGGATAGCAGAAAACATTAAACACTTAACTCCTAAACAGTGGATGTCACTTCCGACGCTGCTACTGGCGTAGCATCTGGCACAGTGAGCGCCGACAGCGTTAGCGCGTGGGTAGCATCAGTCGTCGCATGGCATTAATGCTCTATATCGTTATCGGGTTGTAATGATGAAGGGCGACGAGCCGCACGCCAGCCACTAACGCGCTCCTGTAGGCCTATCACGAACACAAAGAACACTGGGACGAAGAGAATCACTAGCAGCGTTCCGCTGACCATGCCGCCGAACACGCCCGTCCCTATCGCATGCTGAGTATTGGCGCTGGCACCAAACGCCACCATCAACGGCACCACCCCCAAGCCGAAAGCGAGTGAAGTCATCAGAATCGGTCGCAGGCGCAGGCGGGCGGCTTCCACTGCGGCTTCTATCAGCCCCTTCCCTTGCTCACGCAACTGTTTTGCAAACTCTACGATAAGGATCGCGTTTTTCGCCGACAGCCCGATCACGGTGACCATCCCCACTTTGAAGAACACATCGTTAGGCAGGTCACGCAGCAACATGGCGGCCACCGCTCCCAGCAGCCCCAACGGCACCACCAAAATGACCGACAGCGGAATAGTCCAGCTCTCATAGAGCGCGGCTAACACCAGAAACACCGCCAGGATGGATAGCGCCACCAGCATTGGCGCCTGGGCTTCTGACTGGCGTTCCTGAAGGGACTGCCCCGTCCAGGCCACGGTGAAGCCGGGCGGAAGTTGCTGCGCCAAACGCTCCATCTCAGCCATGGCGTCACCGGTGGAAGCACCTGTCGCCGCGCTGCCGGAAATACTGGTGGCGGGATAGCCCAGGTAGCGCACCATTTGTAGCGGTGTTTCGTCCCATACCGGTGTCACCACCTCTGAGAGCGACACCATGCCTCCCCGGCTATTCAGCACATGCAGCTTGAGCACATCGTCCACCTGCATGCGTGCTGACGCATCCGCTTGCATAATCACCTGCTGCATTCTGCCCTCATTCGGGAAATCGTTGATGTAGGACGACCCCATCGCGGTAGATAGAATGTCGCTAATGTTGGCGAACGACACCCCAAGCGCTTCGGCTTTCTGGCGATCAATATCAAGGCGAATGCTCGCCCCTGCCGGCAGGCCGTCGGAATAGGCGTCACTGACTACCTTGCTCTGCGCTGCCAGTTCCAGCAGCGTTGTCTCGGCAGCCTTAAGGGCGGCCGGCCCCTGGTTGCGTT
>JAMCZP010000053.1 GCA_023485185.1 Gammaproteobacteria bacterium
GGGAATCACTTTCGGTGTTAATGGATGGTGAAAGTGATGATCTTGAGCTGCGCCGAGTGTTGAAGGCACTGCCAAATGATGCTGACGCTGCAGACACCTGGCGGCGTTACCACCTTGCACGCAGCATGATGCAGCGTGAACGGGGAGTTGATGTAAGCGTCGATCTTTCGGCTGGTATTATGGCTAGGTTGCGTGATGAGCCCGTACCTATGGCCGACGACGACCGCATCCATGTGACGACGCGTACGGGAGGAATCTCCTTTGCTCGTGGTGCAGGTGTTGCTGCCGCTGTCTCGCTAATGGTTATTACTGGCGTACAGTTTTTTGGTAACGACTCCTCCGTCAGCCAAACTGGTGGCGGGATCGCTACAACATCTCCTGGTGGCACTAACGCTGCGCAGGTACAGCCAGTAAATCTTGGGTCACAACCTGCTGTCACTTCGCGTACTGAGATGCCGATGTTCGAGCCTACTCCATTTCGCCTAAGCGGGCAGTCGACTCAACGTGGCCTTATGAATGTTAGTGATGCTGGCTTCTCTGCACAGGCGTCGCAAGGTGTTAGTGCCTCGCAAGGCACTAATATTGATGTAGACCAAATTCGTTTACTGCAAACCTACTTAGAGCAACATACGCAAAGTGCGGCTTACGGTAGTGGTGATAGTTGGATGCCCTTAATGCGATCTTCGGCAGTTACTGAGCCTCTAGGTCAACGCTAAGACAAGTGCCACCTCTTGCGAATGTGTTCACTAGGTGGGTAGGGAATGCTCAAAATGGGAATGCCTAGAGTGATAGTTTCCTGGCGAGCTAAGCCCGTATGGGTGTTGGCAGTAGTGGTGGGGCTATTTTCACCCCCACTATATGCGGAAGGCTCAGAAAGTATTGTGGGCTATGATTGTGCTGGAACGCTTCAGGCAGAAACGCCTGATAATGCGATACAGTGGCTTGAGCGCGGTTTATGGGCTAGCCACTGTTATGCTTTTCAAGCAAGAGCTGTAGCGATTGATGCAGTGGGAGTAAGAACATTAGCGCTTTCGCACCGAATTCAGGATGGGGTTCGCCAACAGGTAGTGCAGTACCTTGATGGTCCTTCTGTCAGCATCGAAAGACGCTCGCCAGTAGGAAGGTTGGCCTGGACCGAAGAGAACAGCAATGGTGATCTACCTTCGCCCGCGAAATGGGCGGCGCATCTTGATCAGCTTTACACGATTGAGCTTGAAGAGAATGCCCGCGTAGCAGGCAGAGATGCTGTAAAACTCGATTTTGAACCGCTTGATGAGTGGCGCTTTGCCCACGAGTGGTGGATAGATCGCGACACCGGGCTGCTGCTCAAACAAGTGCTTAATGATCGGCAAGGCCGGGTCATTGAGACCTTCCAAATTACTCAGTTACAGTCGCCCGAAAAATATACCGGTAGTGTGCTCGTCGACGCGCCTCAAGTAGCTTCAAATACACACTGGCATGCGACATGGTTGCCTGATGGATTTGTTGCCCAACCAATTACATTTTCAAAGGGCGATGTTCACCAACGTGTGTATAGCGACGGCCTAGCCACGGTGAGTATTTTTGTTGAGTCTCTTTCTTCTGAAGACACTAACGATCTGCAAGAGGGTGTTCAGCAATTGGGAGTTTCTGCTGTGGCTATTCAGCACTACACCACTAACGAGGGTCGCTGGCAGTTAGTGGCCATTGGTGAGTTACCTGTCGCCACTCTTCAGCGTATTGTTAGCTTAATTACTTTCGATGAAGAGAGTTTGCAACAATAACAACCGAGAAATTAAATGGTAGTGTCCGATTCCTGCTCTTCACTGTTACGCACCGGTAGTGTTGTGGAGTATGCCGCTCATGGTCTGGTCGTCGAGATATCTGCTCAACAAAGCTGCGAGCAGTGCGCTCAAGGTCGCGGATGTGGTTTAGGTCTGCTGTCCCGGCGGCGCAGTCAGCGTATTGCCATTGCTGTGCCGAACAAGCTTGCGAAAGTTGAGAAGCTTTACCCTATAGGAAGTCATGTCACGATTAGCTTGCCGCGTATCTCTATTACGCTGCTGGCTTTTTGTGTTTATGCCCTGCCTCTTATTGCAGCATTACTACTATCCGGCTTAGTTTCGCTATTAAGTGATACTGTTTGGCTTGCTCCGTTGACCTTTTTTGTTACCTTGGTAAGTGGCGCTATCAGTGTTAAATATCTATTGCGTGGGCAAATTGAACGCTTTCGCCCGTGCTTGGTCAGTTAGTTGTCCTGCACCTCACTATGAGTTGCGTCGCTTTTGATCACTATCACTTTAAGTAGGAGCGCTTGCATGAAACGCTTGGTTCTCCCATCCACTTTATGGGTATGCGTTGTTGCATTGCTAACCCTAGGACCCGTCGCTAATGCGCAGAACTTGCCGGATTTTACCGAGCTAGTCGAAGAGGCGGCCCCTGGGGTAGTTAATATTTCAACTAGTAGAACGGTTCAACGTAGCAGTGCTCCTAGTTTTGGTGGACAGGAAATTCCTGAGATTTTCCGCCATTTCTTTGGAGATGGCTTTGGCGATAGCTTCCCATCACCACCTGGTAATGGCCAAGGTCGTAGTGAAGAGCGCCAATCTCTAGGTTCTGGTTTCATCATTAGCGATGATGGCTACGTGATGACCAATGCGCACGTGGTTCAAGACGCTGATGAAATTCTCGTGCGACTCAATGATCGGCGTGAGATGAGTGCAGAGCTTATTGGCAGCGACGCGCAAACTGATGTGGCGTTATTAAAAATTGATGCCAGCGACTTGCCGACGCTCAATCTAGGCGATTCAGACGCGCTCAGAGTGGGAGAATGGGTTGCTGCTATAGGCTCACCTTTTGGTTTTGATCACTCAGTCACTGCAGGCATTGTGAGTGCGATTAATCGTACCTTGCCACGTGACGCGTACGTACCCTTTATTCAAACCGATGTGGCCATTAATCCCGGTAACTCCGGTGGTCCGCTGTTTAACCTGGACGGTGAAGTAGTCGGTATTAATTCGCAAATCTTTACTCGCAGCGGTGGTTTTATGGGGGTATCGTTTGCCATTCCCATCAATGTAGCCATGGATGTAGCGGATCAATTGCGTGAAGATGGGCGGGTTAACCGCGGATGGTTAGGCGTAATGATTCAGCCCGTATCGCGGGACTTGGCAGAGTCTTTCGGTATGGACGATGCGATAGGTGCTTTAATTGCCGACCTTGATCCAGACGGGCCTGCGGCCAGAGGTGGTCTTCAAGCGGGAGACGTTATCTTAGAGGTAAATGGCGAAGAGGTTGATCGCTCAAGCAGCTTGCCACGTTTGATTGGCCGAGGTGCTCCAGGAAGTGAAGTCGAACTCACATTAATGCGTGATGGTGAAGAGATTTCTGAGTCGGTGGAGCTGGGTAGCTGGCCAAATGCAGAAAGCGAGACCGAGCAAGTCAGTGGTAATAATCAGGTGCGCCTGGGTCTAATGGTGGTAGAAATTGACGATGCTATGCGCGAACAGCTCAACATCCAGGGTGGCGTAGAAGTTCGTCAGGTAGAGCCAGACAGCGTGGCAGCAACCGCCGGTATCCGCCCTGGCGATGTCCTGGTGAGCATTGACCATCGCAGTGTCTCTTCATCGGAGGAGCTGGTGCAGATTGTTGAAAGCCTACCCAATGATCGTGCGATTCCAATGCGTCTGTTCCGTGAGGGACGCTCTCTGTTCGTGGCACTACGTCTAGAATAATCACTTTTTTCATCTCTTGTCCGGCGGTTCTCGCCGGACAGCTGTTCCTATCCAGCGCATATCGCTACAATAGCGATTATCTTTTTGTCGAAAATAGCCCATTCAGTTCGAACGGCTGCTGTTTTCGAGCTTCGAATTCTCGAAGCGGTCTGCTTGTAAGGCCGCTTGCGTACCACTAAGGCAGAACAGACTCGATGTCCCAAGACATTCCCAACGGAAAGCTCAAGCATATACGTAACTTCTCTATCATTGCGCACATTGACCACGGTAAATCGACGCTCTCAGATCGTCTTATCCAGACCTGTGAAGGGTTGACCGAGCGTGAGCTTAAAGAGCAAGTACTTGATTCTATGGACATTGAGCGTGAGCGTGGTATTACCATTAAAGCGCAATCGGTCACGCTGGATTACACCGCTGCCGATGGTCAGGTTTATCAGCTCAACTTTATTGACACTCCTGGGCACGTCGACTTCTCCTACGAAGTGTCGCGCTCGCTCTACGCCTGTGAAGGGGCGTTATTAGTAGTTGATGCGGCGCAGGGCGTGGAAGCTCAGTCCGTAGCCAACTGTTATACCGCTATCGAGCAGGGGCTAGAGGTTCTGCCGGTGCTTAACAAAATTGATTTGCCCCAAGCGGATTGCGACAAGGTTGCCCAAGAGATCGAGGAAATCATAGGCCTTGATGCGACTGACGCTTGCCAAGTATCTGCCAAAAGCGGGATTGGAATCGACGCCCTACTTGAGCGTTTAGTGCGGGATATCCCACCCCCTAAGGGCGATCCAGATGCGCCTTTGCAGGCACTGATTATCGACTCTTGGTTTGATAACTACCTTGGTGTTGTCTCGTTGGTACGATTATTTGATGGCACGCTACGCAAAGGCGATAAAATCCGTATTAAATCAACGGGTCGTGACTGGGGGGCTACGGAAGTGGGGATTTTCACCCCTGCGCGTAAGCAGACCGATATCCTGCGTGCCGGTGAGGTAGGTTTTATTGTCGCTGGTATCAAAGAGATTCACGGTGCGCCAGTGGGCGATACCATTACCCACACCAAAACGCCCGATGTACCACGTTTGCCAGGTTTCCAAAAAGTGAAACCGCAGGTTTATGCGGGTATGTTCCCGGTGAGTGCGGATGATTACGAAGATTTTCGTGATGCGCTTGAAAAGCTGGCGCTTAACGATGCCTCACTTGAGTATGTGCCAGAGAATTCTGATGCCCTGGGCTTTGGTTTTCGGGTCGGCTTTCTTGGCACGCTGCACATGGAGATTATCCAGGAACGGTTGGAGCGTGAGTATGATATTGACCTGCTCACCACCGCACCTACGGTTGTCTATGAGTTAGCAATGAAAAATGGTGACGTCAACTACGTCTCCAATCCATCCAAACTACCTGATATGGCTGATGTGGACGAAATGCGTGAGCCGATCGTTCGCGCGAGCATTCTGGTTCCTCAAGAGTATGTGGGTAACGTAATTGCTGAGTGTGAGCAGCGCCGTGGCACTCAGCGGGATATGCAGTTTTTGGGTAATCAAATTCAGTTGGCCTACGAATTGCCTATGTCTGAAGTGGTCATGGATTTCTTTGATCGCCTGAAGTCTATCTCCAAGGGGTATGCTTCGCTGGAATACAACTTCGAACGCTTTGAAGCAGCCAAGTTGGTGCGTCTGGACGTACTGATCAACGGTGACAAGGTGGACGCACTCGCGGTCATCATTCACCGCGATCACGCTCATAGTCGTGGTCGGATATTAGTTGAGAAAATGAAAGAACTGATCCCGCGTCAAATGTTTGATGTGGCGATTCAGGCTGCCATTGGGGGCCAAGTCGTGGCACGTTCAACCGTAAAGGCGCTGCGCAAAAATGTAACGGCCAAGTGTTATGGCGGCGATGTCAGCCGTAAGAAGAAGCTGCTTGAAAAACAGAAAGCGGGTAAGAAACGCATGAAACAAGTGGGGCGTGTGGAAATTCCCCAGGATGCCTTCCTTGCTGTGCTCAAGGTAAACGACTAGGAAAGAACAAAACCCATGGATTTTTCATTACTACTGGTAATCGCCGTGGCGCTCTCGGGCGTTATTTATCTGCTGGACGTATTGCTATTAAAGCCTAAGCGTCGTCAGCGTGTTGCAACGGCGGATGCCAATACCCAGGAAGGGTTAGATGAGCCGACTCGCGAAAAGCTACTAAAAGAGCCGTGGCCTGTCGATTATGCACGCTCGTTTTTTCCGGTGCTTTTAGTGGTGTTGGTGGTGCGCAGCTTTATCATCGAGCCGTTTCAGATTCCCTCTGGTTCGATGCGCCCTACGCTGGAAGTAGGTGACTTTATTTTAGTTAATAAATTTGCTTATGGGCTGCGCTTACCGGTGGTGAATACTCGTTTCCTTGAAGTGGACGACCCTGAGCGGGGTGATGTCATGGTGTTCCGTTTCCCCGACGAGCCCTCAGTCAATTTCATCAAGCGTGTGGTAGGCATGCCGGGTGATCTCATTCGTTATGAGGGGAAGCAGCTTTATGTTAATGGCGAGCCGGTAGTCAAAGAGCTGATCGAAGAGGGGCCCGCGGGTTCGCCCGAGCAGCTATTATTAGAAGAGCGTCTCGGCGAATCACGTCACCTAATTTATAACAATCCCCGTGACCCTGGCCCGCAAATGCGTGAAGTAGAAGTCCCAGCAGGGCACTACTTCACCATGGGCGACAATCGTGATCACTCTAACGACAGCCGTTACTGGGGCTTTGTGCCTGAAGAGAATATTGTGGGGCGTGCCTTCGCTGTATGGATGCATTGGGATGGTGGTCTACCGAGCTTTACCAGCGTACGACGTATTGAATGAAGCAAATGCTTAAAATGTGTTTAGTTAGTTATGTCACTTTAGTTAACGTCAATGACGTAGGAGAGCTGTGAGTAATTCCTTGATCGCTTTTTGCCGACGAATCGGCCATACCT
>JAMCZP010000331.1:0-3405 GCA_023485185.1 Gammaproteobacteria bacterium
GATGACCCAGTACGCCGGGAATCAGCCTTGCCGCTGCATCAATCAGCACCATCGCTGGCAGTTCACCGCCGCTCAGCACATAGTCACCAATCGACCACTCTTCGTCGATGTCACTTTCCACCACGCGCTCATCAATGCCTTCATAGCGCCCTGCCACAACCACTAAAGGTCCGGCGGAAGCCAGTGCTTGAACGCCCTGCTGATCTAACTTGCGCCCTTGGGGCGAGAGATAGATCACCGTCGGCACCAGGCCGGTGGCTTGTTGCGCCCGCTCGCGGGCGGCAAAGATCGCTGCGCGTAGGGTGTCGACTTTCATCAACATGCCTGGACCACCGCCATAGGGGCGATCATCTACGCTGCGGTGACGATCAGTGGCGTAATCACGCGGATTCCAAAACTCTAGTGCGATGCGCTGCTTCTCTACCGCTCTGCCGACCACGCCTTGCTGCGTTAGCGCGTCGAACATCTCGGGAAACAGTGACACCACGCCAATCCACATAGCAGGCGACGCTATTTCGCTTTCACCAAGCTCGTTTTCACAAAGCTCGTTTTCACAAAGCCCTGGCTCTATTGAGTCAGCAGAAACATCATTACTCAAACTGTTCATAAGTTTGGTCAAAAGTCAGCATCCCAATTGACGACCATGCGGCCCTCTTGAGTACTGATTTCGACAATGACATCATCGGGCAAAAACGGTAACAGCCGCTCGCGCTTGTCGATTGCATCAGAATCGCCGCGAACTACCATGACATCGTTGGCACCGGTTTCGAACAGATAGCTTACCCGTCCTAACCGCTCGCCAGCCTGAGTGAAGACCACCATGCCTTCAAGCTCATGCCAATAATACTCGTCGTCAGAAAGCTCAGGCAGTGCCTGTTTGGGCATCAGGATGTCCGTTTGGGCTAATGCTTCAGCCGCGCTACGGTCATCGACCCCTTGCAGTTGCACTACAAGTCCTTTGCCCTGCCGACGTCCCTGAACAATGTTTATGCGCGCAAGCGTTTCACCTTGGCGCACCCACCATTCCGGGTACTCTAGAATGCTGTCTATCGGGCTAGTGTAGGAGTACACCTTGAGCCAACCTTTCACCCCATAAGGGCTAGTCAGCTTGCCTAGCACCACATGGGTGTCGTCAGTTTGGCTTATTTCAAAACGCGACATTGACGACCTCAGCTAGCCACAGCACTCAATTTATTCCACATAAAGGACCCACACAGCAGGCTTAGGCCTGTTTGCGTGCTTCTTTAAGCAGCTCAGCAACACGACCAGAAACCTGGGCGCCTTGGCTCTGCCAATGAACAACGCGGTCTAAATCAACGCGTAGACGCTCTTCTTGACCACGGGCAACCGGGTTGAAGAAGCCAACACGCTCGATGAAACGACCATCACGTGCATTACGCGAATCAGTAACAGTCAGGTGGTAAAAGGGACGCTTCTTGGCGCCACCACGGGCCAAACGAATGGTAACCATACGATAACTATCCTTCGGTTGAGGTTACGAGAGTGTGGTCATAGCGCTAACCGCTACCGAAACACTCTTCGTGCTGTTTTCTTGACACCTAGGCTTGCACAGGGCTCGCTTCGTGCCATTAAGGCCTTCATTGAGTGGCGTTACCGTTACGTTTTGGCGTATTTCAGGCAACACCCACGCATGAAGAGGCCGCATTCTACGCAAATGCGCTCGGCTTGGAAAGCCTGACAGCCAGAAAACTCACAGGCAGTCAACCTCACCAAGCCCATCCGCGCTTTAAGATTGCTGTTTTAGCGCCGGGGTAAGCCGCCTGGACCACCCATACCGCCCATGCCTCCCATACCGCCTGGGCCACCCATTCCGCCGGGACCTCCTGGGCCGCCTGGGCCTCCGCCGCCCATCATTCCCGACATACCACGCATCATTTTCTGCATGCCGCCCTTTTGGCCCGCTTTCTTCATCATCTTCTGCATCTGCTTGTGCTGCTTAAGCAGGCGATTCAGATCTGGCACCTGCAGGCCTGCGCCAGCGGCAATGCGGCGTTTGCGCGAACCGTTGATAATATCAGGCTTGCGGCGCTCTTTAGGCGTCATTGAATTAATCAGCGCTTCGAGTTTGCCAAGCTCCTTCTCAGGGCCGGGGCCTTGGGCCATTTCAGCCATCTGCCCCATGCCAGGCAGCTTGCCTAACAGACCGCCCATGCCACCCATTTTTTTGAGCTGCTGTAGCTGGTCACGGAAATCTTCCAGATCAAACCCATCGCCTTTTTTGACCTTCTTGGCCAGCTGTTCGGCTTTGGATTTATCGACGGTGCGTTCGGCTTCCTCAATCAGCGACAGCATGTCGCCCATACCCAGGATTCGTGAAGCGACCCGGTCGGGGTGGAACGGCTCTAGAGCATCGACTTTCTCACCGACACCCATGAACTTGATAGGCTTGCCGGTGATATAACGCACCGATAAGGCCGCACCACCACGGGCATCACCATCCGCCTTGGTCAAGATAACACCGGTCAGCGGCAGCGCTTCACTGAACGCTTTAGCCGTATTCGCGGCATCTTGGCCGGTCATGGCGTCGACCACAAACAGCGTTTCCTGGGGCGAGACTGCTTTGTGCAGCGCCTGGATTTCCGCCATCATCGCTTCATCAATGGCTAAGCGACCGGCAGTATCGATCAATACCACATCGTGGAACTGGATCTTGGCGTGCTTAATCGCCGCTTCAGCAATCGCGACCGGCTTTTGATCAGAGCGAGAGGGGAAGAAATCCACTGCGACTTCTTTCGCCAGGGTTTCTAGCTGATCAATGGCCGCCGGACGATAGACGTCGGCAGACACCACCAGCACTTTCTTCTTCTCGCGCTCGCGCAAATAGCGGGCAAGCTTGGCAACAGAGGTGGTTTTACCCGCGCCCTGTAGACCAGCCATCACTACAACGGCAGGCGAGCCCTTAAGCACAAAGCCGTCGTTGGCTTCGCCCATGATCGCTTCCAGCTCTTGCTGGACAATTTTGACGAACTGCTGGCCTGGCGAAAGGCTTTTGGATACTTCCTGGCCAACCGCACGCTCGCGCACGCGTTCAATAAATTCCTTGATGACCGGCAGTGCCACATCGGCCTCAAGCAGTGCGCGACGCACTTCGCGCAGGGTATCTTTAATATTGTCGTCGGTCAGGCGAGCCTGGCCCTTAATCGACTTTAGCGTCTGGGAAAGACGCTCACTTAGATTCTGGAACATGGGGCCTCTCTGCCTCCGTCACTGCCGATGGCGCGCACGCCCTGGACTAAATAGTGGAAAGATTATACGCGCTCATGCTGTGAGTCTCCATGGGAGAGTGCCAGCAACGCTACTGCAACCGACCAGGGCAAGTCGCCATCTGACCGCCATGGATGGCGGAAATGCCGGAGGCAGAGAGGCCCCATGTTCCAGAATCTA